>PWVE01000152.1 GCA_003562335.1 PVC group bacterium
GAAAACAACGCGGTGCGCGCCCACATTGTGGAGCAGGCGGGCGATTACCGTTTTGGTTCGCACGGGGCTTGGTTACAATCGGGGCGACACCCGTTCGCCGCCAATGTGAGAGCTGTTGCACTGCCGATGCTGCGCGATTCTTTCGGGCTCACTAACCTTTCGCAAATCAGGGAGGCCATGGAGAAAGCACTGGCGGGCAGGGCCGGGGTCGAGGCTCCTGACTCAGGCGTGGCGATCAGTGTCCAGCGCCATGTGCGTTACTGGACGCAGGGGCTTGTGATCGGTTCGCGCTTGTTCGTAGCCGAGGTGATGAGCCGGTACAACACAAAAGAGGTCATCGCCAGGCACCGGTCAGCCCGGCTGGAGGCCCCGGACGGCCTCCGGTTGTATGCGTGGCGTCGTCCCCGGCCCGCGGACACCGGTTGATACCGAAACCGCCCTCAATTGCACCAACACGCTGCCCCGTAGCAGACCAGGACTCCCCAGACCACTGCGGTTGCGCATGAGTCCGCTGTAAACCATCAAGGGATTCCCTTTTTTCTTCTCTGTCGCCACGAATAAGTCCGTGGCCGTGCCCAAACTCCCGAGCGAGCGCCCCCTTCCGGCATCATCCGTGCCAACAACCTTGAACCGTTGAACCGGCCCGCCAAGAGAGAACGACACTATCTCTCTGTCCCTACACTCCCCTCTGTCCCTACACTCCCCCTATTTCCCTCTAAATGATCAAAAGGGAAGCAGGACGGGAATCAATAGGGTGCTGGCGATAAAGATGAGCACAGCGAAAGGGACACCCAGTCGAATAAAGTCGATAAAGCGGTAATTGCCGGGTCCCATCACCAATGTGTTAACGGGTGAGGAAACGGGGGTCATGAACGCACAGGACGCGCCCAGTGCAACCGCCATGGCGAAGGGTAGGGGGGGAACATTCATCGCATGGGAAACGGACAAGGCGATGGGGGCCATCAGAATGGCGGTGGCCGTGTTAGAGATCCCCATTCCAACCAGTGCGGTGATCACGAAAAGCACACTCAAAACGATACGCGGCGAACCATCGCCCAGCACTTTCATCAACAGGTCAACCGCCAGTGCGACGCCGCCCGTCCGCTGTAGCGCGAGGGAAAAAGGCATCATGCCGACAATTAGAACCAAGGTTTTCCACTTGATGGATTGATAGGCATTTTTCATGTCCATGCAGCGAAACGCACCCATCAATAGGCAACCAATCAAGACCGCGTGCACATTTCGAATAATGCCGAAAACCATCAGGATGATCACCAGCGCGAGCACGCCAAGTGCATGAAAAGCTCTATCGTGTGCAGGCAAAACATCGGCTTGCTCGCTCGGAAGTGTTAAAGGCAACAGCTTGGACCCGTCCTGCGGTAGATTCAGAATATCCTCCCAGAAGCCGGTCAGTAGCAGTGTGTCACCTATGCGCAAAGGAACTAAAAGCATCTCCTTGCCAAACACCTTTTGACCTCGTCGCAGGCCGATGACGGTCAAACCCGTCTCAGTGCGGATATTGGCTTTGACCGCGTTCTGACCCAGAAAACGGGATTCTGCTGTAACCATCGCCTCGATCATGCCTATATCCTGCGTATGATCCGTGAGATAGCGATGGGTTGCACCCAGCGGAAGGATTTCAACACCTAAATCCTTCAGTTCCTGTTCGATTTCAGTGGAGCCTTGAAAATCAATCAGCAGGACATCTTCGACCCGCAATTTGGTGGATCGTGTGGGCTTAATTAAAATACGGCGGCGTCCTTCCGTCCGCTCAATTGCAAGAATATGAATTCCGTAGGTGCGCGATTGAAAATGTTCCAGACGATGGTCCAACAACATGGATCCAGGACGGATACGCACCCGACGCTCCCGCTGGTCCAGTTTATAGCGGTCAATCCATTGTCGGAAAGTGGGCCGTTGGCGTGTGGTGCCGACCGCATCGCTGCGATCCGGTAACCAGCGTCGTGCCCATAGCATATAGCCAATGGCCATCAGCAAAAAGGCTAGTCCGAATGGAGTTACGGTAAATAATCCGAACCCCTCTTCACCTTGCCTGACCAGTTCACCGTGTACGATCAGGTTGGGTGCTGTGGCCACCAGCGTCATCATACCGCTGATCAAGCCGGCCATACTTAGTGGCATCATCAGTTTCGCTGGGGACATATCGTTGCTCCGGCATATACGGATGACTACCGGGATGAAAATGGCCACGACGGCAGTGGAGCTCATAAAAGAGCCAGATAGCCCGACGACCAGCATGAGGAGGACGAGCAATTTTGTTTCGCTGCCCCCGGATTGGTCATACATCCAGTCTCCAAGCCGTCGAGCTACGCCCGTACGAACCAATCCATCCCCGAGTACGAATAACAGTGCAATGAGGACTACATTAGGATCCGAAAAGCCCGCCAGCGCTTCCTGAATGGTGACGGCTCCGGTGAAGGGTAGGAGGGCAATCATCAGCAATCCCACCACATCCATGCGGGGGCGATTGATGGTAAACATCACCATCGCCGCAGCCAGCAAACTTATTACACTCAAGAGTTCCCAATTCATGGTTTCCTTTCCTGAAATTGTGGTTAAGACGCTATGATAACACAGGTGACAATTTAAAAACAGAAAAACAGCTTCTCACCCCTCCCACTATTTGCTTTCAAAGCCCTTTCTGTGCGCTACGATGCGTGCATGGTCAAAAAGGATTACAGTGTAGAACGGATGAAGGAGCTGGAATGTCTCTACGCCCTTGTTCAGGAGCTGGCGGATCCGACCGTGACTTTACCCGACGCCCTGCAAAGGGTGGTGGCGCTATTGCCCGCAGCGTGGCGCTATTCTGAAGTTGCGCAGGCCCGCGTGGTTTTTGATACCCTTGAATTCAGTCATGGGCCGAATCCTGGCACCGACTGCGCCTGGGCCACGGCCCCCATTACCGTTCAAGGAAAGCGGCGCGGGGAGGTGTGGGTGGGTTACCCAGGCGACGCGATCGCAAAGAAGACCACACCTTTTTTGAAAGAGGAGCAACGGTTACTTACAGAAGCCGCCCGCCAAATAGCCCTGTTTGTGGAACGCCTGAATTCAAAGCAGGAACAGGAAGCCCTGCGCGAACAGTTGTCGCATGCCGAACGCCTGATTACGGTTGGCCAATTGGCGGCCGGTGTCGCGCATGAATTGAACGAACCGTTGGGGAGCATTCTCGGATTCGCCCAGCTCCTGCATAAGACGTCGCGACTGTCGGCTGCGGTCCGTGACGATTTGGACAAAATTATCGCGGCGACCTTACATGCCCGGGGGATTATACAAAAGCTTATGTTCTTTGCCCGCCAATCTTCACCACAAATGACGGCCGTTGCGTTGAATCCGTTAATCAAGGATTGCGTGGAGCTGCTCTGGTGGCGGTGTGAAGATGAAGGGGTGGAAGTGATTTTTACGTTGGACAATGAACTGCCATCGGTGTGGGCCGATGAGGCACAGATCCGGCAAGTGGTGATCAATTTGGTGGCTAATGCTATTCAAGCCATGCCGGGCGGTGGCACGCTGTGCATACAGACCCGGTGCAGAAATCAGCAGGTGGAGTTTTCCATCGCCGACAACGGCGTCGGCATTTCTCCCGATGTGCTCCCTAAGATATTTGATCCGTTCTTTACCACCAAGGAAGTGGACCAAGGTACCGGATTGGGCTTGTCCGTGGTCCATGGAATAGTCGCGGCACACGGAGGTGAGATCAACGTGACCCCCAATACGCCGACCGGTACCCGTCTGTGCGTGCGCCTGCCCGGCCGTGGGGCCGCTGGCAACAACCGCTCCAGGGAGTTTCCTCATGACTGATCCCGTAAAGGAAAAAATACTGGCCGTAGACGATGCGCCGGAAACGCTTGAAGTGTTGACGCGCAATCTGACGCTCGCCGGTTTCGAGGTCGTAACCGCGCCCGGCGCCATTGAAGCCGTACGCATCCTGGAAACCCTTTGCGTCGACCTGATCATAACGGATTGGCGCATGCCGCGCGCCAGCGGTATGGATCTCATTCGGCACGTTAGGGGAAATATGCCGGATACGGAAGTCATTATGGTAACCGGCTACGCGAGTGTGCCCGGTGCCGTCGAAGCGATGCAGGCCGGAGCGCACGCCTATCTGGCCAAGCCGTTCACAGATGAGGAGTTGTTGACCGCCGTCAAGCAGGCGATGGACCGGTTGCGCCTCCGGCGCCCGGGGCAGCTGCCAACTGCGCGGCGTGCGCCAGCCATGTGGGGGCTTTTAGGCGAATCCCCGGCTATGCAGGCGGTTTATCGACTGATCGCCAAGGCGGCGCAGAGTACGGCCACCGTTCTGATTTCCGGCGAAAGCGGTACGGGCAAGGAACTCGTGGCGCGTGCCATACACTATCAAAGTGAGCGGCGTACCGCTTCGTTTGTGCCCGTGAACTGTGCCGCCGTACCGGACGGCTTGATCGAAAGCGAGTTGTTCGGGCATAGCAAGGGCTCATTTACCGGAGCCGGCGAAACCCGCCCCGGCTTTTTCCAGGCGGCGGAAGGCGGCAGTATCTTTCTAGACGAGATTATTGAATTCAGCCTCCCCATGCAGGCGGCACTACTGCGAGTGCTGCAGGATAAACACGTGTTTATGCTCGGCTCGCGTACCCCCCAAAAGGTTGATGTACGCGTCATTGCAGCTACCAACAAGCGACTCGAAGAATTGGTCACCCGCGGCGCGTTCAGGCAAGACCTGTACTACCGCATTCATGTCCTGCCCATCGACCTGCCCCCCTTGCGTGACCGGGGCGAGGATATACTATTGCTCGCCCATCATTTTGCCAGCCGGTTTGCCAATGAAATGGCCAAACCGGTACCCGAACTTACCACCAGCGCCGCTGACGCTTTGCGGGCCTATTCCTGGCCCGGCAATGTGCGAGAGCTGGAAAATGTCATGCAACGCCTAGTGCTGATGGCGGAACAAGAAGTCATCGATGCACCGGATTTACCGGCCTTGATGCGTTTCTCGCTCAGTCGCGACGGGAACGCCAAGGCCCAAACGCTAGCCGAGGCGGAAGCGTGTCATATTCGTCAAATACTAAAATCAGTCGGCGGAAATAAAAGCCGCGCGGCCAAGATCTTGGGGATTGACCGCAAAACACTCCGACGAAAATTACCACCAGAGCATCTCCCCGCTGATCAATAACGCCCCACCCGGGGCAAAACGGACCATGGCCGGGCGGAGCGACTGCTGTCGCCAGCGCTTCGAAATCATCCCTCAAAGCGTACGGGAAGGACTTCCGGTTTTAGACGTAACATTGTCCCTGAAGGGGAGTAATCGCAAATTGCGGCTGCTTGCCTTTACTTATCTCGGTCTTTGCTGATCCGCTTGGCACGCTTTTTGCAGTGTGGCTTGGGGAATAGTGGACGGCTTGCACGAGGTGAGCCGACCGGGAAAACCAATATGCGAGGTAATCATGTCTAGAAAAGGGGATAAAGCCAAACTCAAGCCTGGTCGATCGATTAAAGAGAAGCGCCGGGCCAAACGCGAAAAAAGAATGCAGCAACAGCAGGTGAATTTTGGGTAGTGGCTTATAAAGGCCCGTAATCAAGGAAGGAGCATGTCATGAATGGCAAAACAACCACTATGGGCGAGCGGCATGCGCCCGCCTCATACGGGGAACGCGAACAGTCATTGACTCAAGATGCCATTATCACGCTCGTCTCGCAGACAGGGGACGAATCGGTATTGCGGTGGTATGCGGACATTGTGGGGGATCGCTGCAATGTGCCCCATATCGTGATGCACGGGGAAGCGGACAAGTTGACGCGTAAGGGGGGAAACGGCCGTTATCAGACGGATAGTGATGATTATGATTCTAACGATGATGTCGACGCACGGCTCCGCTGTCCGATGGGGTTTTTAACCACAGACTGGCTACCGGAAGAGGATCGGCTCGACGCACTCCTGCGGCATGTTGTCGGCTTAAACCTGCCGACCATGCTGGTGCGCCAGCAGGCGGAACAACGGGTCCGCCGAGTGGTTGTGGCAACTTCACGCGGGTATCATGCTCTGCAACAGTTATGGGTGGCCAAAGAGATTGCGGCCACACTGAAGGTACCCTTGTACATCCTCTACCTGCCGCGTCCGGAAGATCTGCCCGCCGCTGGGGATCCGTTTCCTGAAGGAGCCGATTTGAATCAGCTCATTGATGCCCGGACGTCGTACCTGCTGGGTGTGAACGCGGATTTCGATGTTTGTTTGGAATCCAGCGTGGTACATGGCATTGTGCGCCGGACAAATCCCAACGACTTGCTGATCATGGCCGCGCCCCAATTGGTGACGGATGTCGGGCACTTTTCCGCGTCGATGGCCGCCGCTGTAGCTCGTCAATCGCCGGCGTCCCTGATCTTGTTTTCTCCCAAACGACCCTCGCCCGTCACGTTGCGGCGTCTCTTTTGGGGGCGGTTGATTCTGCAGGATGCTCACCCGGTGGATAAGGAGGCCGCCATTGCACAGCTTATTGAAGCGCTTATTCTGGAAAATCAAGTGCCACGCTCTTCGCGGCAGAAACTGATTGATCTCGCCATGGCAAGGGAGCGCGCGATGCCGTCTGCTGTGGACTGTCAAACCGCGTTTCCACACATTCACTTACACGGCTTTCGCGGTATGGCTGGTAGCATGGCCATTTGCCCCAACGGTGTGGATTTTGGTAGTTCCGACGGTGCGCCCAGCCGGTTTATCTTTCTGCTGGTCACTCCGGATGGTTTTTGTGACGAGCATTTGGCGTTACAAGCCCGGATCGCCCGGCGCATGATCCGGCCTGCCGTGCGCGAAGCGCTGCTGAAGTGTGCATCGCCTGCAGCCGTCCTGGACGTATTGGAGCCCGCTACTGCTCCAGGAGGGGGGGAGACCTCGTTTTTGCGGACACCTTGTCATAGGCCGCCAAGCGTATCCAAAACACGACGCACCCGGATCCCCAACAAAGAAGCGGCACTAAAATAATTACGAATCAGGCGGAGGTATACCATGAAAAAAAAGAAAATATTATTGAGCGATCACGACCGAGCTTTGTTGGCCGGGTTGGTGATGTCGGACGTAAAAGGTGCGGTCTTGCCCTACCTGGAATTTGTGCGGGATCTGAAGGACGAACTCAAGCAGGCCTGCATTCTGCCTCTGGGAAAAATGCCGGACGATGTGGTTATGATTAATTCTACCGTATGGATTACCGACTTGGATAGCGGCACCAAAGAGTCGTTCACGTTGGTCATGCCGGATGAAGCGGACGGCACAGGACGCATATCGATTCTGTCCCCGATCGGCATGGCCTTGCTGGGCTACCGGATAGGCGACGAACTCGCCTGGGGTCCCGTCGCCCAATTATTGCGCCTGCGTATTGATAACGTGCGCCAAATTAGAAGCTGCCTGGAGCCGGCTTGACCTGGCCCGCATGCTTCCCGACCATCTACTGCGAGAGCGGATAGCAGGCCGATCAGGCATGGTATGGGAAAAGACCGAATGACGAAAGACCCAAATAGCTCTAGAACGTCGCGCCTGACGGGGAACCGAAAGAATTTCGAGGCTGATAGGGACACAGAAAGGCTGATAGGGCAGGCTGATAGGGACACAGAAATGGTGTCACGTTCGGCACGAATAGGTCCGTTGCCGTGCCCCGTTCGGGCGACCCATTCCCTCATCGTCCGCGCCAATACAACCGTGAACCGTCCAGCCAAGATCGGAACGCGACACTATTTCTGTGTCCCTGTTTATGCTGTTTATGTTGAGGAGGGCGCTTCCGTGGACGACTTCCTGGAGTGGTTTCCCGGTGTCACAAGGCAACAGGTTGATGCTGTTCTGGAGTATGTTTCAGCGGATCTTCGAGTGGCTGTGCCGACATGAAGGTGCTATTTGACCAAGGCACTCCTGTACCGTTGAGACGCTTCCTTCACCCGCATGTCGTTGACACGGCTGCCGAACGCGGGTGGTCGCGTCTGCGGAACGGAGAACTTCTCGATCAGGCAGAGGCAAGTCACTTTACTGCCAGCTGCGCAATGCAGTTGGGGTGGCGATGATGGTGATTCGGTGGCGTGCGCGGGTGAGGGCGGTGTAAAGCAGGCGGCGGGTTAGTAGTTGCGCGGCCCCGCGCCGGGGCAGGACGATGGCGACATGGTCATACTCGCTGCCTTGACTCTTGTGAATGGTCATGGCCCAGCCCGCTTCATGGGCGGGCAGGAGTGCGGCGGGCCAGCCGGGACGGCCATGCCCCGCATAAAATAGGGGCGGACCATCGGTCGTCGGCAGGACAAGACCGGTATCGCCGTTGTACCATTCGGATAAGGGATCGTTGACGGTTATCAAAAGGGCTTGCACCGGCGGGTTTACCCCGAACAACGCGTAGGCCAGCCGCTGGTTCCAAGCCTCCACACCGTCGACGCCTTGACGGGTGGCACATAACACCCGGAACCGGTCGAAGGCGGCGACCGCCGCTTCGGGTTCGGGCGCGGAGGATGTCTGGATCATCGCTTGCAAATCGGCATATCCGGCGCACAACGCGTCACGCGCACGACTCGGAATTTGCCGTCCTTGTGCGGGCAAGGGTATCCATTCAATTTCGGCACCAGGGGCCAGTTGTTGCAATTGCGATAGAAAGGCGTCGGGATCACCGCGTTGTACGGTGCGCGCGAGTGCGCCAATGGCGGAATCGCGGCCGAACCGGTAGTTATGGGTCAGGCGCACGTGATCGGCTTGCGGCCAGTGTGCCGCCCAATCGGCCGCCTGCAATCCGGTACGTGCGGCGACGGTTTTTTGACGGGTGGCACCGACCGGGTGCGCTATGGAGGCGATGTCGCTGAGTACAGTGCCCGCTTCCACGCTCTCCAATTGTTCGGCATCACCGACCCATAAGAGCGGTGTGTCCAAAGGCACCGCCCCGACCAGGCGCGTCATTAAGGCCAGGTCTACCATGGACACTTCGTCGACGATCACCAACGAGGCGGTGATCGGGTGGTCGGGGGTGTGATGGAAGGGATCTTCGCCAGCGCGTCGCTGGCGGCGCGGAGCGAGCGCCTTGTGGATGGTGCAGTTCTGCACAATACCGGTTTCCGGTTGGTCGGGATCGAGTTGATCCAGCGCGCCCAGCAGGTCCGGATGTGCGCCCAGTAGCTCGCGCAACATTTGAACGGCGCGTCGCAAACCCGTGCGCAGGCGTTGTGCAGCCTTGCCGGTCGGAGCCAGCATGAGTATCGGGGCGGGCGTGTGGGGCGGTGCAGTGGGCGGTTGGGTAAGCAAGTGGCATAACAATAATTTGGCGAGCGAGGTGGTTTTTCCGGTGCCCGGTCCACCGGTGATCAGCCCGAACGGCGCGTCGACCAATGTGGCGGCGACCAGCTGCTGGCCGCAGTCCGCAGCGTCCACGGCTGCTTGCGGGAACAATATGGACAGAATGGCACGCAGACGCGATTCGTCAATAACCCGGTACGGCTGCTCGCGGCGTCGAATAATGTGCGCGCGGAGTCGGCGGTCAAAGTCGTGGTAACGTGCCAGCCAGCAGGTTCCGTCGGCCCGCAAGACCAATGGATGCGTGAGGGGCGGCGAGGGTTGTCCGTCGTCCAGATAAAGCCATGCTGGTGCGGGTTCCAGTGGGGGCAGCGTTGTGGCTTGGCAATCGAGTCCCCGGAAGGGATCGGTATGGTCAAAGGCCACGCGCCCTTGTTGCAGGTGTTCATAGCAAAGTGCCGCCCACAGAGCCAGACCGGTAGGGTCGGCGGTGGTGTTGAAATTGCGTGCCAGCACGCGTCCGAAAGCGATTGCGGACGCCGGCAATCCAGTTTGCCGGTCGATTATGTCGGTGCGCTTCATGTGGGCGTCGCTCCTCCGCACAAGGTGTGTTCCAACGCGTCAACCAGCGTCCGGGGCGGGCGCGCAAACCATACGCCGTGCGTGGTGTCGGCTTGTACGCCGCGCAGAAACAAATAAGTGGTCCCGGCAAAATCGCGGTCGTACTGCCAGTGGGCTTGTGTTTGACGCAGCCAGCGCTGGGCGGCCACTGTGTACAGCAAGGCTTGTAGTAGATAATGTGAGTGGGCCATGGCGTCGGCGAGTGCGTCAGGGGCATACCCGGTTTCGATCCAGTTGGTTTTGTAATCCACCAAGGCCCAGCGCCCGTCGGGCAGTTGGCCGAACACGTCGATAATTCCTTCGAAGTACCCGGACGCCGCCGGGAAATCGAGATGGGCCACGCGCTCGATGTACGCGGAATCGCCCCATGGATGCGGGCCGCGATGGGCGTGCAGGGTGGCGGCTAATGAGGCCGGGCTGAATGCGCCGGATTGAGGCAGCAGATACGTCCATTCCGGTGCGCGCGGATGGTCAAACAGATCGTGCAAGCGCGGGCCGTCCGGCCACCACTGCGCTTGGGTGGTTGCGGTCCATAGTGCTTCTGCGGTGGTCTGTGGGTCGGGCAGTTGATCGATCGGCTCGCTTCCCTGGGCCAGTGCGGGCAGGTCACGGACGAGCGCGGCCGTGAAGCGTGCTTGGCCTGAGACCGTATTGTCGGGAAGCAGACCCTCTTCAAAAGCGGCATGAACGCGATCACCCAGCACGCGTCCGGCCGGCCAACCGTCCAGTATCCGATTACCCGGTACAATCGGTGATGAATCAGCGGTTGGTTCGTCACGGACAGGATCGGTTGTCACCGGCTCATCTACATACTCGTCAGCACCTTTATAGTCGGCGGCCACTTTGCGGACGAGGGCCGAATAGCTTGCTTGGTACGGACCGTCCGTGAGCGGGGCGCGGGTCCAAGCGGCGGCGGCTAGCGTCTGTTGCCCGGTGGTGGGCGGTGGGTTGTCGGCGGCCGCAGCAGCTTCAGATGGGTTTTGGGTCTTGGGTTTTAGGTTTTGGGTCTGAGCGTCGGGTGTTTGGCGGATGGTGAAGGTCGTAGCCGGATCGCGGCTGAGCGCGGTTTCCAGTGCGGCGTGTAGTTCGGCATCGTTGGTGGGCGGTGCGTTGCGGTGGGGATCGTAGAGTAGGCGGGCAAATGTGCCCAGCAATGACGGTACATGGTTGCGCGGTTCGGCCGGACCCCACCAAGCGTGCACTTGATGTTTGGCGCGGGTCAGGGCTACGTAGATCAGCCGCATTTGTTCCGCACGGTATTGTTGTTTTTCCGCTGCGCTAACGTCGTCCCATTCCGGGTCACCGGGCAGGTGCAGGGTGGGCTGGCCATTGGCCGCGTAGGTGATGATCGCGGGCGGCTCCTTGGTGGGCCCGCTTCGCTCCAGCCAAAGCGATGGCAGAAAGACAATTGGATATTGCAAGCCTTTGGCCGCGTGGATCGTGGAGAGGATGACGGTGGGTCGATCGGTTTCCAGGCGCAGGGTCGTCGATGCTTCCGCACTTGGTTCCGTGCCTTCGGCGGCTTGCGCGATGGCATGATCGAGAAAATCCTTTAATGCTTCGGCCCCGCGTGCGTGTTGGGTGCGCCAGACGTTTTGCAGGCATTCACCGAGCTGGATGATATTGGTGACCGTACGCTCACCGCCCGGTTCGCCTGCCAAGCGGGTGAGCGCCGGGACGTGCCCGTAACCGGTGCGCGCATCCCGTAGCATGGCGAACACGACAGCGAGGACGCCTTCCTGTTCGATGCGCCGTGCCCAGTCGGCAAAGTGCCGGGTATATTCAGCCAATGATTCCGCCGCATTACAGTCGGCCGCCGCGGCTAATGGATAGCCGAATAGGGGTGTGGTCAGGGCCGCGCGCAGCGTGTCCGGCCGGGGTTGTGCCAGTGCGCTAAGTACCACACTCAGGTCGCGCGCTTCTGGTTCGCGGTAGATGGAAGCGTTGGTTTGGTAGGCGGCGGGTATACCGCGGCGTAAAAGCAAACGCCTTAACATTTCGAGCTCGGGATGCGTCCGGCCCAGGACGGCCACGTCACCCGGTTGCACTCCCCGCCACTGCAAATCGTCATCTGTGCCGCTGGCAGGTTGTGCCACCTCCAATGAGGATTGGAGCAGCGCGACAATCTGGTCAGCACAATCGGTCAAGGCATGACGTAACGCTGTTCCTTTAGCGGGTAGGGGGTCGGTGAACGGCCACGTATGCACACAGAAGGCGGGCGGTGCGCAGTCGCGTGCCGGTGTACGCAATCGCACCGGCTGTCGCGCGTGGGCGGGAAGAAAGGGGATTCGCTTGTCGAACACGTTAATGCCATCGTCTGCGGGGCCACTGAACAAGGCGTTGACCGCCGCGACTAACGGGGGATCAGACCGGAAATTGGCGGCTAGCGTGTGTGCGTTAGCCGTTTCCTTGACGGCCAGGTAGGTCTCCAAGTCCGCGCCTCGAAACCGGTAGATGCTTTGTTTAGGGTCACCGACCCATATCAGGCATTTGTTCGGCTGGCCGGCAAAGTCGTCGCCCCCGAACAAGCGATTAAAGATTGCGATCTGCTGGGGGTCCGTGTCCTGGCATTCATCCACCAGCACGGCGTCGAAATCGGCGCGTACCGCCGCCACAAACTCGTGGTTCGCGAGCTGCCGGTAGACCGTTTGAATAAGATCGGCAAACGTCAAAGCTTCGCTGGCGGATACCTGCCCAATATAGTGAATAAAACGCTGGCAGGCGGCGGCGCGCAAATAGGCATCGCGATTACCCAACTGGTGCCGCAACTTATCGCTTAACGCGAACAGACTGAATTCCTGGAGCGCCGCTTCGGCATCGTGCGTATGTCCCGGTGCAAACGTGTGGGTGATGTCGGTCCAGCAGAGACGGCTGAAACCGGTCTTTTGGGTTATGGCTTTCCCCTCACTCAAAATGGTTTCTGTGTCGACCGCGTTGAGGTCGAATGCCGCCAATTCGTTGGCGATACCTTCCGTGTTCTTGCGTTTGGCGGGGGTCCAGGTTTTGGCTTTAATCCAACCGTTCGATTCCGCTGCTTGCAGGGCGTCGAGAGCGGCGGTGCCGTGTGCTTGCCACGCCGTCTGCCAGGCGCGAAACGTGTCCAGCACCGCTTGCCACCAAGCCTGGTGTGCGGCGGCCGGATCGGTGGGGCTGTCGTCGCCGGGTATGAGTTGCAGGTCGCGGACGGCTTGGGCGAGTTGGCGCAGGTCCCGCACGGATTTGATGGGAAGTGGGGCGTCATGCCATTGGGCCGTAGCGCGAAAATCATCGACCAACCGGGCGAGTATCGGGTCCTGTGCCTGGAGTTCGGTGTTCGGGGCCGCCCCGAGTTCCAGGGCATAATCACGCAGCAGGCGTTGGCAGAAACTGTGGATGGTGCAGATCGGCGCGAGATCGAAACAGGACAGCGCATCGTCCAGCCGCGCTTGCAGCGTGGCGTCGTCGGTGGTGGTCCGGGCCGCATCGAGGACGATCTGCAGATTGGGGTCGTCCGGGGTGAACGACGTAGTGCGATGTGTGGGAGAGCAGACGCGGCGTGCCTCGATAAGTCGTTGACGCAAGCGCTCGCGTAACTCGGCAGCGGCGTCGTTGGTGAAGGTGCTGACCAATATGCGGTCGACGGGGACACCGCTCAGGACCAGTCGCAAGTGGAGCAGGGCGATGGAATAGGTCTTGCCCGTGCCGGCACTGGCGTCTAGCGCGGCGATGCCGCTTAGGGGTAGATCGATGGCAGGATTGGCGGGGGCGCTCATGTATCGGCTCCCGGTGGGAATAGGATAGTCGCCAGTTGAGTAAATAGGGGTTCGTTTGCGGTAAGTCCGCAGTGCTGCGCCCATTCCGCTAATCCGGGTTGTGCGCTGATGTTGGACGGCCAATGCAAATCCAGCGGGGACAGATGCCGGAACGCCAGGCGCACGGCAGGTGACTGCTGTTCAGGCTCGCGCCCGCCATAGGTGCCCTCCTCAAATTGTTCGCGGCAGCGTGCCAAATCCTGCTTGCCCGCATATTCCTCACTGATGGCGGGGAAAAAGGGTAGGGGAAATGCCGTGCCGAGCAGGGCCAAGCGGGTCCAACGCTGTAGGCGTTGGGTCGCGATCTCCACGGTCAGAGGCGGCAAGGTGTCCGGTTTGCTGGATTTACCGGTTAGCCATACGGTTACCGGCTCATGGGCGGCACAGGTGAGGCAGGCCTGATCGATCATGGCCTGCAATTTTTGTTTAGCCCCGATTTGGCCGGGGTACAGCCAGACGCGCGGCACAGCGCCGTGTTGCCAGTCAACTGCGGCCAGCCGTTCGATTATGGCGTGGGGCGCATGGTTGTCCCGCGTGTCGGTGGCTGTCGCTATCGACTGATCCACTTCCGTGCGCACTTTTTCGAATGCCGCGAGACCGGCCGGTCCGGGCAGCCAGTGGCCAGCCCGTTCGAGGCGACGGCGCAAGGCGGCTAGCGCGGTATCGGGTTCGGGAGTGTTCAGCAAGGTGGATAGCACTTGGTCGCGCACAAACCATTGATCGAGACCATCCCATTCCAGTGCCTCGCGGTCGGGCAGTAGCCGATACGCGTTGTCCTGGCCGATACCGGCAGCTCTTAGATAGGCGCGGCAAGGCGAGTGCCAAAAGTTGACCAGTACGCCAGCCAATTCCGGCCAGGTGGCGCTGGTCCAGTGTGCGGGTATTGTGCTGTCACGGGCAAACTGTTCGATGTCCGGTAAGCGTAAATTGGCAGCGTTTATCGGGCGCGCGGTCCAGTGCTTATCGCGTATTTGCGGGTCGGGTCCTTGTTGCAGGCGCTGCGCGGCCTGGGCCGCGATTTGGTCGTAGGACGCGTGGGGCTGGCGATCGCCGAAGTGGGCGGGGTGAAAAGCGTGTAGTTGCGCTGTTTCCTCGAAATGCGGGTCGCTAAACGTCGTGTCCAGGATGTCTTTAAGCTCGCCGATGACCACCGACGGCGGGACGGCTTCGCCGCGGTGCGGATTGCGGCCCGTCCAGGTGCATACGAGTTGATCACGGGCGGAGCATATCCATTCCAGTGCCGTTAGCTTATCGTCTTCGCGACGTATACGATCGCCGGGTGCCGGTTGCGCCAGTAGACCACGCGGGCGTGTGGTGTCGGGTCGTGGCCAAACGCCGTCGGACAGGCCAACCACCACCAGCATCCGGGCGGGCAAGGCGCGGGCCATGCGTGGCGAGGCAATCGTCATGCCGCCGCGTCCGCGCCCGATGGGCAGGGTTTGTTCGAATTCGCTGACCCATTCTTTGAGCAGCCAGGTGAATGCGCGCGGTGAGCAGGTGGGTGTCGGCGGGGCGGCGGCAATGCCGTCATTGTCGGCCAGGCGGGCGGCTATGCGTTGCAACCAGATGGCTCCGTTCGCGTGTGTGGTTTCCGTAGCCATCAAGCGCGGCATCCATTCCAGCAACCAGTCGGTCCACGCCGATGTTTGGTCGGTGGTGTCCGTCAACGGTTTGTCGGTTACAAACGCCGCCTGCGCGGCTTGGGCCGTATGGACCCAGTCCATGAAGCGTGCGAGTGGCGCGGCGCGCAATCCTTCGAACCAAGCCAGCGGCGTTACGCCATCCGCGACGCCGACCGGATCGGTGGCCGCATCGGGCAATGCGAAGCCAGTCGCTAAGCGTTGCAAGGCAAAATCGAGGGTCCAGCGACCGTCGTCCTGCCCCGGCTGGTCGACTGACCGGCGATCGGCACGGTCCCAGCCCCAACGAAAATACGCGGCGTCCAAGGCGGCTACGATGTCCTGGACATCCTGACGGCTGAGATCGAGGTGCTGCGCAATAGCCGGTTGATTCAGGCAATCGGCCAGTCGCGGCAAGGTCAGCCGGTCTTGAAACAGTTCGATCAGTTGCATGAGGGCGGCGATATGTTCGTTATCGATCCGCAACGACCGATCGGCCAAGTGCCAGGGAATACTGGGCCACTGATCGGGTGCGGGGGCGTGCGTTGACAAGGTGTGGGCACCAAACACGGCAGGCAACAGCGGCGCATACTGTTCCACATCGGTCAAAATCATCAGGATATCGGACGGCTCAAGCGTGGGATCAGTTTGGAGCGCGTGGCGTATCATATCGCGCGCCCCTTCCAATTCCCGCAGGGGTGCGGGTGCATTCAGTAGGCGCAGGCTTGCGCGCTGTGCCGGTTGTGCCCGTTCGGCAAGCGTGCGGACTGGCCGGGAATGGACGATGTCGTCCTGCAAAATATGCAGCGCGGAGTGGTCGCCACGCGGTTGGTGGTGGGTGGCGGTTTCCGTCACGGCAATGGTGTGGTCGGCCAGTGCTGTTTCCAAATCGATCAATTGTTGCTGCAAGGTAATCCCGGCTTGGCCCCAGCAGGCTTGCAAGCTGCCCGGTAACCACCATTGCTGTGTTTCCAGAAATGACGCCAACGATTCGTCGGTACCGGATTGTCGCCAGGCGTGGCGCACATCGCGCCAAGTGGTCGTTTGATCCGACAGGCCGCGCTCGCAAGTCGCGAGCACCAACAGGTGCACGTCGGTGAGACGGGCCAGCGCGCCGAGCGCATGAAGGTAGACGGCGGGTTGGGCCCCGGTGAGCACGGCCACGATAGCAGCGGGGCATTCCGGCCGGGGCTCGGTGTGCTGATGTAGTTGGGCAATCACGCCCGGCAAGTGCAAGGCCAGCGGGCGCGGTGTGGCCGGATCGTCCCACACCGCGCGGGCCAAGCGGGCGATCCAGCGGGCATCGCCTGTCGCCGGGCACGCACCGTCCAACCAACGCAGTACCTCGGCGGGGCGATGGGTGGCGTGATCGTCCAACACCGTGCGCAGTATTTGGGCGAGCTGCAAGCGGTCCAGCGAAGGATCCTCGCCCCGGGCGCGCAACCATTGGCGTGGCGGCGAAGCGTGGTCCAGCCCGATACGATCCCATTCGTTTTCATTTGTTGCCAGCAAGCGCCATACGATTCGGAAAAGCATTTCCTCCGTCATCAATGGCACCGGTGCGTGCCAGACACGGCATGCGCGTTCGAGCGTCAAGCGCAGGGAACCGAACTGCAGATTGGCGGCCATGCCGCGATCGGCCAGGGCGCGGCGCAATGCTTGTTCCCAAAGGCGACCGGGCTGGATCACCCAGCGCGACTGGAGCGGGTGCGCCTGCGCTGCGGGCTGCGGGGCCAGCAGATCGACCGCGTGTGTCAGCAGGTCACGGGCAAACGGTGAACTATGGATGTGCATCGCATTCTTCTACTTCAACCGGGCATTCCGGCAGCGATTTTAAGAACAGGCGGCCGTAGCGTTTGGTCCTGATACGTGCATCGAGCACCACGACGATACCTTCGTCGGACGCGGTCCGGATGAGACGGCCAACCCCCTGCCGGAATTTTAGAATGGCTTCGGGTAAGGCGTACTCGCGGAACGGTTCGCCGCCTTGTTCGCGGATACGGTCCATCCGGGCGCGGACCAACGGTTGATCCGGCACGGCAAAGGGCAGCCGGGTGATGATGACGTTGCGTAAGGCGTCGCCCGGCACATCCACGCCCATCCAAAAACTGTCCAGTCCAAACAGCACCGCGCCGGGATACCGTTTGAATGCTTCCAGCATGGCGTGGCGTGAAAGGCCGTCGCCTTGCTGGAGCAAGCGGATTTGGCGTTCATAAAAGAAGTCGCTTAGCCGCTCCGCCATGTCCTTCATGAGTTTATCGCTGGTGAACAACACGAACGCGTGGCCTTGGGTGCGTTCGATATAGCGCCGGATCGCGGCCGCGCAGGCCGGTGGGAATTTTTCGGCATCGTTGGGTTCCGGCAGTCCCTTGGGAATCAAGATACGCATTTGCTGCGCGTAGTTGAAAGGGGATCCGACGTTCATAGTTACACAATCTTCATCGGCCCCGATCCGCTTTTGGAAATAGTCCAGTTGACCGGCCACCGACAAGGTGGCACTGGTCATGACGACGCAGGGCACCTCATTGAACAGTGAGGCCCGCAAGGCCGGGCCGACTTCGATGGGGGCGGCGTACAAGACCAGTTGCCGACGCCGCGCGCCCTGTTGTTCCACCCAGTACACGTGGTCCTCGCAGGATTGATGCAGGAAGGCGTGCAGCGCGTTACGCATCTCCTCCCCGCGCCGGATCGCGGATTGCAGTTCCGCGGCCTGATCCGGTTGCTCCAGCCGGTCGGCCACTTCGCGCAACGCGCGCACCAGGCGATCGATGGTTTCCGGTACCCGCGACCGTATGATCAACGGCTCACGCACGACCCGTTGTGCCGAGCGGCCTTTATGAAATTCGGCCCATTGATCGATTTCGACAAACATGGCCGTCAATTCGTCCCGCAACCCTTCCACCAGGCGGGCGGCGGCACCGGCCCGCAATACGGCCAGCAGGCCCTTTTGGTTTTCCGGGTTGGCCAGTCGCCGTAGCCAATGGTCGAACATATATTGCGAGAGGCGAATACCAAGATGGTCCGAAGCCACCGCTTCCAGTTGATGAGCTTCGTCAATGACCAAGTACCGGTAATCGGGCAGGATGGTGCCACCGGCCACGCGCAGCGCCAGATCGGAGCAGAGCAGGTGGTGGTTCACGATCAGGACATGGGCTTGACTGATGTTGGCCCGGGCACGCATGAAGAAGCAGGGTTTGTACTCGGGACATTTCTGCCAGAGACAATTGCCGTGCTCCGCACAGACCGATTGCCAAACGTCGTGCGACGGTTGTTGATCCATATCCTGCAGGCTGCCTTCCTGCGTGGTATGCGCCCAGTCCTCGATGGCATCAAGCTCCCGCGCTTGGTTCCCTTTGAACAGGTCGGCTTCCATGTGGCGGGTACGCGCCAGGCGTCGCAGGCACAGGTAATTGGTCCGTCCCTTGACCAGCGCGGCTTTGAAATCGATGCCCATATGCCGTTGCAGGAACGGGATGTCCTTGTACATCAATTGTTCTTGCAGGCTGATGGTGTAGGTGGACACGACCACTTGTACCTTTTGTTCAACCGCCATGTAAATCAGGGGGACCAGATACGCAAAACTCTTGCCGACGCCGGTACCGGCTTCGATAGCCAAATGGTGTTGGGTCTCGACGGCGTCGGCAATCGCGGCGGCCATCTGTTGCTGGGGCGGACGCGGTTCATAGGCATGGGCCGCATTGCGGCAGGCCTGTTCCAGCGTTCCGCCCGCCCGGAAAAAAGTGTCCACGGCCGTTTGCAGGGCGGGGGACGAGGATTCAGGCTTTTGCGGGGCTATCATGAGTGCCCCTCCAATCTAGTCAGGATCGGCATTCTGTCAATCACGCGAGTTGGCACGTCAGTGAGGCGCGTGCTAGCCTGTCGCCATGAATCCATCGGTATCGGGTGACACCACGAATATTTGTGGCCGGCAACTACAGGTGCGCGGTTTAGTGCAAGGGGTGGGGTTTCGGCCGTTTGTGTGGCAATTGGCCCGGCGCTTGGACTTGAGCGGCTGGGTTTGCAACAATGCGCAGGGGGTAACTATTCGCATCCAAGGGTCCCCGGACCGGTTGACGGATTTCGATTGCGCGCTGCGCAAGGAGGCGCCCGCCGCTGCGCAAGTGCGGTCGATCGAACAGCAGGATATGCCCCTCTCGTCCATGACGGATTTCGTCATCCGGCCCAGCCCGACCGAGGCGATTACCCCCACGGCGGCCATCACACCGGATTTGGCCACGTGTTCGCAGTGCCGGGCGGAGTGGGCCGATCCGGCTAACCGGCGCTACCGCTATCCGTTTATTAACTGTACGCAGTGTGGTCCGCGCTACAGCATTCTGGAGCGGATTCCGTACGACCGGCCCAACACCTCGATGCGGGGCTTCCAGCAATGCGCTGCGTGTCAGGCTGAGTATGACGACCCCGCCAACCGCCGTTACCACGCCCAGCCGAACGCCTGTCCGCAGTGCGGCCCGCAATGCGGTTGGTGGGACGCCGCTGGCGTTGAAGCGTCGACCGGTGCGGATGCCGTGGCGACGGCTGTTGCGGCCTTGCGCAACGGCCGGATTGTGGCGGTGAAGGGAATAGGCGGGTTTCATTTGATGACGCTGGCAGGCCAGGCCGCGTCGGTAGCAGAACTACGCCGCCGCAAACAGCGCGATGCCAAGCCATTCGCCGTCATGTTCCCCTCGCTGCAGGTGGTGCGCGCCTTCGCACAAGTGTCGGACTTGGAAGCGGAGCTGCTCACTTCGCCGGTGGCTCCGATCGTGCTGGTCGAGCGGTCCCGGGAATGGACGTCCGCCATTGCGCCTGGTAACCCTTTTATCGGAGCCTTTTTGCCCTATTCGCCGTTGCACTTGGCCATCATGGAGGGGGTGGACACCCCCCTGATTGCCACCAGTGGCAATTTGGCGGATGAACCTTTGTGCTATGACGAAGCAGAAGCGGTTGAGCGGTTGCGGGGCATTGCCGACGGTTATCTGGTCCACAACCGCCCGATTGTGCGGCCCATTGATGATTCCGTGGTGCGGGTGGTCTTGGGACGCCCCCTATGGTTGCGCCGGGCCCGTGGACTGGCGCCTGCGCCCCTGACCGTGCCGGGTGTAGCGGAAAGTGACCCGGTGATTGCCGTCGGCGGGCATTTGAAGAATACCGTGGCAATCGCGAGCGGTAATCAGGTGATTATCAGTCCGCACATCGGGGACCTCGACACGGTCAAGGCCGAGGCGGCTCATCAGGCAGCGATCCACTCGCTGACCAACCTCTATCCCAAGGTGCCGGACACATGGGTGTGCGATTTGCATCCCGACTACGTCGCTAGCCGACAGGTGCGGGAACGGATCAATCCGGCCCGGATCAGCGAGGTGCAGCACCATCACGCCCACGCCCTGGCCACACTGGCGGATAACGGACTGGACGGATCGGTGCTGGGGGTGATTTGGGACGGCACCGGTTATGGCCCCGACGGCACGGTCTGGGGCGGGGAGTTTCTGCAGGTTAACGGAACAGCGTTTGAGCGGGTCGGCTATCTCCGGCCCTTTCCGTTGCCGGGCGGCGACGAAGCGGTCAAGTCCCCGGCGCGCACAGCCTTGGGCCTGTTGTTTGCGTGGAAAGGCGAAGCGGTTTTTGATGATCCGTGTTGGCGGCGCTTCCTGCATTTTACACCGGCGGCCTTGGACACCTTGCGCGGGATGTTGGCCCGTTCGATTCGTTGCCCGTTGACCTCGAGTGTGGGGCGACTCTTCGATGCGGTTTCCTCGCTGCTCGGGTTATGTCAGCGGACGCGATTTGAAGGTGAAGCCGCCATGGCACTGGAATTTGCGGCGGAACGAGCCCCGCGTGAAGATAATGGGGCACCGCTGGCATGCGACGATCGTGAGTCGGCCACGCTACCGATCATCGATTGGTCCGGATGGATTGATCGCTTGTTGACGGACTTGGCCAGCGGCGTGGCACCCGACCGGTTGGCCTATCGTTTTCATCGTGACTTGGCGCGGGCCATTGTGCAGGTGGCGGATAAGGTTAGGGCTCCTCGAGTAGTACTCGGCGGCGGCTGTTTTCAGAATCGCTGTTTGTTGGAGTTGACCGTGCACGCACTAGAGGCGGCCGGGCATGAAGTGTTCTGGCCGAAGCAAGTGCCTCCCAACGATGGTGGGCTGGCGCTGGGACAGGCCTACGCAGGTTTACGGCAAACGCGTGCGCATGCGCTGGACTAAATGTGCGTGGTCGATGAGCGGCCAAGCGTGCCCTTGACGCGGCTCGACCTCAATTGTCGCCAGCGGCAGAGCGTCGGCCAGCCAGTGGGCGGCGGTGACCGGCACCACGGCATCGGCCTTCCCGTGGAACAGGTGCACCGGCTGCCGGATTTCCGGGCACCACTGCCGTACATCGGCCAGTTGCAAATAGGTCAAACCTGCCTGTAACGCGGGGACCGGGATTTGCTGTGCGGCCGTGAGCGCATCGGCACAGTGGCCCGCCGCCGGGGAATCCAGCGTTTCTAGACGGGCAGGATCGAGTGCCCTTTGCCAAAAGTCAGCGATGACTTGCGCGTGGCGTTTACCAGATAACTGTCGGCTCATGGCCCGGACGTGGGTTCGCTCCGTCCCGCAGGGGTAATTGGGTTTTGTGCAAAAGCAGGCGGTGGCGCCGACCAAATACAAGTCTGAGACGGCGTCCGGCCAGAAATGAGCAGTTTCCAAGGCAATCAACGTGCCCGTCGACCAGCCCACGAGCGTTTGCGGGGTAGCGCTGTGCATGGATTCGCGCAGTGCTTGGGCATAAGGCGAAGGCAGATGGCCAAAGGGTGGGAAGATGCCCAGTGTGGTGCCGTAAGGATGAAAATCGAAAACGCGTACGGTATGTCCGGAGGCGTCCGCCCACGCGGCCCGCCACGGCTCCAGTGCGGTCGGGACGATGGACCAGCCGGTAACAATGGTGGATTGTGTTGTGGGTGGGGTAGGGGTCATGACAAGCCCTCGGCGGTCAGGGCCTGTGCGAGGCGGTCGACGGTATGGTCGAGGTCCGCTTCACCGTGGGCGTAGGTCAGCGAGAAGCGCAGACGGGCTTTGCCGGGCGGTACGGTTGGCGGTCGCATGGCACCCACGATAATGCCGTCGGCCCGCAAACGTTCGGCCACGCGTAGCGTGCGGGCGTTGTCGCCGGTCAAGACGGGTACAATTTGGCTGGCCGATTGCAGGGTGTCAGCGCCGACGGCCCGCAGGCGTTCACGAAAATACTTGGCCCGAGCCAACACGGCGGCACCCCGGTCGGGTTCCGTTTCCAGTATCTGTAGTGCGGCTAGGCTGGCGGCCACCACAGCGGGCGGCAGGGCGGTGGTGTAGATCAGGCTGCGCGCGTGGTTGATCAGCCAATCGCGCATCGCCGTGGAACACGCGACATACCCGCCGTAGCTACCCAGTGCTTTGCTGCACGTGCCCATGGCACAATTTACGCGGTCGGTTAAGCCTAGTGCGCGCACTAAGCCGCTGCCGCCGGGGCCGAAAACGCCTCCGGCATGAGCCTCATCAATCAGTACCATGGCCTCGTGTTCGGCGGCCATGTTGACCAAGGCGGTGAGCGGCGCTACATCGCCGTCCATGGAAAAGACCGATTCGGTCAAAACCAATCGCCGACCGCTGGTGTGTTTTTGCAACAAAACGCTCAAGGCTTGCGGGTCATTATGAGCGAATCGGTGCAGCCGTGCGCCACTGAGTTGAGCGGCATCGATCATGCTGGCATGGGCCAGTCGATCGATAAAGATGTGATCCGCTCGTCCGACGATGGCGGGGATGACGCCTGCATTGGTGAGGTAGCCGCTACCGAACAGGAGCGCGGCCGGATATCCACGGTGGGCGGCCAGTTGGGTTTCGAGTTGTTCATGGAGCGGCAGGTTCCCGGTAACCAGTCGTGAGGCGGTGGCCCCGGTTCCATGGGCTTGGGTGGCGGTGTGCGCGGCTTGCAGTAGGCGAGGATCATGCGCCAGATCGAGGTAGTCATTGGAGGCAAAATTGAGCCAGGTCTGCCCGTCTTCTTCGTAGCGACCGCAGGTATTTCGCTGCGTGCGTAGGGTGCGCAAGCGGTGGTCCGCGTGGCGGGCAGCCAGTGCGGGGGGGATCCAGATCTCTGATTTCCGGTTGACTTTTTGCATATGTTGTTTGTTACTTTCGCCGTCGTACCTGCCGTTTGAACGAAAACCGGCTTCATCATAGAGAGTTTTTATATGAATTGGAATGCATTAAGTGAGCGCGTGTTGGCTGGAGAGGGTGTCACGCGTGAGGAGGCGCTGGCGGTCCTGAACGCTGGCGATGAGGAGTTGATGGGAATTCTGGACGCAGCTTACCGGGTGCGGTTGCATCATTGCGGGCGCGAGGTACGGTTGCACGTGTTGCAGAATACCAAGAGCGGCATGTGCCGGGAAAACTGCGCGTTCTGCAGTCAGGCCATCGGGGCCTACAGCGGCGTTGACCGCTACGGCATGCAGACGGTTCAAGAATTGGTGGCCGGTGCCAAGGAGGCCCATGCCCGGCAGGCGGTGAAGTACTGCATGGTGACCGCCACGCGGGGGCCTTCTACAGATGAGTTGGAAACCGTTTGTGAGGCAGTCCGCCAGATTTCGCAGGAGGTCCCCATTGAGATATGCACCTCATTGGGACTACTGAACGATGCACAAGCGCGTCAGCTGGCAGCAGCTGGCGTGCATCGTTTCAATCATAATTTGGAGACATCGCGTAATTATTTCCCAAAAGTATGCCAGACGCATACCTACGACGATCGGATCGCCACCGTCCGTGCGGCGCGCGCGGCGGGGATGGAGGCGTGTTGCGGGGGGATTATCGGCATGGGGGAAACCTTGCAGGACCGGGTGGATTTGGCCTTCGAATTGCGGTCGTTGGAAGTGGAGGCCATCCCGGTCAACTTCATGGATCCGCGTCCCGGTACGCCATTGGCGGATGTGGAGCCTCTTACGCCGACCGAATGCCTGCGCGGACTGGCCATGTTTCGTTTGGTCAACCCGGTCAGTGAAATCAGGGTGGCGGGCGGACGGGAAGTCAACCTGCGCCACTTGCAGCCGCTCGCTTTGTATGCGGCGAATTCCATGTTTACCGAAGGCTATTTGACCACCGCTGGTCGGGGCGCGGAAGATGATATCAATATGATCCGTGACGCCGGGTTCGTGGTGGCGTCGATGGCCGCGTAATATGTGATACCGATGCGCGAAAATAACACAAAAAAAGGCGATGCGGGCCGCGTGACCGCGCGTGCGGTGGTGCGTAATTCGGCCGGCATTCATTGTCGTCCGACCGCCGTCATTGTCAAAGAAGTCCGCAAATACGACGTACAGGCCACCGTCAAGGGACCGGAAGGGCCACCGGCCGACTTGACTTCGGCGATTGAGGTCTTATCGTTGGGACTGAGCCAGGGCGATACAGTCGAGCTGACCGTGACGGGTCCTGATGCCGAAGCCTGCGGGGCGAAATTGGAAGAACTATTCGCCACCGAATTCGATTTCCCCAATGCGGGTGAGGGGGGGTAATATCCCGCTGGATTTTTTTTTGGAACATTATTGTTTGACGGATTGCGACAATTGGGTGTAGGTTAGTTCGTGTGCATGGTAAAGACGCCAGCTTTGCTGCATAACGGTTCAGGCATCTACTGGCAAATATGGAGACAAAGTAATGAGTATCAAAAAGAAGATCAAAGGCTTCACGCTGGTTGAGTTGTTAGTGGTTATTGCTATTATTGCGTTGCTGGTGGCCATCGTATTTCCGGCCATTAACAATGCCTTGTTACGTGGTCGGGTGACCGCGACGTCTGTGAACGGGCGAAATATCTATCAGGCTATCATCGGTGCGCAAACCTCGGACATATATTTGACGGCGGCATCGGTTTTCCCCGACGGGGACTACAGTGCGACGCACGACTATTTTATTCATCTGGTGACCAGTCGCGTGATGAATGTGGGGTACAGTTTCTTTGCGGCTCCGGGTGTGCCGTCGGAGAGCGATGAGGCTAGTTTTGGTGAAGACAATAATGCGTGGCAAATTGTTGACGAATCCGAGAGCTTGATGGAGACCGCGCCATTCCTAATGACAAAGAATATCACGGGTGCCAGTCCAACGACGCTGTCCGGCATAGGTATCTCGGAGGCCGACATTGAGGGATTAACCGAACAGCCCTTCCAGCGGCGTGGCTTTGCCTTTGTCACGCGCGGCGGTGGAGCGTACGCACTGGCCGGTGATCAGTTTACGGAGGCGGTGATGCGAGAGCTGTTCCGCACCGAAGGCAGAGCGCCTGGGGGTGGTACTCAAGATCTTAATAATCCGGTGCTTGCCCCGTAACGGCGGCAGTTAATCAGCTTAATTGAATCGTAATCGCCCTTCCGGCCCGACAAGGCTGGAAGGGCGATTTTCTGTTTCCATGAA
>PWVE01000091.1 GCA_003562335.1 PVC group bacterium
GACCGTCTCGTTCACGGCGCTGGTGGCGTCCCTCGGCAGTTTGGAGTACATGCTGCGCAAGCTGCCCGCCCGCGCCGCCGGTTATCAGCTAAGGGTCTTCTGCACGATCGCGGTCTATTTCGGGGGCTTGGCGATACTGATCGGAGCGGTGTTCGGCGGGATACTGCTGGTGTGGCGGCCGGAACGCATCGGGCTGCGACCGGGCGACATTGTGGCGGCGGCGTTGATACTGGTATGCACCGTCCACCTGCTGCAATTGGTGTTTTTCCTGATGAGCCGGTCGCAATACGCGCAGTCCCGGTTGCTGATGCTGCTGTACGCGGATGCTTGGTTCTTGCCGGTATTGGCCTGCATGTGGTTCGTGGACTTGTCGGTGAGCTTCATGCTGTGGTTGTGGGTGGCGTGGCTACTGCTAAGCTTGCTCCTTTCCCAGGGCTATGTACGCACGCGCAGTTGGTGGGCGTACGCACCTTCCCGCGCGCAGTTGCGCCGGATTCTGGCGTTTGGTGTGCCGTTAATGCCGATGATCCTGGGCGAATGGATTTTTCAAGTGCAGGACCGGTACGTGTTGCTGGCGTTTGCGGACCTGGAGGCCGTTGCCAACTATACCCTTTGCTTCAATATCGCCTGGGTGGCCGTAGCCACGGGGACGTCGATGCTGGATTTATTGATCACGGAATTCTACAAGGCCCGTAACCGGGTGACCACCAATGACTTTAACGTCCTGGTGGCCAGTGCGGATTTGCGCCGGGCCTTTACGCTGCTGTTGCGGTGCGGTTTGGTGCTGGGGATTCCGATTGTGCTGGGCTTGTGGTATGCGGGGTTGCCCGTGATCCTGTTGCTTAGCGATCCGCAATTCGCCGACGCCGCCTATATCATGCGTTGGGTCGCCCCGTTGCCGTTGCTTTACCTGTTGGCGGTGATTGCCGGTCGGACATTGATGGCCATCGATCGCGGGCGCGTGGTGGGAATGGGCACGGCGGTGGCCGCAGGGTTACAATTGGTATTGCTGTTGGTGTTGACCCCGTGGTGGGCGGAACGCGGTGTGGCCTTGGGGGGCTGCTTGGCCTATGGTGCGCTAGCGGTCTACCTGGGCTACCGGGTCCGGTTGTTCCGCTGGATCGATTGGGCGGATCTACGACCTTGGCGCTTGCTGGCTTTTACGGTGTTAACCATTGCCGGCTGGCACCTGAGCGCGCGTTTTTTTGAGCCCGATTCCATCCTCTGGGCGGTCGTGGGCGGTAGTTGGAGTTTGGTCGCGTTATTCGGCTGCGGCCTGTTGCGCTGGGCAGACGTGCAGCAACTTAAAGCCTCTATTCAGGGGACCGAGTAGTCAACGCCCGAGCCGTATGCGTACACCTACTCGTACACGCTCATCAATTTCCTGTCTTGTGCCACACTCGTTCCCCGCCAACGCGGTCCACATAGCGACGGATATGCGCCTCCATACGGGCGGTATCGCCGTAGATCATCGCGACTTGTGACGCGTAGGCCGCCGTGGCATGGCATCGCGCGACAATATCTTCCGGGCGCAGCGGAATGACTTCTTTGCGCCAGCGCCACGGACGCCACCGCACGCCAGCGAGGGCCAGACATTTGGCGCAGTAGGGATAATCCTCGTAATAGCGCAGCGCACCGTTGAAGGCGCGTTCAGCGGCCTGCCGCGTAAGCCGGTGGTCTACATGCCCGCCGATGCCGAGCGGGGCCACATATTCGCGCGCGGGCGGCAAGGCTCGCAACTCGTCGGTCCATTTTGGCAATGCTTCATCGTCCGCCTGCGGTGGGCCGTAAAGCGACTTCAATGTTGGGTATAACGGCTGATCGGTGCCCGGCTGCGTGCGGTACAGGCTGTCAGGCGTTGGCCCGTAGCGGGCGGTGACGCCGAGCAGCGCGCAGGCGGTCTGGTCCTCCGCCCGGCGGGCGGCGGTATCGGGCGGGGCTTGCCACTCAGCGTGCAGGGCGGCAGCCAATGGCGACAAGGGTTGCTTGGGCGCGCCGGCCGCGACGGTGTAGACGAGAATCCGTTCGCCGCGTCGCGCGCGTGCCGCCAGTTGCCCCCCGCAGGAGAGTACCGCGTCGTCAAAATGCGGGGAAAGATAAAGGGCGTCGTATGGAAGTGGGTCGTTCATGGTGGTGGCACAATGCTACCAGCAGGACACGTTCCGAGGCAAGTTTGTCAAATCCCTTGCGGGGGGGTGGCGGCCCGTGCTTGAATACGCGCGGGATTTTTTCGTTATGAACATGCGTTCCATCCATTACCAGTTACGGGCCTCGTTGCGCCGTGCCGCCCGGCGCGTGCGGGGCCTTAACGAGCAGGTCGGCACTTGGTCGCCGCCCGCTGGCGTGCCCGTGCGCGGGCGCGTGCTGCTCTCCTACA
This sequence comes from PVC group bacterium, assembly GCA_003562335.1. GTDB lineage: Bacteria > Verrucomicrobiota > Kiritimatiellia > SLAD01 > SLAD01 > SLLF01. The sequence goes on from PWVE01000091.1 coordinate 2,378, forward strand.
TTATCGATGGCGTGCGGGCACGGGACAAGGCGGCGTTGCCGCATTCGCACACCCATTTCTGGGAGACCCGTGCCATGGCCACGATCTTCCGTGACGAAGGCTATGTCGTCGATGTGATTCACTGGACGCGCCGTGGCGCATTGCCGCGCCTGGACTATGACATTTACGTCGATGTGCGCCGTAATTTTGTCCGCTACGCCCGGCAATTACCGGATACTTGTCTGAAAATCGCCCACATGGACACCGCCCATCACCGGGTGCACAACGGCCATCAGCGGCAGCGGTTACAAGCCCTGCAAGCCCGGCGCGGGATTACGCTGGCTCCGGTCAAGTTGATTGAGGAAAACGAGGCGGCGGAACAGGCGGACCTCGTCACGGTATTGGGCAACGAATTCACCATGGAATCCTATGCCGGGGCCGGGACGCCGGTTAGGCGCATTCCGCTGTCCAACGCCTTTTTGTATCCGTTTCCCGAGGATAGGGACATGGCGCAAGCCCGGCACCGTTATCTTTGGCTGGGCAGCGAAGGGTTTGTACACAAAGGGCTGGATCTGGTTTTAGAAGCCTTCGCCGGTATGCCGGATCACGAGCTGACGGTCTGCGGCCCGCTAGAAAGCGAGCCCGCGTTCCTCAAGGCCTTTGCCACTGAGTTGTATCAGCGACCCAACATCCATGTGCAGGGCTGGATCGATGTTGGCCAGCCTGCTTTTCAGGAGCTCACGAGACAGCATCTCGGATTTATTTATCCGTCCTGTTCCGAGGGTGGCGGTGGCTGTGTGTTGACCGCCATGCACGCCGGGCTCATCCCGGTGGTGACCCGGGCAGCCAGCGTGGATGTTGATGCGTCCTGTGGCCGTTTGCTACCGACCGCTACCGTGGCGGCGATTCAGGAAACGGTGCACGCATTGTCCGCCATGCCGGTGCCTGACCTGCTGGAGCTGGCGCGCACCGCATGGGCGCGTGCGCGCCAGCATCATACGCGCGATCAGTTTATCCAGTCGTATCGCAAATTTGTGCGTTCGTTGCCGGAAACGCTGGCGGCTAAGCGCACCACCAAAGGAGCACACTCATGAACACATCCGACCATCCGCCTGTACCGAGTGTTTGGGCCATCGTTTTGGGGTACAACAATGTGGAGGATACGTGCGAGTGTTTGCGCAGTGTCCAGCAGGTAACGTATTCGCGCTTGCAGTGCCTATATGTCGATAACGGTAGCGAGCCGGGTACTTGCGAAACGGTCCTTGAACAGTTTCCGGCTTGCCGGGTCCTTCAGCTTCAGCCCAACGCCGGTGTGGCCGGTGGCTTTAATGCGGGCATCCGGCACGCGCTTGAACAAGGCGCGGACTACGTGGTGCTGCTCAACAACGATACGACCGTGGATACCCGCGTGGTGGAGGCCCTGGTGGAAGCCGCCAACGGCGATCCCGCCATCGGCATGGTGGTGCCGAAGATCTACTACTATGACCATCCTGATACAATCTGGTCGGCCGGCTCAATCTTTCGCCGCTTTCCGCCCGTCATTTATATGCGCAAGACACGCGGTCCGGACGACGGACGGTTTGACGATCCGCAGGATATCGATTTTGCCACCTTTTGTGTGATCATGCTGAGTCGGCCGATGTTGGAAGCGGCGGGCCTGTTGGACCCGGACTATCATTTTCTTTACGAGGACTACGATCTTTGTCTGCGTGCCCGGGCAGCCGGCTTCCGTATCCGCTATGCGCCGACAGCGCGGGTTTGGCATAAGATTTCCAAGACGACCGGGGCTGGCACACCCAACCCGAAGTTCTGGCACACCTATGGGCGCAGCGAGTCGATCTTCCGCCGCAAGTTTCGCCACCACCGCTGGCTGACTGGCTGGACGCATGCCTTGTACATTATCCTGCGCTTTCTTTACGAGGGCAACCGGTACGGATTAAAGCCCTATGTGCAGGGATGGCGCCAGGGAGCGCGGGACGAGATTCACCCGCCACCGCGTCTGGACGATCCCGAAGTCGCCCGTGGACAAGTGCGGCACTGAGCGAGTTTTGCGTGTGTTTTGCGCGTTGACCCGTCTCAGTGATCGTGCTAACAATCCGCCCATGAAAAATAAAACATCACGAATTAGGGCTCGTTTGAGCATCGCTGGTTGGTTGAGCTGCGTACTGTTGTTGGCAGGTTGCCTGGAGCTCGATGACACATCTTCGCCGGCAACGGTTGTGGAGACGCCTCCGGAAGAGCCCGCGCCGGCGGCGCAGAGGGCCCCGACGACCGAGGATAGCGCCGCCTCGGATGTACCGAGCGGACCTACGGACGTCTTTCGCTACGAGCCGGGCGTCAATAGTACCCGCATCTACGTGCCGCGCCAGTTCGGTATGTGGAATTTGAGCATTGTTTCCTTGCGGCCGCACGTGCAGTTGTGGGGCCCGACAAGGACGAGTGCTTACCCCGTGGTAATCCCCATTGGCGGCGCGGAGTTTGCGCGGCGGGCGCGAAACGTTTCATCGGGGCCGGGCATTTTGATCCACGCCAAAACGTCCTTCGAGCGCACGGGGACGCAAGCCGACGCCACGTGGCGTATCCCGGATCCCACCCGCTCTTATGTGGGGGATGGAACGCGGGTACAACCAGGCGAGCGTCCTCATTAGGCAGCGGCTCAGGGGATGCGCGGTGCTGGATAAAGTTGGGCAATAGCGATATGGAGAGCCAACGATGAAGGCAGTGATTCTAGCAGGTGGGTTCGGTTCACGCATGAGCGAGGAAACCACCGTGCGTCCCAAGCCGATGGTGGAAATCGGCGATCGCCCGATTCTTTGGCATATCATGAAGAACTACGCGGCCTACGGGATCACGGATTTCGTCATTTGCCTCGGCTATAAGGGGCATATGATCAAGCAGTTCTTCGCTGAGTATCACCTGCTTGTCGAAGATCTATGTTGCGATCTTGCGACCAACAGCACGCAGGTCATCTCCAACCGCGCGGAGCCGTGGCGCGTGACGCTGGTGGAAACCGGGGAAAACACGCAGACCGGTGGCCGTTTGAAACGGGTCCGCGACCAAGTGGGCGATGAAACCTTCTGTATGACCTACGGCGACGGCGTCTGTGACGTGAACATCAAGGATCTGGTTGCGTTCCATAAGCAGCAAGCGGTGTTGGCCACCGTAACGGCCGTACAGCCCCCGGGCCGCTTTGGCTACTTTAATCTGCCCGGTGAACGGACCAAAATTCAGCGGTTCCGGGAAAAACCGCAAGGCGACGGTGCTTGGGTCAACGGCGGTTTCTTTGTGTTGGAGCCGGGGGTCTTCGACTATATCGAAGATGACCGGACCCGCTGGGAGATCGAACCCCTGGAAACCTTGGCCGCCGAAGGCCAATTGGCCGCTTTCCGGCATCCGGGCTTCTGGCAGTGCATGGACCATCTGCGCGACAAAATTGACCTGGACCGGTTGTGGGCGGAAAATCGTGCCCCGTGGAAGGTGTGGTAATGGACACGGCATTCTGGCAAGGCAAGCGCGTCTTGTTGACAGGACACACTGGTTTCAAGGGAAGCTGGTTGTCGCTCTGGTTACAGACGCTGGGTGCCGAAGTGACCGGGCTGGCCTTGCCACCCCATACAGACCCGAACCTGTTCCAGCTGACCGTCGCGGGTCAGCCGGATATCAAGTCGATTATGGGCGATATCCGGGAGACCGACACCGTCGCTGATGCGTTTGCCCGGGCCCAGCCCGAGATGGTGTTTCATTTGGCGGCTCAGGCCTTGGTGCGTACCTCCTACCAGCAACCGGTCGACACCTTTGCCACTAATGTCATGGGCACGGTCAACGTGCTGGAACGCGCACGCCAAACGGAATCCGTGCGCGCGGTCATCGTGGTTACCAGCGATAAATGCTATCAAAACCGTGAATGGTGCTGGGCCTACCGTGAAGATGAGCCGTTGGGCGGACACGATCCCTATTCCGCCAGCAAGGGGTGTGCCGAACTGGTGACCGCAGCTTACCGCGACTCGTTTTTCAAGGCACAGCACGGGGCGGGCGTAGCCACCGCCCGGGCCGGCAACGTCATCGGCGGCGGGGATTGGGGAACCGACCGTTTGATTCCGGACCTCATACGGGCTTTCAGCCGGGGCGAAAAACCACTCATCCGGCGACCGACCGCCGTGCGTCCCTGGCAACACGTGTTGGAGCCGTTGGCGGGTTATCTGCGCCTGGCGCAATGCTTGTTCGATGAACCCGAAGCCTATAGTGAAGCCTGGAATTTTGGGCCGGACGATACGGCTTCCGTGACCGTCGGTACCATCGTGGAGTATGTGACTTCACACTGGCCGGAGGCCCCCGGTTGGCAGCAGGACACGGCAGCACATCCGCACGAGGCCTACGCCCTGAAAGTGGACGCCTCCAAAGCACGCGCTCGGTTGGCATGGAACCCGCAGCTGGACGTGCGCGCAGCCTTGGATTGGACCGTGGACTGGTACGTGCGGCACGCTGCCGGCACGCCCGCCTTGACCTTGGTGCGGGAGCAATTGGATCGCTACCACGCGGACCGGGCCGCAAAGGCTGGACCATGTTGAACTGTCGCTTTTGCGGGACCGCGCTACGGCACACGTTGGTGGACTTGGGCACTTCGCCCATTGCCAACCAACTGGTTGAGCCAGAGGCGTTGACGGCTGAAGAAAGCTTCTACCCGCTCAACGTTTACGTCTGCCATGAATGTTTGCTGGTCCAAATTCCGTCGGCCTTGGCCCCGCAACGGTTTTTCAACGACGAATACACCTATTTCTCGTCGTACTCAGACAGTTGGCTGGAGCACGCGCGGCGCTACGCGCACCACATGCAAGAGCGATTCAGCCTCGGGCCGGCACATCACGTGGTCGAAGTGGCCAGCAACGATGGATACCTGCTCCAATTTTTCCAGCAGGCGGGCGTGCCGGTGTTGGGCATCGAACCGGCCGGCAATTGCGCCGAGGCCGCCAAGGCCAAGGGGATTCCGACGGAAGTGCGGTTCTTTGGTAAAGCCGTCGCTGCGGAATTGGCTCGCCAACAGCGCGCTGACTTGATGATTGCCAATAACGTACTGGCGCACGTGCCGGATATTAACGATTTCGTGGCTGGATTCCAGGAGTTGCTAAAGCCGGACGGCGTAGCAACGTTTGAGTTCCCGCACGTGTTGAACCTGATTGCGCAAAATGAATTCGACACGATCTACCATGAACACTACTCGTACCTCTCCCTCTATGCCGTCGAACAGATTCTCGCGGCGCACGGCTTGGAGGTGTTCGATGTCGAAGAATGGCCCAGTCACGGAGGCTCGCTGCGCCTTTTCGTTCAGCACCGGGGGGGCGAACGTGCCTGTGAAAATGCAGTGGCGGCGGTCAGGGCCAAGGAGCGCGAAGCCCATTTACATCGGCTGGAGGGGTTCACCGGTTTTGCCGCCCGTGTGCAGCAGGTGAAGCGGGAACTACTCAAGTTCCTGATCGCGGCCAAGGAGGAGGGCCGCACTGTAGTGGGGTATGGGGCACCGGCCAAGGGCAATACGCTGCTCAACTATTGCGGTGTGCGGACCGATCTGCTGGCGTATACGGTCGACCGGAGCCCACACAAGCAGGGCCGGTACTTGCCGGGTACCCGCATCCCGGTTCACGCGCCGGA
>PWVE01000164.1 GCA_003562335.1 PVC group bacterium
ACCATGGACCGCTGGAAGCAAAATGACTGTTCAACTGGAGCGCAAAGCACCGTTCCCTCCTGAACTCTGAACACTGAACACCTGAACACCCCCATCCGAAACCCTTTTCGGATGGGGTCTAACTAGGGATATCGTCAACCGACATGGTCGTTAGAGGTGTGGAGACTGTTGGCGAGATCGAAGGGACGTGGTCATGTCGAGCGAGCCGACATTCACAAACGCCTGTTGTCACCAAGAGCCTGACCAATTCATTTCAAATATATTTGGCCAGGATAGGGCCCGGCCATGGTGCCGAAGGTAGGGCGAGCTCACCGAGCGAGCCGCTGAGCTTGCGCGGATCGTGATCGGTGCAAGCTCGGAACAGTGTCCTGCTCTTGCTCCCGGCTCGCTCGGTGAGCTCGCCCTACCAATCCCGGGACCGGCCAAAACGACGTGGACTTGGCGAAGTCGGACTGCGTGTGGCCTCACGCCAAGCCGCCAAGGTCAATTAAAATCAACCCATCCCGGCTTTCCTGAAAACTCCCTGCGTTCTTGGCGGCTTGGCGAGGGAAACAAAATACCCGTGAAATCCGTGCGATCCGTGGTTTCTTTCTTCGGTGGCAACAACGCCCCGAGGGGTTCTGCAAGAGCCTCCAAAATCAACACAATGGCGGCGTGGCCACCCCCATGATCATTTCCTGGCCTAAAGGCTTGCAGGCGAACGGATGGAATAATTTCAGAAGCCATCTGGTCGACATTTATCCCACCTTGTTGGATTTACAAAACAATCATCAATGATACGGGGAATTGACGGCCTACACCCTCTTTTCAGCTGCTTTCCACGCACCTTCCCAACCACACGACCAGCTCAATAACCTGTCCTACCGGCTTGACCTCGCGCCGTTGACTCTATAGGTTACGCGCTTTGATCCCACTCACTATCGCTACAGGGGAAATATATGAACGTGCAAATTGAAGATGCCGGTGCGTGTCGCAAGACCATTAAGGTGGAGTGGCCGCCCGAACGTATAGAGGAAGATTACCGCAAAGTGCTGACCGAATATGGCAAGGTGGCCCGCATTAAAGGGTTCCGGCCGGGGAAAGCACCCATCAAGGTGGTGGAAAAGCGGTATGCCAAAGATATTATCAAGGACGTGCGGGAACGGCTGGTGCCGGAAGGCTATCAAAAGGCGGTTAAAGACCATAACCTCAACGTACTCGGCGTGATCGAACTGGATGAGCCGGATATTACGCTGGGGGCGCCCTGTACCTTTTCCGTCACGGTCGAGGTGGCCCCGGAATTTACGCTGCCCAACTACAAGGGCATCCCGCTGGCGCGCCAGCAAGCCGCTATTACCGAGGAGCGCGTGGACGAAACCATCACGTCCATTCAGGAACAATTCGGTGCCTTCGAGGAGGTCGGCGACCGGCCCGTGGCCAAGGGCGATCTGGTGCAAGTGGATTACGAAGGCGTCTGCGAAGGCACCCCCATTGATGATATGGGGCCGGACACCAAGGGCCTCGGCAAGCGCGAGGATTTCTGGGTACGGGCCGATGAAAATGCGTTCCTGCCGGAATTTGGCGATGGCTTGGTCGGGGCGCAACCGGGCGAGAAGAAGCAGGTGCTGGTGGATTTTCCCGACGATTTTGCAGCGGAAAGCCTGCGTGGTAAACAAGCCACCTACTTTGTCGACGTCAAAGCCATCCGGGAAAAGAAGCTCCCGGAGAAAGACGCCGCCTTTTTTGAGCGCCTAGGCGTGAAGGACGAGGCCGAGCTGCGCGAACGAATCCAGGAGGATTTAAAGCAGCGCGCGGAACAACAGGAAACCCAGCGGCTGCGCAATGAGGCGATCGACTACCTGCTGAATCAGGTTGAGACCGAGCTGCCGCCCTCCGCCGTATCGCGGGAAACGCAGCAAATCGTGCAGCAAATCGTACGGGACCAAACGTCGCGCGGCGCGCAGCAAGATCAACTGGTGGATAAGAAAGAGGAAATTATGGAGATGGCGGGGAGTAACGCGGAAAAACGCGTGAAAGCCCAGTTCCTGCTGGATCGCATAGCCGAGCAAGAGTCGATCGCCCCCTCGCCGGCCGAGATTCGGACCCACATTGACCGCATGGCCGCCAGTTACGGCATGTCACCCGACGGGTTGCGCAAGGAACTGAAGAAACGCGACGCCATCGACACGGTCACGGACGAATTACGGCGCTCCATGGTGGTTGACTTTCTATTGGCGCAGGCCCAGATTAGCGAGGCCCCCGCCGCAGATAACAAGGAGAACTAAGCAATGGTGGAAACAAACCAATTCCTCGTCCCCATGGTGGTGGAACAAACCAGCCGCGGGGAGCGGGCGTATGACATCTTTTCGCGACTGCTCAAGGAGCGGATCATTTTTATCGGCACGGCGATTTCAGATGATATTGCCAACCTGATTGTGGCGCAGATGCTGTTTTTGCAGGGCGAAGACGCCGAGAAGGATGTCAGCCTGTACATCAATTCGCCCGGCGGCTCCGTTACCGCCGGCTTGGCTATTTATGACACGATGCAGTTTCTGAAATGCGATGTGACCACCTATTGCGTGGGCCAGGCGGCCAGCATGGGGGCCGTGTTGCTGGCGGCGGGTGCCAAAGGCAAACGCTTTGCCCTGCCCAACGCCCGGATCATGATACACCAACCGTGGGGCGGGGTGCAGGGACAAGCCTCGGATATCCACATTCAAGCCAAGGAAATCCTGCGGTTGCGCGACACCTTGAACGGCATCCTGGCCGCACATACCGGTAAAGAAATCGATATCATTGCCCGCGATACCGAACGCGACTTTTTTATGAGCGCCGAAGAATCCAAAAACTACGGACTGGTCGACGCCGTGGTGACCAAGAAGGAAGAGGCCACTAAACAGGCCCAAGGCAAAGAGAAGTAGAGGAGATGACTATGGCACGCAGCGGTACTCCCCAATGCTCTTTTTGCGGTAAAGCGCAAAAGGAAACGGAACGACTCATCGCCGGTCCCAATGTTTGGATCTGTGATCAATGCGTCGACTTGTGCCGGTCCCTGATGGAAAAAGATCCTGGTGTCCGCGGCAAATCCGGTCGGCACCCGACGCTGAAGATACCCAAGCCACACGAGTTGAAGGCGCAACTGGACGAATACATCATCGGCCAGGACCAGGCCAAAAAGGTATTTGCGGTGGCCGTGCACAACCATTACAAACGGTTAAAGCACAAAATCGCGCAAGCCCACGCCACCGGCGATGAAGGCGACGACGTCGATCTGGAGAAAAGCAATGTCTTGATGATCGGGCCGACCGGCACCGGCAAGACCTTGCTGGCGCGAACGCTCGCCCGTATTTTGGACGTACCGTTCAGCATTGCCGACGCCACCACGCTCACCGAGGCCGGGTACGTGGGCGAAGATGTGGAAAACATCTTGCTGCGGCTACTGCAAGCGGCGGATTTCAATGTAGAACGCGCCGAACGCGGCATTATCTACATTGACGAGATCGATAAGATCGGCCGCAAAACCGAAAACGTGTCCATCACGCGCGACGTCTCGGGTGAAGGCGTACAGCAAGCCCTCTTAAAGATTCTGGAAGGAACCGTGGCCAACATCCCGCCGCAAGGCGGGCGCAAGCATCCCCAACAGGAATACATCAAGATCAACACGGAACACATCCTGTTTATCTGCGGGGGGGCATTTGTCGGGTTGGACGAAATGATCCGCCGTCGCCGGGGCAAAGGCCGTCTGGGATTCGGTCATGCCGCCGGAACGCTGGACGGGGCCGCGCTGAAACCGGAAACCGAGGATCTGCTGCGGTTCGGCTTGATCCCTGAATTTGTGGGCCGGATACCGGTGGTTTGCAAACTGGACGAGCTGACCGAGGAAGAGTTGGTGCGTATTTTGACCGCGCCCAAGCACGCGATGGTGCGCCAGTATGCCAAGTTGCTGGCGATGGAAGGGGTGGATCTCAAGTTTTCGGATGGGGCCTTGCGCGAAATTGCGCATATCGCCAAACAAAAGGGTACCGGCGCCCGCGGCTTGCGCGCCATCATGGAGCATATCATGCTCGATGTGATGTATGACGTACCCCGTAAACCGGATATCAAGACCATTCGCATCGACAAATCCGTCGTGGCCGGTCACCGGGCCGCACTGGGCCTGTCTGAAAAGTCGCTGAAAATGGCGTCTTGATCCGCCCGCCCAGCCCCGCCATACTGGCCGTCGCGATGAACTTCCGTTTGACGGCCATACAGCTCTTTGTCCGGGTGACTTGTAGTGTCGTGTGGGCGTGGCTTTTTTTAGCAACCGCTGCCCCCGCCATGGCGCGCCAGGTGCCGATCACGATCGTGCACACCACCGACCTGCACGGGCACGTTTGGCCCGCGCGCGATTATGACGGTAACGAAGGCGTCGGGGGCCTTCTCCGTGCGGCAACGGTTATCACCCAATGGCGCGAACAGCATCCCCACCTCTTGCTGGTGGATTGCGGCGACCTGTATCAAGGCGCGATTGAAAGCTACTTGACCGAGGGGCAGATCATGAATGCCGCGCTCGAATGGCTCGGGTACGACGCCTGGGTCCTGGGCAACCATGAATTCGATTGGGGCCTGGACGTCCTGGCGCGCGCCGTACGGGCCTCGCCCGCTCCCGTGTTGGCCGCTAACATGCAACCGCGGCCGGGCACGGCCCACCCACTGCCGCAGGTGAGACCCTACCTTATACGCCAGGTGGAAGGCGTGCGCGTGGCCTTGGTGGGCCTGACCACCGATGCCATTCCCAATTGGAGCCGGCCCCACTTGCTGGGCGACCTCATCTTTACCGATTCCGTCGATGCACTGCGGCGGTGGTTGCCCCACATACGCGCCGAACGGCCCGATGTCATGGTGTTGTTGGCCCACCAAGGATTTCGCCCGTTCGGGGACAGTCCGGCCAACCAGATCAACCGCATTGCCCGTCATTTCCCTGAATTCGACCTCATACTGGGGGGACACAGCCACCAAGCGCAGGCCCAGGCGCGGGTAAACGGCATCCCCTACTCGCAAGCCGGTTATTACGGCATATGGGTGGGCAAAGCGACGTTGGTATATGACACCGTGACGCGCACGGTCATTGATCACCAGCTTGAACTCGCTGAAATCGACGCCCACGTCCCCAAACACGCCGGGCTGCAGGACGCGCTACAGGAGGATCTTGAACGTGCCCGCCGCTTGGGTTCCCAAGCCATCGGCGTCGCGACCCAGCACGGGTCGTATCGCTCGCGGTATCCGGGCCATTCCGCCATTCAACAGTTGATTGCCGGGGCACTGGCGCGAGCGGCCGGCACCCCCATCGCCTTGCACGGCATCTTGGCCGCCGAGGAGCTGTCGGCGGGCACGGTTTACGAGCGCGATTTATGGCGGATCGTGCCGTACGAAAACACCATTGGCGTCCTGCAACTGACGGCCGCCGATATTCGCGCCATTCTGGAGGACAACGCGTTGCTGGACCGGTCATCCACGCAATTCCTGGGCGTATACGGTCTGCGTTATGAACTGCACGGGTACGCGCCGCCCGGCGAACGCGTACGCCACTTGCGCCACGCCAACGGCGACCCCATTCACCCGCGCGCCCGTCTGCCGGTGGCCTTGAACAGCTATGTGCTGGCCTCGGGCGGCTTGCGTTTCCCGGCGGCGCGCCGGTTGGCCGACGACCCCATCACGCGCTTGCACTGGGTTGGCCAGGACACCCGCAGCGCCGTGCGCGCCTACATCAAGCAGCATAGCCCCCTCACGCTGGATGCCGAACCCGCCGTCGAATGGTTCCCCTCCCCACCCCCATCGCCCTAACGCAGGCGATTGCCCGCAACCCGAACTTTGTCGCAAGCTTCGTCGCGAGCTTTGTCGACAAAGTTTCCGACAAAGCTCGCGACAAAGACCAGTACTCGTGCACGTACATCGACATGCACGCTTTTTTGTATCATCTTTTTCCGTAAGACCCTGAAATCAACTCGCGCGCTCGATATGATCATCTTGCGGCAGACGCCCACACCTGTTCGGCAACGGCCATCAATTGCGCGGCAATAAAGGTGTACACGAACGCCAGCTCATTCCAGACGTGAATACCCCAATCCGCCCACGGCTGTGCGGAGACGATAACAACCCAGCAGCCCACTCCGATCAGGTTGAAGCAATAGATGATGACCAGCGAAAACAGCCAACCCTGATCGCGAATGTCCGGCTGACGACGGTGCAGCATGGACCAGGTAAACGTGACATGAAAACCCCAGGCCAATCCGATCCAGCCCATCCAAACGGGCTCGTACGGTTCCAAATCGTAAAACCACGACAAGCCCGCATGCATCAGCATCACACAGACCGTGTAGAACGGGAAAAAATACGGTGCCAGCGTGATCAGGAAATTGCTTTTCGTCAGGCGCACATAACCGCCGTCACGCCCGACTTTCATGCCTTTAATCTTGGCCCCCATCGCCCAGCCCCACAACGCGTGGGTACATTCGTGCGCGAGGACATAGGTACGAAACGGACGCGGACTCACCGCGTAAAGAAAGAGCCACAGCAAAAACCCGATCAACAGCCCCCACACACTCCAAGACCAGCCGTGCACCGTGCCGCCCGATAAATCCCGCAGCAAGTCGATAAAGGCCCGCGTCAAAGCCACCGTAGACGGCAACAAAAGAAGGGCCACAAAAAACTTTAGCGTGCGCATGGTAAAAAATTATCAAAAACGTGTGTTGACATGGAAGTTACGATGATTAGTATGGCACCACTTTCAGCCGCCAACCCGCTTTGGGGTTGAGCGCTGAACAACGTTTTCCAAATGGAATCGAGTATTTAAGTACAGACATCACACTACATTACGGAGTTAGACTCATGCCGAATCTTAAGAGTGCCAAAAAAAGAATGCGTGTTTCCGAGCGGCAACGCAAAGAAAATTATGCGGTCCGCTCGCGGGTCCGCCGTTTTCGGCGTCGCTTTAACGATGCCCTGCTCGGGGGCGAAAAGGATAAACTGAACGAGGCGTTTAGCGCGTACTGTTCGGTACTGGACAAGGCGGCCAAACGCGATGTGCTGAAAAAGAACACCGCCATTCGCTACAAATCCCGCGCGGCCAAGAAACTGCGCGCGGCCTTGATCGGCGCGAAAACGGAATAGCAACCGCCGTAGGCGGTAAATAAGCGGGTATACCGCATGTCGCGCTTAACCGAGGATGATCGCGCCCAGCTGGCCAAATTAGCCGTGGGCGGGGTGCGTTATGCCAGTCAGCACGACGCGGTTTTGCCCCTCACGCTTACCGAATATACGCCCCACCTGCAGGCCCCCGGCGCCAGCTTTGTGACGTTAGAGCAAGCGGGCCGGTTGCGTGGCTGCATCGGCGCGCTCGAAGCCACCCGGCCATTGGCCTTGGACGTGGTGCACCACGCGTGGGCGGCCGCGCGTCGCGACCCGCGTTTCCCGCCGGTACCGCCCGGGATAGTGGAGCAGTTGACCATCACCGTGTCCGTTCTCTCCCCGCCACAACCGTTGGCGGTGACGGATGAGGACGCCCTGTGCCAACAACTTCAACCAGGGGTCGACGGCGTAATCATTACCGCCCAAGCCGGACAAGCCACCTTCCTGCCGCAGGTCTGGGCGCAATTGCCCGACCCGCGCCAATTCGTACAACAACTAAAACGCAAGGCCGGTTGGCCCGGTCACGGCTGGCCACCCGATGCCTGCGTCGCCACCTACACCGTCGATTCCATCCCCGCCCAAGGATGATCAAGTTCCAACGTTTGGGGGAAATCGGGCCGAAAGTTCCAACGTTTGGAGAACAGCCCCCAAACGCGTTCCAAGGCCTGGAACACGAAATTCAACACAGGCACCACCAAAGAAACCACGGATTGCGCTGATTTCACGGATATTAAAGAGGGTTATCTTAACAGGCTCTTGCAAGACCTCCCGTGTCATGGGCGACCCGCCCATGATTCACGGGCAGGATGCCCGTGCCACTTGGTGTGGCTGGAGGT
>PWVE01000133.1 GCA_003562335.1 PVC group bacterium
ATTCGGCGCATAAACTGCTCCACATTCAGTGGGCTGATGATAAATCCGCGTAGCGATTCGCGCTCGGGCTGGGCGAAAACCGGTTGCACGATCATCAGCACACGGCGGTCTGGCCCATCCGTGAACAGTTCAATAGGCAGCGAGGCCGTTGGTTGCCGCGATTCGGCGGCCGTCGCTATCATCGCGGCACGGTTTGTTTCTGAGCCTAAGTCAAACCCCAGTGCGTCGCCATATAATTCAACGGGGAAAATCGCCTTAAGCGGATAATAAACCGGCCGGTCGGACACCGGCCGCCGATTGCCTGCTTCATCCTTCTCCCAAATTTCACCCATCCACTCGGCATAGCGCGACTCGACGATCTCACGTTTATCGTGGGGCACGGCTGCCACCCAGCCCCAGGAATGGTCCCCTGGACGATCCAGAAAAGGCTCCACCACTTTACCGAACTCCTGCGGATCAAATTCCAGGGAAATATCCACATAACGGGCAACAAAAGGCAGGCTATAGTCACGCATCTGCTCCAATCGTTGCTGGACACGATCCAATTTGCTGTCCGCCAATTGACTAAACAAGCGAAAATAGCGGCGCTCTCCCAAATCATGCGCAACCCACGTTGCATACGCCGTGAGCAATCCGCCCAAACAGCCTATGATCAAAAACTCGCCATATGCCATTATCCACGACGACCGCTGTCCCTGCGTGGCGCGTGCCACTAAGCGACATGCCATCAGTATGACTACACCGAGAACGAGTATCAACAGCAACGGCCACCGCAAACTACGGTACAAGGAGTGCTGCCAGTCTGACGCATCAATGTCCATGCCAAACAAGGCCAAGATCCTGCCGGTGTCGGGATCCCGTATGGGAGCGTAGGCGGATACCCAGCGTCCCCAGCGATCCTCCTCCGGCGGGAAGACCCGAGGCTCTCCAGTTGCAAAAAACCTCGCTTCATCCGGACCCGCCTCATAAAAAACGTCGCCGGGAGGCGAATAATCGGGCGATGTGGCCGGTTCACTATCGACCAGTATGATTACTTCGCCATCCGAACGCTGGCGCATCAGATAAATAAAACGGACATCGGGCTGGTTTTCCCGCAGTAGCGTTAAATGATTCTTCAACCGCCGATAGGCCGCCGAATCCAAATCGGCTTCCGTGCCGGTCAGTGCCGCCACTTTCTGCGGATCAACACCCCGTGCACCTTGCACGGTGCGCACCAGCAGCTCGTGCTGCATACGCCCTTGCTGGTGGACATAAGCGTGCCACAACAAAGCCCCGCCACCCAGCAGTACGGCCAACAGACCCACGACTAGGCAACAGCTCCGGCCTCGCTGACGAAGCTGGTCACGTATCTGCTTTTTGGGTCCCCGTAACATTGGTACTGGGCATACTTGGTTGCATGCCCCCCTCCTGCAAGCTATTTATCACCTGCACCCGCTATGCCGCAGGGAACCGGCCGGAGAAAAAAGTTCCGTTCAGGCTTCACGACAACACCTCGATCAAGGATCCGAAATCGGCGTCCGCCCACCCGGCTTGCATGGCTCGTTCCAGTTGGGTGACGGCCATATCCACAGCCGGCATGGACCCCACCGCCTGTTGCAGCAAACGGACATCTTTCAACAAGTGCTTGATGGAAAATTGCGGATCGTAATCGGCCGCCCGTAGTTTAGGCTCTTTCAATGCCGCCAAGCCGGACCAGGACGCGTTCTTTTGCATGCAGGTAAAAAAGGTGTCATCATTGATGCCCGCTTTACGCGCAATGGTCAGCGCCTCGCACAGGGCCTCGGTCAAGGTCGCGATCTGCAAGTTCATCGCCAGTTTAATCTGGCACGCCTGCTCATGCGTACCGATGTGCAGCCGGTGCGGGCTAAGCCGCGCCAAGACCCCGTCAACGGAGGCCAACGTGGCGGCATCGCCACCACAATAGAACACAATTTCCCGTTTTTCTGCGGCAGGCTTACTGCCGGTGAACGGGGCTTCGAGATAGTGCGCCCCCCGTCCAGTGACATGCGATCGGAACCGCTGCGCGTCGGCCGGCCCGATCGTACTGGACTGAATCACGGTATGCCGCGACTCCAGTTCGGGTAACAGGTCATCCAACACGTTCTGGACAGCGGCCGGATCAGCGACCACCACGATCAGCTGATCCGCACGGCGGGCGGCCATCGCGGGCGTGTCCACGCATAACGGCGCGTCCGGTTGCGGCGTACGATTCCAACTGGCCGTCAATACCCCGTCAGCATGCAAATGCCGGGCCCACACAGACCCGATAATCCCTAATCCCAAAACCGCCACACGTTCGCTCATACTCCGGACTCCTCTAAGATAGTCATTAATTCAGCCTCCGTTAACTGAACAGGATTGCCCTTCATACTACTGGATTTTTCCGCCTTGGCAACGCATGCGGACAGGTCCTCACGATCCACGCCCAATGTGGACAGTGGTGGAATCTGCAAGGTTGTGCACAGGCTTTCGATCCACCGCGCCCCGTCCTCAATCGTGGCGTCAGGCGAATCGACCAGGATACGGGCCGCTTCCGCATAACGATCCAGCGCCGACGCGTTGGTGCCGCTTTGTTGCAATCGGCTCGTGTTCATACGCCAAACGGGTGCCACCAAGGCCGCACACAAGGCTCCGTGGTCCGCGCCGTACCAGCCCCCTAATGGCCCGGCCAACCCGTGGACGGCCCCCAGCTTGGCATTGGCCAATCCCAAGCCCCCGCACAGCGCCGCCAGGGCCATGGCGCTTCTGGCCACCGGGGCTTCACCCCGCCAAGCCTTTTCCAACTGGCGGGCCTGCGCGAGTCCCTCGCGGCATAGGGCCGTCGTTAAAGGGTTGCCGTGGGGACTAACAAATACTTCTAAACACTGCACCAATGCGTCCAACCCGGTATAGGCCGTCACGGTGGGCGGCAGGCCACGCGCCAAATCCGGGTCAATCACAGCATAACGCGGCAGTAAAAAGGCATGGCGCAAACTCACTTTTACCCGGTGTTCCGGTACCCCGATAACGGCGTTACGCGTAACCTCCGAACCGGTGCCCGCTGTGGTGGGCACCGCAATACACGGCCACCCCGGCCGCTGCAGCACTGCGCCATTACCCACGATTTCAAGGTAATCCAGCCAATGGTCAGCATCGTTGGTGGCCAACACGGCCAACGCCTTTGCAGTGTCCAGCACGCTGCCCCCGCCCACACCAATGACGACATCGGCATCCGTCGCCTGCATCGTCGCCATCCCCTGGGCGATCATATCAGTGTCTGGTTCCCGGGTAACCGCCCATTCCGCGACCGACAGCCCCTGTGCTTCCAGAGCGGGGACCAAATCCGCGGCCACGCGGCGCGAGCTTCCGCGCACCAGCAATGCCCGTTTGCCACTGGCGGCTGCCAAAGTCAGCACTTGCTTGATCTGGCCCGCACCAAACAGGATCCGGCCCGCCGTCGCAAATTCAAACGCCATACACGCTATCCTTGAGCGGGCCAACCTGTGTCGGGTGGAAAACAATTGGTGTACTTTACGCTAGTCCGTTGCTCGGCCATCATGTCCGCCACCGTATCCCGCCAGATCGCGTAATGAGCCGTCTCCTTATGCGCGGCGGGCGCCGCTTCATCCGCGTACACCTCGATCAATACAAACCGAGTGGGATCATCTTCCTGCTGCACCACATCGAAGCGAACCACCCCCGTCTCTTCCAAGCTCGCGGCCGCGTTTAACAAGGTCGCCGCCTTGAATTCCTCAACGCATGCTTCTTTCACGTGCACATGCACATGCACCACCAATAATGCCATAACCCATCTCCTTTATCGTTCTTGCTGCGCAGCCTTGGCACGGTCCAAGCACTCGATCATGGCATTAATAGCACCGGCATCATAGGGTCGCAACCCGCTCAGCACTAATTTTTTGGTACCAGATCCCACTACTGCGCCCGCCTGCCGCCACTCAAACTCCAACAACACCTCGGCCCGTCGACCCTCCACCGCCATAGACGAACGGGCAAACACCAATTCCGCCGCCGCATCCTCCGCACTGCGGAGGGCATAATCCATGCGATCATAAATGACCAGTGGCCGTTCGGGATTAAACATCACCCCTTGGTCCTCCAATAAAGGCTTGAGGTAATGCGGAAAGTTTAAACCGGAGAACGCCACATAACGGCGGATAAAGGGCTCAATCAAATTCAGGTCGGTCGTGCGCCCTCCTGCGCGCGTGACCTCCAAATAGCATTTCCCCGCTTCATCTTTCACTTCAATCGGACTATGCGCTCCATCTGCTTCTGCAAATACCAGCGGGGTCTGACGGCCTACCATGCTGTGAAAACGCAGCCCCATTTTTTCGTACAGACCGTAGTGGGTAACCACGAGCGCAAACAGCAAATCACCCGGCACGCAAAAGCGCCGGGCCCCGGCATCATGAATGGGGTTGAAATCCCCCGCGATTGTTTTGGCAAAGTGACTGGCCTGTTCCGGATCAATCCGAATTCGTCCCGCCACCTCTTTGTAAAATGGATCCAAAAACATGCAACCTAACCTTCACCTAATCGACGCTAAATTATCGGCGCATCAACGGCTCTTGTCCAGCATAAGTGATGCGGCATAAGCGTCTTTACCGACGGTGATTGCGGCGCGCTTTGGATAAACGGGGCAGGATATCAGGCGAACGACAACTTTCGCCGGTGGCCCGGCCCTTTTCGGCCAAGGCACCGGTGGGACACGCCTGCACACACTTGGAACACGAGGTGCAGGTTTCAGACGCACCCCATGGGGTATTGAGATCGGTCATCATGGCGGAATGAATACCCCGCCCTTTGACGGCCCAGGTATGCGCCCCCTCCACTTCGCCGCAGGCACGCGCACAGCGCGTGCACAAGATGCAGCGATTGGGATCATACACAAAGCGCTCGTGCGAGGCATCGACCTTATACCGGGGAAACCGATACGGATAACGGACGTTCGTCACACCCATGGCTTGGGCGAGGTACTGCAGCTCGCAACGGCCGGACGCGACGCAAAAAGCACAGATGTGGTTACGTTCCGCGAATAAGAGTTCCAGAATCATTTGCCGATAGGAATTGAGCTTGGGCGAGTCGGTAGTGACCTCCATGCCTTCCGTCACCCGGGTGGTGCAAGCGGCCAATAAACGCGGAATGTTTTTCACCTCAATCAAGCACAGGCGACAGGCCCCCTGCTTGCTTAAGCCCTCCAGAAAGCAGAGGGTTGGGATAAAAATGTCGTTGGCCCGCGCCACGGCTAAAACCGTGTCGCCGGTCTGCGCCGTGTACGATTGTCCATTGATCTTAAGTTTGACGGGTTCATTCATGGCTCACACTCTCCTTCTCCACAGCCGCATCCGCCACTGCACAGGTTTCGCGCACATCGCAACGCAAACAGCGACAACTCTCACGCACGGTCATGGTGGCGTCGTACCCCTCCATCACCTCGGCGAAATTCGTGCGGCGCGTGTCCGGTTCCAACCGCGGCGACACGTTACGCACGCCCCCTTCCGGTTCCAACGGAACCACATTTTCATAGGTAAACGTCTTGAGCATGCGCGTGAAGCGGTCCGACGCGCCCATTAGCAAAGTATCCATTGCACGTGCCGCGTATTTGCCGGTACCCATGGTCGCGGACACATTCGATGCGCCGGTAACTAAATCACCGCCGGCATGCACGTGCGGCATATTGGTGGCATAGGTGACACTATCCACGGCTGCGGTAAAGTTGTCGCGCACCCGGATGCCGGCGCGCCGTAGCGGATCGGGGTCGGGCTTTTCGCCAGCCGCCACGACAATGGCACTGCACGGCAAGGTAAAAAAGTCGTCGGTCGAAACCGGTGTACGGCGACCGGACGAATCAAATTCCCCGAGCACCGTACGGCGCAATTCGATCGCCTTGGCTTGACCGAGTTCATCAAGTACCGCCCGTTGGGGAGAAGCCAGAAATACAATCTCAACCCCTTCTTCCTCCGCGTCCTCAACTTCCTCCGCAATCGCGGGCATGTCTTTTCGTTCGCGCCGGTATACAATCGTCACCTTGGCACCTAACCGCACGGCGGTGCGCGCCGAATCCACGGCCGCATTACCCCCACCGATCACCACCACCTGCTCGCCGATAAGCGGTGGTTTGCCACGCGCGACTTGCTCGAGAAAAGCCACCGCATGCCAAACGTTGGGGGCTTGTTCACCACTAAACCCGGCATGGGTCTCGTTCCAGGTTCCCGTGGCCAGAAACACCATGTCGTATTCCTTATCCAAACGGTCAAGCGAGAGGCCCGCGCCCAGCGATTGATTGAACTCGAACTCAACGCCGACCTGCGTCAGCACACTCAACTCCGCGTCCAGCACCTTGTCCGGCAACCGGTATTCCGGCAGGCAATAGCGCAGCATGCCCCCCGCCGCTTCACGCTCCTCATACACGGTCACCGCATGCCCCAGCATGGTCATGTAAAAAGCGGCGGACAAGCCCGATGGCCCCGCGCCCACCACCGCCACCCGTTTTCCGGTGGCGGGTAACTTATCGCGCAACAAGCGTTCTTGCACCGTTTGCAGACGGTCGCCATCCAAAATGGTATCTGCAATATAGCGATGCACCTCGCGCATATTCACCGGGGCATCTTCCTCCCCGCGCCGACAACGTCCCTCACAGGGATGCTGACAAATCCGGCCGGTGGAGGCCGGCAACGGATTGTCTAGCCAGATCATTTCCGCAGCATCGTCGAGGCGATCCTCCTTCATCAGTTGCAAGAACGCGGGAATACGCATGTGCAACGGGCAACTATTTTCGCATGGCGAGAGGTACAACGCTTCGCACACACCGGCCGCACAGCGTTTGGCACGGATGTGGTCTTCATATTCGTCACGGAAATAGCGGAGGGTGGTAAGTACCGGATTGGGCGCAGTCTGGCCCAGCCCGCACAGCGACGTGTCGCGAATCATGTGGGCCAGTTCCTGTAATTTATCCAAATCCGCATGATCGGCCTGCCCCTCGGTGATACGTCGCAAAATCCGCAGCATCTCATCCAGCCCCACCCGGCAGGGGATACACTTGCCGCACGACTCCGCATGCGTGAACTCCACAAAGTAGCGGGCCACATCGACCATGCAGTTATCATCATCCATTACCACCATTCCGCCCGAGCCCATAATCGCACCCAACGCGCCCAGCGACTCGTAATCCACGGCCGTATCAAAGTGTTTGGCCGGGATACACCCCCCCGACGGGCCGCCGGTCTGCACCGCTTTAATGGTTTTGCCGACCGCTGAGCCGCCGCCAATTCCGTAAATGATATTTTTCAGCGGCGCGCCCAACGGCATTTCCACCAAGCCCGTGTGCTTAATCTTACCCACCAGCGAGAACACCTTGGTACCGGAGCTGGTCGGGGTCCCGACCCCGGCAAACCAAGCCCCGCCTTTAGCGAGAATGACGGGTACGTTACACCATGTTTCCACGTTGTTGATGTTGGTGGGCTTGCCCCACAACCCAGCTTCCGCCGGGAAGGGCGGGCGCGGGCGCGGGCGTCCGGCATGGCCTTCCAGCGAGGCCACCATCGCCGTTTCCTCGCCACAAACAAAAGCACCAGCACCTTCAATTAAGCGTACCTTAAACGCGAAATCCGTCCCCAACACCGACTCGCCCAAGAGCCCATATTCCGTGGCCTGAGCCACCGCCCGTTTCAAGCGTTCCACCGCCAACGGGTACTCGGCGCGCAGATAGACGATCCCTTCGCTGGCCCCGGTGGCATAGGCCCCGATCAGCATTCCTTCCAGCAGCATGTGCGGGTCGCTTTCGATCTCGTTGCGGTTCATATACGCGCCCGGATCGCCTTCGTCCGCATTGCAAATTACATACTTCTGATCGGCAGACGCTTCCCGCAGGAGTTTCCATTTGACCGCCGTGGGATAACCGGCCCCGCCGCGCCCGCGCAATTTGGCCTTATTGATTTCTTCAATGACTTCTTC
>PWVE01000013.1 GCA_003562335.1 PVC group bacterium
GGTCCATAACCCGCATCGATATATTGTCCGGCTTGTTTTCCAACACAAACCGTCGATCCGGAAATAGCGGCGTAAGGTGCTCGAACGGGATCAAATTTTTGGCTGTACCCGGCTCTTTTCCATTTATTTTTTCCACTTTTAAGATGGCAAAAAAGCGCTCCTTATCCTTAGGCGCGCGAAGTTCTCCTTCTATGTAATCGCCGCTACGTAAACCGAATTTGCGGATCTGTGACGGTGACACATAAAGATCTTCCGGACAGGGCAGGTAGTTGTAATAGGGCGAGCGCAAAAAGCCAAAGCCGTCCTGCAATATTTCCACTACGCCCCGCCCGAACATTTGTCCCGAACGCCGGGCTTGCGCCTTCAGGATTTCGAGGACCAACTCGTGTTTAGCCAGCGCCCCCAGTTCGGCCAAGCCCATTTCCTCGGCAAAGGCGACCAGCTGCGGTACGGTCATTTCCTGCAGGTCAAAGATATTGATGGGCGGACCGGCCGGCCGGTCCTGGCCATTGTCGACCACACCCTCAGCCTTCTCTGATCCCAACCCCACGGGATTCCCGCCGCCCTTGCCGCGATCCCGGTTCTTGTTATGGTATTGCCCGCGATTGGAGCGCCCTGTACGCCCTCTACTACGTTGTCGTTGTTCTTCCGCCATGGTCGTCTTCTTTCTCCTTGCTTACCCAGCGGGGTAGTCCGGCTTCGACCTGCGCTCGCAAGTCCGCTTCGCTCCCCGTATTTTCTATCACAAAATCTGCACGCCGCCGCTTCTCCGCCAGCGGCCATTGCGCCTTCAACCGTTGTGCCACCTCGGTGGCCGTCAAGCCGCGCTGCTGCAACCGGGCCTTCACCGCAGCCAGCGGTGCCGACACACAAACCACCACGTCCACATCGCGTTCGGCCCCCACCTCAAACAGTAGCGGGATTACCACCGCTACCGCACATCCGCGCGCCTGCAAATCCCCGGCCCAGGTCCGCCACGCACGGCGCACATGCGGATGGACCAGCGCGTTCAACGCCGCCCGTTCCTGCTCATCGCCGAACACCCGTACCGCCAGCGCCCGCCGGTCAATCGTTCCATCGGCCCGGCAAATGCCTGTTCCAAAGCGCTGGACCACACCGGCATACGCGGGCCCATCCGGCTGCATCAGCTCATGCGCCACTTGATCGGTCTCGCACACCGGGATGCCCGCTTCCATCAGGTAGCGGGCTACCGTTGATTTGCCACAGGCAATGCCGCCTGTGACCCCGATAATCCGGGGAGGCGTCATGGGGTCGACACATCCTCTGGTTCCGGGACGTAGGTAAAGCCCTGATCACGCAACGACGTTACCCGCGCCACCACGTCCCGCGCACGGCATTGCGCCGGGAACAACGCCAGCGCGGACCACGCCAAACGCTCTGCCTCATCCAAATCACCCCGCGCCAACGCGCGCTGCGCGCGAATAGTCAAGCGATCCGCCCGTACTTCATCGGCCTGGGTAATCAGGCGGAATACCCGATACTTGCGGTTGCCCCGGACATATTCAAAATAGCGAACACGTTCAGGTTGGAATTCAAACACGCGCGCAGCCGCATCCGGCGGCGGCTCCAACGCATCCACAAAATAGCGCATCTGCAATTCAGGGTGAATCGACGCAAATTCACCCACCGCGTGGATATAGTGCGTTGCGCCATGCGCTTCCGCCCAGTTCCTAAACTCCTCTTCATTCTGTTTAAACAACGCTTCCCCATAGGCCTGCACCCGCTGGCGTATGGTTTCCGTTTCAAATTTGGGGTGCAAGATAATGGAGCATCCTCCGTACGCCAACAAAGACGCACTCACACCAAAATTGGCGAGCACGGGTTGTGGCGCCACATATTCGCGCAACCACTCCGTTACTTCCTCCAGCTCTTTATAGTAGACATTGGGCCGCCCCCACCGGCCGGGGTCCTCCCACACCTGCACGCTCTCCATTAAGAGCACCAGCGCGGTCAGGGGTACGATCCACGCCGCATGCCACCGCCTACCCTGCTCCCACGGCCAAGCCCACCAGACCCCCATTCCCGCCGCTGCCCAAATAGCCACGTACACATGAAAGCGAACAAAAAAGATAAAGGTTACACCGGCCACCACCAACCAAGGGAAAACCGGCAAGCAGGCATCAGCCGAAAGGGGTAAACGTCGACGCCAAATTAAGAATCCCAGCACAAACACGCCGTAAATGGAAAACGCGATTAACGTACCGGGGAAAAACATGAATGTCAACGGCCAAGTTGCGGAGTTCAAAGCCGGTACCCACATGATGCGCTGGTTGAACGTGAGCAGAGCGGGGTCTATGGGCTTTTGGTTCAAGAAGCGGATTTTGGCCCAGGCCAATTCAACAAAATGATGGTAGTGCGATCCATAGGTACGCCCCAACCACCACATAAGAAGCAACGGGGCCACCCACACCAGTAGCCGTTTCAGACCCGATCCGCGCCAGCCGCGGGCCACACACACCCCGAGCAGCAGCAACCCATAGCTCATGCCCAGTGACGGGGAAGCCCACAAACCGTGCGCCCGGTGATAAGGCACACTCACCCCCACTAACACCAACGCTACCGCCGGCAAATAACAGCGCCATTTATCGGCTGACGAAAAGTCCGGTCGGCGCATCAAACGCCAACTCCACACGCAGCCCCATAATAACGTGTAGAATTGAATCATATCCCACGTGGCCAACGCCAAACCCAAACCACACGCCGATCCGACCGCGTAGCGTTGGTACCGTCCACCTTGTTCCGCCTTGCGTACGCTCAGCGTATCCCACGCCAGATGGAACAACAAAAAGGGAAGGGCAAAATTTTCGCGTGATAATTCCAACCCCGTGGAACGGATAACGGACGCGAGCGATACCGCATAAAACAGACCCGCCACCACCCCTGCGCTCCGCCTGCGCGTCCCGGCGGCCACCCAGATGACCAGTAACGGCACGGTAAGACTGAACCACGCGACGGTCAGTATACGGATACGCGTCTCCAACAATAGATTGGAAGACAATATACGCGCGCCCCAACCATAAAGATATTCCGCCCACACCGTGTCCGTGCGAAATACATCGATGCCTTCCGGATATTGGATCGCAGGGTCATGCCGGGGTATGCCCTCCCCGTGATACACCTTTTGTGCGTTGCGAAATTGGAGTGCGCTTTCCAACGTGAACGGAACCCGCCCGTCATGCTCTTGGTAATTGGCATGCAGCACCGCAAACCGGGACGCCAATGCCACGGCATAGCAGATCAGCAAGGCACTGACAAACGCTATCAGCCGTAGCGTTTTATTAGATAGAGGAAGCTTCATGAGTATAACCTGTCAGGGCATCCCGATCGACTTTGATCGAGGAAAATCACCCCTAATCGTCCAAGGCGATGGGACCGTCAGCAATCCAAGAGCGTCGGGGCCTCCAGTGCACGAGCCAACGAATAAAACTCCATTGCCGTGTAGAAGCGAAATAATTGCGCTTCATTCCCATCCGTCCATTTCCATTTCTGCCAGTCAAACGATAATGCCACATCGGTCCGCAAGCGGGTCAGCTCCAGATTGCGCGTAACCACGGCCCGCTGCTGTTCCAAATTCATGCGCAGCTTATCCGGCTTGATTTCTGTCACATGACTATAAATGCCCGCCACTGAATGATACTCATTCAACAGCCGCGCAGCGGTCTTGGGCCCCACGCCCGGCACACCGGGAATGTTGTCCGCTGTATCACCAATCAAGGCCAGCCATTCCGCAATTTGATCTGGATACACGCCGGTCTTCGCTTTTATTTCCGCCGGTCCGAGGCGTTGATCCGATTTAGTGGGCGGCACAATTTGCACCGCCGACGAAACTACTTGGAAAAGATCTTTATCATGCGTCGCCAATAAAACCGACGCGCCATTCGCCGCCGCCAACCGCGCCAGTGTGGCCAACACATCGTCGGCCTCCTCACCATCTACGCATAACGACCCCATCTCCGCAGCGGCCAGATACCTTTCCAGAGGCTCAAATTGCACATGCAGCTCATCCGGCATAGCTTTCCGTTGTGCCTTATATTCGGGTAATAGTGCCATCCGCCCCGCCGGCAATCCCCCGTCAAAGACCACCACACCATGCGTTGGCTGCCAGTTCCGCCGCAACTGGTCAAGCATCTTAATGAATCCGTAAACAGCATTCGTCGGTTGCCCGTCGCGCGTGGACAAATCACGAATGGCATAGAATGCACGGTAGGCCAACGCATGCCCATCGACCAACATCAATCGGGTGTCGCTCATCTAGCCTTCTCGTTGACCTGTGCCGAGCCAGGCGTAAGACTTGGCGTGGGCGGCGCTTACTCTACGCCAGGCAAGCCCGGCATCGTCATGGCGTCGCCCTGATGAATCGGCTTACCCGCCGGATCCACCAATCGCGCCGTCACAAAGATCAACAGATTTTCCTTACGGCTGCGTTGCCCTTCCGTCCTGAACAGTCGTCCCAGCAGCGGAATGTCACCCAGGATCGGAATCTTATCACTAATAGTGACCAGACGTTCACGCATCAATCCGCCCATCACAACGGTTTGTCCGTCCCAGATTATAATGGAAGTCGTCACATTGCGACTGGCAAAGACCGGCTGCGGAATATTGTAGTTAAACTCCGTAAAGCTATCGGGAATGTTCGGGTCAGGTAAACGGGTCGTGGAACCGTATTGAATCCAATCCACCAATTCCGCCACTTCCGGTGCCAAAGCCAAGTCAATCGTATACCCGTCCGGCCCCACAGTGGGTGTGACATTCAAAATAACACCTGTACGCCGCATCTCAAAGCGGTCCGGTGTGACGGTAGGCGGCGTCGCTACGCCTGCTTCCCCACCACGGAATTGCGGTTCCTGCACGCGGAACTCAGTCGGATAAATAATTTCCTGCACCACTTCGATCGTGGCATTGACACCGCTACGGGTAGTAACGCGAGGCGCAGACAACACATCCACATTCCCGTTTTGAGAAAGCGCGTGAATGACGACCCTCATTTCCGGGTTCGTCAGTACGCTGGATATGCTGAGAATATCCCCTAGCATGCTAGCCTCGGTCTGCATGGCCTGCGACACCGGGTCAATGCCGGATTCGGTCTGTGCAAAGAACCGTTGTCCGCGGCTAACATTACCCGCATCTACCTGCACTCGTTCGCGGCCCGCTACCGGCCCGTCACCGCGCCGCTGCAGGAATTGATAGCTATCGCGGAATATCCACTGCAAGCCCAGTTCCTGCAAATCATCCTCGGCCACTTCCACGAAGCGCGCCTCAATCTCCACTTGGCTAGGCACCACGTTCAGCTGAGCCAGAATCCGTTCAAACCGGTCCAGATTCTCCGGGGTATTCGCCACGATCAGCTGACTAATCGTCGGATTATACGTAATGGATGTTCCAGTCGGAAACGGCACACCCGCTCCTTCGAAGAACGCCCGGACATCACCCGTCCGGCTGCGTTCCGGCGCCCGACGCGCACCAAACTCACCAAACCCGCCTGCGTCCTCCGGTGCCTCCTGACCAGCAATCACATCCAGGAAGGAAGGTTGCACGGGGTAGAGCCGCGTAACAACCCGCCCGACATCGGCCACGCCTTCAGGCGTGATCACCACGGCGTTCGCTTCGATGCGATAGCGCAAGCCTGCAATTTCCGTGATGTACCTGATCGCCTCCATCAATGAAATCCGTCGCAAATTAAGCGTAATCGAAGGCACTCCGGGTGTGCCAGCGTCGACCGGTGTGGCCACATCACCCCACGGATCGTCATCGCCCCAAGGATCGTCAAACGCCGTTGGCGCGGCTGTTCGCCGGGCAGGTCGGGCAGGAGCCGCCGGGGCCCCCGCACCCGTGGGCATTTCCAAGTTAAGCAAAATATTTACGCCTTCGCCTTCCGGATCCGCTGCTTCGCTGGCATCGCGAAGGAACGAAACTACGTCACGCACATTGGCCTGCCGAAATTCGATGCGGGGGATTTGGATATTCTCCATGCGTTCGCGCAACCGTTGTTGGGCGGTCACCGTATCGGTCGGAGCGGGCCCCAACAACTCATCGGGCAACACTACATCGTCCCGGCGGGGCGGGGTCCATGCGGCACGTACATCGGCCATCATTTCCTCCCGCGTGGTAAGCCGGGATTCTTCGGCGGCACGCAAACGGTCCTCCGCAATACGCCGCAGGTAGCGCATGGCCTCGTTGTCATATTCGTCACGAACCAACACCGCTTCAAACAACGCCTCTGCCGAATTAAGTTCACCCGCCTCATAGTAGGCGCGACCCTCACGCTTCATATCGGCGATGGTCTGTCGGCGCTCCGCCACTTCGGGGCGTCGTTCAACCGGAACCGGCAGGGCTTCCTCCGCCTCACGGCGCGCCTGCTCACGAGCAATCCGGCGGCGCAACAGCGACAGACCGCGATGCCCGGGTGACAATTCCTCAGCCGCGTTCAAATGATCCATGGCTTCACGCATGTCCCCATCGTCACGATAAATCTGCTGGGCCATGCGGTAGCGCGACTCGGCCAGTCCCCACTGGGCGCGATTACGATCCTCCTCCGTCTGAGGTCGCACGGGCAAGCGGTCCAAGGCTCGTTGAAACGCTTCACGAGCTTGCCGAAACCGTCCCGCGTCCAACGCATCGAAACCATCTTCCAATAGCTGGCGCCCTTCCCGCTCGGCGGCTTGGCGACGCACCTCTTCGCGCGCGGCCAACTCACGGGCCGGAACATGCGGACGCTCAACGGGCTCAATCTCTTCCTCCGTATCGAGTTCCGGTTCGGGCTCGGGTTCCGGCTCGGGTTCGGGTTCGGGCTCGGGCTCCGGCGCAGGGACCTCATCTTCAGCTGGCACCTCTACGTCTGCCGGTTCGTCAAAATCAAACCAATCATCTTCTTCGGCTTCTGGTGCAGGTGCGGGTTCTGGCTCGGGCGCATCAACATCGAAATCATCTTCGGGTGCGGGTGCCGGTTCCGGCTCGGGCTGCGGCTCGGGCTCCGGCTCGGGTGCAGGAACCTCATCTTCAGCAGGTGCCTCTACGTCAGCCGGTTCGTCAAAATCAAACCAATCATCTTCTTCTGCTTCAGGCGCGGGCGCAGGCTCTGGAACAGGCGCATCCACATCATCGTTGTCGCCAAAGAAGCCGTCGACATCTTCCGCTGTCCAATCATTGGACGGCTCATCGGCGGTAGCTTCGTTCCCCATATCGAAAAGGGCATCGAAATCAAAGTCATCCTCCGCATGGACGACTATTAACCCAATAGCCAAATGGAGGCACACCACCACTTTAATCATTTTTACTACGCTCATGCGATATCCCCTTCATCCAGTACCCACGCCTAAGGTACCATTACTTATTTCAAATCTGTCAGCGACCACACCCATCCGCGGCGGGGTTACCAGATTTCATCGATCATCATGTGATCGTGATCTTCCATCTCCTCGCGCGGACGCCGCTCTGCCTCAGTTTTGCGTTCGACACGAAACTCTTCCGCTGACTGTGCGTCCCGTAGTAATACGCGATCGCGTCCAATGTCAATGACATTATACACATTATCGCGCAAGGTGATTGAATCCCCTTCGCTTACTCTATAAACGGATTCATCCAGCAGGAACACCATTTCCGCCATCCGTTGCTCTACGCTGAAATCAACATTAATAACTAGTTCGACGCGCCGTCCATCGGGCCCCTCCAGGATCAAGACGGATGCATCGCGACCGCCCGTGGGTCGTTCCACCCTACGCTCTTCATAATCGACCAATCGGTAGCCCTGTACCGTCTCGCCCATACGCACAAAATAGCTGCGATTTTGCCGACGGTCATTCAGGTGAAAGCGAACATCATCCTCACCCAGTTGTTGAACACCTTCAAACCGCAGGGCAAATGGACGTGAGGCCGTGCGGCGGAGTCGCAACTGCAAGGCATAGGATGGATGATCATCGGGATCAACCGGACTCGTACCGGCTTCATACTCCTGGCGCACGGTAAACCCGTCCCCATCGTAATCACGATCAGCCAATGTAGCATCAAACGGGTCCAAGCCATGAGACACATACCACTCATCGGGGATACCATCGCCCGTAGTGTCACGCGCCCCGATCTCAGGCTGGGGATATTGTGTCCACGGACAGGCCATCGCATGGTAGGGGATAGGAGTTCTCACGTCCGGGTTGACGCTAACCACCCGCAACTGGCTGACCATGAGATCCCGCTCCCGAACCTGGATTTGCGGCGGATCCTCCAACCGGTTCACAAACGCCGTAAAGGCCTCCATATCAGGCGGATCGTAAGCGCGATCTCCAACTTCGGCGCGATCCCAAGCCGCTGTCGTCAAGGCCCGGTGGGCTTCCCCAATTCGCCACCACAGAAACAGGGCTGACCCCAACAGGGCCGTAAGCACCACGACAACGGCTAACTTGTCATAATGCTCCCCCAAAAGAGAGGTGTTTTTGCTGCGAGCCGCTCCACTACTCATTCCGGCTCCTCCTCACCCTGTTCAAAACGATATACATCCACCATCATTATTACATGTACCCGTTCACGCCCGGCCACTACACGATCCTCATGGAGTAGCGGCTGAGCATCCCGCTCGGTCTCCTCGCGACGCGCGCGCTCAGTAGCTGTGGGTTCCGCACGACGCACCTCCCGGCGCTCCAAGCGATCTGCCAGACGCCGGGCAGCGCCGGCACCATCCCGCGCCATTTCATTGCGCAGTTCAAGACTCCGGACTACCACTAAGCCCGGGTGCACCGCCAATCGGTTCAACACGTCCCGCACGGCGTGATCGTCCGCAACGAAGCGTAGCGTGTATCGTTCTTGCGTATATAACCCTTCGACCCCACGCGGCCGCACCCGCGTGGTCGGCTCCACCACATCTTCCTCGAACATTCCACGCCGCATACCTTCTTCCCTGGTGCGTACTTGGGTCTGCTCAACATCAAAAACCTCCCGCTCCACGTCGAGCAATTCCCGAATCTGTGCACGAAAGAGCACACCCACCAAAGCCTCTATCGTGCGCAACTGCGTCACGAGCCGCGGCACGTGTTCCTGCACCGGCAGGTTCCCCGCCGCATACCGCTGAAAACCAAAGACCAAGTCGGTCGGCACTTCAATATCAGCTTCCCGCGCCATTGCCCGTAGCTGCCGCGCGGTAAGCTCGATGGCTGGCGGGAATTGGGCACGCTCCATGTCCAACCCTTCCAGTTGCCCTGTAGTCAGCACTTGCAACGTATCGTCGAGATAGTTTTGCAACGTCGACAGACTCTCGCTGACACGCACCACATTTTCGTCCGAGGGGAATGGATCACGTTGCTGTAACCGCTCCAACTGATTTAGATTGGAGTCCAGCTCGCGTTGAACGCGCACGTATCCGCCACGGAAACGCACCAATAGCGTCGACGCAATCACCACTAACACGAGGGCAATGCTGCCCCCCACAACCAGCCCGATATTTTTGCGAACAAAATTCATAATTACATTTTGATGGGGTCTACCAAATTGCACAGGATTCGAAATTCGCGCACATAGGTATTCGCGGGGACCGGTGGCAGCCGGTCAATTTCCGTGCTTTCCCGGAATAACGGAGACGCGCGCAACTCGTCGCGTAATGCATAAATGGGCTGCGCGTTGGGGACCAAATCCGTGTACCCCAAACCCGATATTTCAACGCCTTTAATATTGCCCTCCTGCACGGCAGCCGTGCGCTCGCGCGCGGGCGCACGCCGCGCGGTCCGGCGCACCCCTTCCTCTTCAAGCTCCACTTCCTCGCGAATCGGAACGACCGCCGTCAACCATACGCCTTCGGGCATCAGCTCATGGATTTCATCAAGCATCTCAACCCACCGTGTACGGTCATTTATCAAGCCGTGTACCTGGTCGATTCGTTCCCGGACCGACTGGATTTCCGCTTCCGGCTGTCGAATCCGCTGCTCAATCCGCTCCAGTTCCTGTACCCGCTGCTGCACCCGCTGCAATCGCTCGTCACCCAATTGACCAAGCCGGTAGAAATAAACGCACCAGACACACAGAATAAAAACCAGCCCGTACGCTGCCGTTAATAATAACGGATGCTTCTTACGGAACTTCTTGTCCGACACCACGCGTGGCGGCATAAGATTGATTTCAATGGGACAGGTCAGAGATTTGCGTAAGGCCAACCCCACCACTTCGCCCAGCATGTGCGCGTCCCGCCCAATATCCTCGGCGGTAATATCGTCACTAACCGCCACATTCATAAACGGATTGAGATACTCGACGTCCGCTTTCAGCTTATCTTTAAAGAAAACGTCCGTGTAGGGAATAACAGACGTACCACCGGTCAGCAGTACCTGCGTGGGGGCGCGGCCATCCTGTTGGCCCCGGTAAAAATTGATACTGCGGTTCACCTCGGCATGCAGCCGCGTCATCACGCTGCGCACACTCTTCGAAACCTTCTCTGCCACCTCACCGGACGGACTTTCATAAGCCCCACCCCACGCGACAAAAGCGTGCGCCTTCTTCATGTCTTCGGCATCGGCGAAGGACAAATCGAATTCCCGCATAATTTGCTGGGTGATCGCATTGCCGGCGACCGGAATGCTGCGGCTGAAGACCCGGTTGCCCTCGGCAAACACCAAGTCCGTGGAGCGCGCGCCCATGTCGATGATCAGGGTACAGCCGCCGGTGTCATCATAATTATAGCGGAAGGCATTGTACAAAGCCATCGGTGCCACATCCACCAAGTCCGGATAAAGCCCGGCCTCCTCCACCGCATCCGTTAAAGAGGAAATAATGTCGCCCTTGATCGCCGCCAACATCACGTCCAGATCGCCCTCGGTGCCGCCGATCAGCTGATAATCCCAAACCACCTCATCAATGGGGAAGGGTACATTCTGTTGCGCCTCATAGGCCACAATCTGGTAGACCTTATCCTCGTCCACCGGCGGTAATTTTACGAAACGGGAAAAGACCGATTGCCCGGAGACCGACATTAACACCTGACCCGTCTTGATCTGGCGCTCGGCCATCATCTCGTTCAACGTGCTAACCACATAGGCAAGGCGATCTGCATCAGCATGCGGGTCCAGCTCCAATGACGCAATCGAGTGGTTGATCAGTTCGATCCCCCCCGACTTGAGCGGGACAAACTCCGCCATCTTCAGGCCGCTCGCCCCAATGTCCAACGCTAATATGCGATCCGATTTAAGCATTATTCCATCTCATCCACACCTAGCCACTACACGCACCCCGTTACCACCAGCGACCCTCCGCCCACCATCGGCAGCGTACCGCTAATGGAATTACAACGCAACACCTTTTTATACACACACTGCTTGCATACTATGGTTCAGTTTTAAACGCAACCCCTTTCTTACATTCGTGCGCGATTTTTTGAATCACCCGCTCAGACATGAAGTCCCAGCGTTTTTATATAATTGTAACTTGGCCGCTCGCCTAACAACATTATACTGATTCCTTAACACGACTCGAGAACATGCAATACAACCATCATTCGACAAAGGGGGAATCTGAAACTACAGCGCTCCGGCAACCGCCCGCATCGTGCTTAAACCCGCCTTGGTTGTCAAAGCGGGAATTCCGCGTCCATAATCGCGGGGATTCTCCATGACCCCTTCCTTGCCCGTCTCCCCGGCTACGCCACTGGCCGACCTCGTGCTGGCCACCTATAACGGCCGCTTTACGCACACTTCGCTGGGCCTGCGCTGGCTACTGGCGAATCTGGGTCCTAATCCGCCCCAAACCGCATGGCACGAATTCGACCTGCGGGTACCGGTCACACAAGCCGTGCAGCGCATCCAAGCGCACCAGCCCCGCCTGCTGGCACTTGGCGTTTATATCTGGAACGTACAACCGCTCACCGCCCTCATTCGAGAGCTGCGTGCGGCGAATCCGGCCTTACGGATTGTACTGGGCGGTCCGGAAGTTTCAGCCGCCCCGGAAAGGTTCCCGGCCATTGATCAAGTTGATCTGGTCATCACCGGCGAGGCGGAAGCCATCTTCGGGTCATGGTGCCGACGTCTGCTGCAAGGGGAACGTCCGCCGCAAAAAATCGTGCACGCCCCCCTACCCGACCTGCCCCGCCTGCAGCTACCTTACCATTTATATAGCGACCACGATCTGCACTCCCGACACATCTACGTCGAAACCACGCGCGGCTGCCCCTTTCAATGCGATTTCTGTGTTTCCGGCGGAACGGGCGGCGTCCGCGATTTCCCGTTGCAACCCACTCTGGACGCTTGCCAATCGCTGGCCGCGCGCGGGGTGCGAACGCTACGTTTCGTCGACCGCACGTTCAATGCCCGCCCGGGACGCGGGGCACAGATTTTGAATGCGCTTCGTCTCTGGGCCGGGCACGGACTGCGCCTGCACCTGGAATTCACGCCGCAAGCGAAGTACCGCGCCGATTTAGCCACCGCGCTATGCGCTTGGCCGCCCGGGTCTTTACATATTGAGCTGGGCATTCAGAGCTTTAACGAAACCGTATCGGAACGGGTCCGGCGACCCGGCGTAAAATCCATCGACGCGGCGTTGAACTTCCTGCTCAACACTGTGCGTGCCGAAGTACATGCCGATCTGATTGTGGGCTTGCCCGGTGAAAGCTGGGATTCCATTGCCAACGGGTTCGACCGCCTGTGGGCCCACCAGCCCCACGAAATTCAAGTAGGTGTGCTCAAGCATCTACCGGGCACGAACCTGCAACGCCATGCCGCCGCCCACCGGCTGGTATTTGATCCCAAACCGCCCTACGCCCTGCTGGCCAGTGATCACTTGTCGACCACGGACCTCGCACGTTTGAATCGCTTTGCGGCCTACTGGGACCGCTTGGGCAATCGACGCCTGTTCCCGCGCACGCTACCCTTTATAATGTGTAGCCATGCCTCCGCATTTACTGCGTTCATGCATCTCAGCGACTGGCTACACGCCGGCTTCGGACGGGCGCACGGCATTGACTTGAACGACATGATCACCGCGCTGTATGCCTATTTGACCTACGAGCTCCGCTATCCCCGGGCCATGATCCGGGATGCGCTCCGTGCCGATTTCTGTGCCGAAGGGCGCCGGCCGGAGCGCGCGCTGCCCAGATGCCTGCGGTGACTGTGCTGGCACCATTGACCCAAACATTCCCACCTCACCGCAATACGCGACGGGCACCCAAGGCTTGGGAGGTTGGGAGGGGTGAGCGTCTGATCTCGATTTGTTCAAGACAGGTAGTTCGTCAGCGTGATCGAATGTCAAGCCCCCCCTCCGCATTCAAATTCGTTGCGCCTGTTGCCTGGCCGAACATGCGGCGTTTTAAGTTCAGGTAATAGAGGTAATTCTCTTGGCTCACGTCGGGCGGGCACCGGTGGTCGACGTGCGGGATGAAGCCACCTCGTTCCACCCAAGGCACCAAGCTTTCCAAATAGGCTTTGGTTTCGGCGGGGCCGGCGATGAGTGCGCGCTTGTTCACGCCTCCTATCATACGCAAGTCCGGCCCGTATTCCCGCAGCACCTCGGATGGATGCCCGCTGCAACTGACTTCGAAGGGAAACAGCGTGTTCAAGCCACATTCCAGAAAGGTCGGGATCAGAGCGCGAACATCACCGTCCGTGTCGGTGAACCAGATGTTGATGCCGACCTGCCGCAGCTTGGCATGGATGCGTCGGTAGCGGGGAGCGACCACGTGCTTGAAAAAATCAAGCGTGACCAAGGGGCCGCTTTTGAAGCAGATATCCTCCCAGCCGCACGCGAAGTCGAAGGTGATATGAGGTAGCACCTGATCGAGGAAATCTTCGACGAGCACACAGTAGGTTTCCACCATGTCCTCAACCATGTCCGGGTAATCAAAACAGGCATAGGCCAAGCCCTCGAAGGTCAGGATATTCCGGATACGGCCAATCATGGAGCCGCAGTGGACGCCAAGCGGGTAGTCACGCGATTCGGGATGCTGTTGTTGCAGGACGTCCACATCTACCCGGCGCGCGGGGTCGTCCCTGCGGAAGCGCTCTTCCTTGCAGCGCTGCCAGTCGTCGGGAGTGGTAATCGAGGACTGTAGAAAATGCGGGATGGTGTCATGGCCGTCTTTGGGCGTTTCAGCCAGTAATCCATCTTTGTTACGGATGACAACGGTTTCGTCGCGTTCCTCAACCACTTTGCACTTGAAGTGGGGATGCATTTCCAGGGCCTCCACTTCAGCTTTATAGTCAAACCTCAAGAATCGGTCCGCCGCTTCATTGGTGCGGATCCCGTTGCCCCGAAACATGGGCCAGACGGCAAAGTTCTCCTCCCAGTACCCGAACTCAAAGTTGCACGACCGATCAATGGGTTCATAATGCATCTGCCGCCGGAACCGTTCCCGGTCCGTCATGGTGCCGGGCCATTTGCCCGGTCGTTTGAATGCCCGATCTTGTTGGTCATTCATTAGACTCCCTTCAGTAGCGTTCCAGCGCCATGTAGCAGCCACTCGGCAGGGTGATGCCGGCAAAATCCCCGGTGACTTTGGCCACCGGCCTGTCGGCCACGTGCGGTGATTTGGCGCGCCCGGCAGGATTCGAACCTGCGACCCTCGGATTAGAAATCCGATGCTCTATCCTGCTGAGCTACGGGCGCTCTATTTTCGTCTATACCGATTCGATCAGGCGCACGGCGTTGCGGGCGCGTTCGGTAATCTGAGCCTAATCCTTGGCGGCAATGAGTTCGCGCGGTGCCAGCCAGGATCCGCCGACCGCCGCAATTAGCGAATCGCCCACATACGCGCTCAAATTGGCCGGTGAAATGCCCCCCAGCGGTACGTAGCGCAGCTCTAAATGTGCATACGGTGCAGCCATGCTCTTCAAATACGGCAAGCCACCCGCCGGTTCGGCCGGGAAAAATTTCAGCAAACGGCACTCAAATTCAAGCGCTTGCTCGATATCGGATGGCGTGGCTACGCCGGGCGCAAATGATAACCCCACTTCGCGCGCGGCGGCCAATACCCGCGGGTTTACCCCCGGCGCTACTCCGAACGCAGCCCCGGCCGTATGCGCTGCACGCACCTGGTCAGGTGTCAAAATGGTACCCACCCCCGCAGTCATCTCCGGAACCTCCGCCACAATCCGGCGCAGGGCGTCCAACGCCGCCTCCGTGCGCAGCGTCAGTTCCATGATCTGCACGCCACCCGCCAATAAAGCCTGTGCCAACGGTACCGCGTCAGCGGCTTCGTCCACCACCAACACCGCAATGATCCTGCTTTTTTCAACCGCTGCCTTTAAGTCCGGTGCAAACATGCTTGTTACCTATGGTTTGGATGACGTACGCTCTTTGAAGTCTTCAATTCCCCTGTAAGTAGCCTGATCCGCGAAACAAATCAATCACAATGACGTCAGCGCCCGATAAATCAACGATAGCCGACACCCTGCTCGACCAAGCCGTGCCGGCGCCTTCCTCGTTCCGCTCGCGTGCCCGGGAGGCCTTGTGGTTGACCACGCTGGCGGTTTGCCTCGGGGTGGTCTTCTTCTCGCCTTTACGCCATGAATTGGCCCGCGTGCGTGAGTGGCAGATCGCCCTTGATCAAATGGGCCCGCGTGCGGAGCTGGTCTTCATCGTGGCGGCCGCATTGATCACGGCCTTGGGATTCCCGCGTATGGTGGTCTATCCCATCGGCGGCATGGCATTCGGATTTTGGTGGGGACTGACCTGGAGCGTGGTGGCCCTTTTGATCGGCGGCTACCTACCGTTTCTCTACGCCCGCTGGGGGGGGCGCTCTTTCTTTTTGCGGCACTGGCCGCGTTTGGACGGAATGGCCGCTTATTTCAGGAATCGCTCGTACCGCACGGTCGTGTTGCTGCGCATTTTACCCATGCCGGGCTTTATCACCAACGCCCTGCTTGGTATCACGCATATTAAACACCGCTCGTTTCTGCTCGGCACACTCCTGGGCTCTATCCCCCCGGGGATTCCTGCCGCGCTACTGGGACACAGCATGCTGGAGGAGGCCGGCACCGCACAAGCCACCTATGTCGCCAGTTCGATTGTCCTCTTCTTTATCCTCTGGGTGGTGATCCCTTTCATACTACGCAAACACCCCAACGTGGCACTGATCCGAGCCGCGCTCACCCGCTCGCCCGCCGCCCCCGCATCCTAATGCTGACGCCTCCCCGCAGCCTAAACGGAGCCGGATACCCCACCCCCAAATACAAGCCAATAACTTAAACTTGCATTATAACCGTTTAACCGGATATTGTAATATATCAATTTAAGGGAGGTATTTGTTTGACGACTATTGAGCAATTGCAGCAGTCAGCGGTGGAGCGGATTCTGGTCCTTGACGGGGCGATGGGGACCATGATCCAAAGCTATAAGCTGACGGAAGCCGATTATCGCGGTGAGCGATTCAGCGAGCACGGCACCGATTTAAAGGGGAACAACGACCTATTGGTGCTGACGCAGCCGGATATCATTCGGTCAATCCATGCGGCCTATTTAAAGGCGGGCGCGGACATCCTGGAAACGAACACGTTCAATGCAACCTCTATTGCCATGGCTGATTATGGCTTGGAATCGATTGTCCACGAAATCAACCACACCGCCGCGCGGCTGGCGCGTGAAGCGGCGGCGGCCGCCATGGCGGCCGATCCCGGTCGACCGCGCTGGGTGGCGGGCGTACTCGGACCGACCAACCGAACAGCCTCCATCTCGCCCGACGTGAACAATCCGGGCTTTCGCAATGTCACGTTCGATGAACTCCGAACGGCCTATACCGAGGCCATCGATGGTTTAGTTACCGGTGGCGCCGATCTATTAATGGTGGAAACCATCTTTGACACGCTCAATGCCAAAGCCGCCTTATTCGCCATCCTTGATTATTTCGCCACCAAGGAAATCTCGCTGCCCGTTATGATCAGCGGCACCATCACGGATGCCAGCGGACGCACCCTTTCGGGACAGACCACGGAGGCGTTCTGGAACGCCATCGCCCATGTTAAGCCCTTTAGCGTGGGGCTGAACTGTGCGCTGGGGGCCAAACAGCTACGCCCGTATATCGAGGAACTGTCCAGCATTGCCGATACGCTGACCAGCGTACACCCCAATGCGGGGTTACCGAATGAATTCGGCGAATATGATGATACCCCGGAGGAAATGGCCGCGACGCTGCGCGAATTCGCGGAAGCAGGCTTCATCAATATCGTCGGCGGTTGTTGTGGGTCAACCCCGGCCCACATCCAGGCGATTGCGGCAGCCACCGGCACGGTCCCCCCTCGACGTCCGCCCTCACGCCAACCTTACTTGCAGCTCAGCGGACTGGAACCGTTCACCGTGCGGCCTGACAGTAATTTCGTGAATGTAGGCGAGCGGACGAACGTCACGGGCTCCCGTAAATTCGCGCGGCTCATTAAATCCGATGATTACGATACCGCCCTGGAGGTAGCCCGCGAACAGGTGGAAAATGGCGCCCAGATCATCGATATCAATATGGACGAAGGCCTGCTGGATTCCGAAGCCGCCATGGTCCGTTTCCTGAACCTGATTGCCGCCGAGCCGGACATTGCGCGCGTGCCGCTAATGATTGATTCATCCAAGTGGACCGTCATTGAAGCGGGCCTTAAATGCGTACAGGGCAAAGCGATCGTCAACTCGATCAGCTTAAAGGAGGGCGAAGAAGCGTTCTTGGAGCAGGCCCGTCTTGTGCGCCGGTACGGCGCGGCCGTGATTGTGATGGCGTTCGATGAGCAGGGACAGGCCGACACGAAGGCCCGCAAAGTCGACATCTGCCGCCGGGCGTATGAACTGCTGACCACACGCGTCGGATTTCCGCCTGAAGACATCATTTTCGACCCCAACATATTTGCCATCGGGACCGGTATTGAAGAACACAATCCCTATGCGATTGATTTTATTGAAGCTTGTCAGGACATCCGGCAGGCCTGCCCGCACGTGAACATCAGCGGCGGGGTCAGCAATGTCTCGTTCTCATTCCGCGGTAACAATGCGGTCCGGGAAGCGATTCATTCCGTTTTTCTATACCACGCGATCAAGAGCGGTCTATCGATGGGAATTGTGAATGCGGGCCAATTGGCGGTTTATGAAGATTTGCCGGACCAACTGCGCACGCGCGTCGAGGACGTGGTGTTGAACCGACGGCCGGACGCAACGGAACGCCTAATGGAGATTGCGGGCGAGTATTCCGGTCAGACACGCGAAAAGGTTCAAGACACGGCTTGGCGAGACGAGCCGGTAAAGGCCCGTTTATCCCACGCGCTGGTGCACGGCATTACCGACTTCGTCGAGGCGGATACCGAGGAAGCCCGCCAGGCCTTTGATCGCCCGATCGAGGTCATCGAGGGACCCTTGATGGACGGCATGAAAATTGTCGGCGACCTATTCGGTGCCGGCAAAATGTTTTTACCGCAAGTGGTCAAGAGCGCCCGGGTCATGAAAAAAGCGGTGGCCTATCTCGTCCCGTACATTGAGGAGGAAAAACGGGCCCGGGCATCAACTGCCGCCAACGGGAAGGTTATCATGGCCACGGTGAAAGGCGATGTCCACGATATCGGCAAGAATATTGTCGGGGTAGTGCTGCGTTGCAATAATTATGACGTGGTGGATATGGGGGTGATGGTGCCCTGCGCCAAAATTCTTGAAAAGGCACGCGAGGAAAAGGCGGACATCATTGGGCTTAGTGGCCTGATTACGCCGTCATTGGATGAAATGGTGCATGTGGCGGCGGAAATGAAGCGTGAAAAAATGGAAATTCCGTTGCTTATCGGCGGGGCCACCACCTCAAAGGTACACACGGCGGTCAAGATTGAGCCGCAATACGCACACGGCGTCATCCACGTAACGGACGCATCGCGGGCGGTGGGCGTTGTCAGTAACCTATTGAGCGCACAACAGCGCGGGCCGTACTTGCAAGAAATCCGCTCCGATTACACGGCTATACGCGATCGTCATAAAGGACGCAAAGCCAAGACCAACTGGCATCCCATCGAAGTAGCGCGGGAACATAAACATCCAACCGACTGGACACAGTACCACGCCCCCCGCCCCACTTGGCTTGGGGTGCAAGCGTTTCGCAACTACGCCCTGGAAACCCTGCAGCACTACATCGATTGGACACCCTTCTTTGCGACCTGGGAATTGAATGGGATTTACCCTGGCCTTTTCGATGACCCCGTAGTGGGTACCGAAGCCCGGAAATTGTTTGACGATGCACAGTCTTTATTGCAACGGATGATCGCGGAACAAATGGTAACCGCCCACGCCGTGGTAGGCTTTTTCCCAGCCAACACGGTGAATGACGATGACATCGAAATTTATACCGACGATTCACGCCAAACCGTGCGCGCCGTGCTGCATAACCTGCGGCAGCAAATGATCAAACCACCGGGCCGCCCCAATCAGTGTTTAGCGGATTTTATCGCACCGCGTGCCAGCGGCGTGGCCGATTACATCGGGGCCTTCGCCGTCACGGCTGGTCACGGAGTGGATCACTGGGCGGCTCAGTTTGAAGCGGATCATGATGATTATCAGAGCATTATGATCAAGGCACTGGCCGACCGGTTGGCGGAAGCGTTTGCGGAACATCTGCATGAGCGGGTTCGCCGCGAATTCTGGGGCTATGCGCCGGACGAGGACCTCGACAACGCGGGCCTCATCAAGGAGCAATACCGGGGCATTCGGCCGGCCCCGGGCTATCCGGCCTGCCCCGATCACACCGAGAAAGGCACACTTTTCGACTTGCTGGACGCGCCCGGGCATACCGGCCTGTCGCTGACCGAGCATTACGCCATGTTTCCCACGGCGGCGGTGAGCGGTTTCTATTTTTCGCACCCGGA
This sequence comes from PVC group bacterium, assembly GCA_003562335.1. Taxonomy (GTDB): domain Bacteria; phylum Verrucomicrobiota; class Kiritimatiellia; order SLAD01; family SLAD01; genus SLLF01. Next base: position 19,788 of record PWVE01000013.1, read on the forward strand.
ATCGGCCTATTTCGGTATCGGCAAAATTAATCGCGATCAGGTGGTTTCCTACGCCGAACGCAAAGGGCAAGAGTTGAAGGTGACCGAAAAATGGCTGGCGCCTAGTTTGGGGTATGAGCCGGAATAGAGCGCGACTCGCAATGCGGGTGGCGGTGTTCGCGTTTCAGGAAAACGAAGCTATATTACTGGCATTGTCTAAGGCATTTTGATTACAACCGGGAAGAAAGCCGGATCAACCATTGGCAGAGGGGTAGGATGAGAAATTTAATCTTCGCAGTGTTCACTATTGGCCTTCTCGTATTCACGTCGCCCACGACATGGGCTGTGCGTGAACAGGATATTCGCGAGGCCATCGTAAAGGTCTACACGGTTCACAGTAGACCCGATTACTACAACCCGTGGAATTTGCGTGGCACGCAATCATCGACCGGATCGGGTGCCGTGATTGAAGGCAACCGCATCCTGACCAATGGCCATGTGGTGCGTGACCATACGTTTGTGCAGGTCCGGCGGTTTGGCGAATCCCGGCGTTACCAGGCCCGCGTGCTGTACGTATCGCACCGCGCAGACTTAGCGATCTTGACCGTTGACGACCCGGCGTTTTTTGCGGGTGTTGAACCGTTGACGTTTGGCCCTTTGCCGGAAACCCAGGAAGAAGTGAACGTGTACGGATTTCCGATGGGCGGTGACACCCTCAGCATCACGAAAGGAGTGATCTCGCGTATCGAGCATCAAGTGTATGTCCATAGCTCTGCTTCCTTGCTGGCCGCCCAGATTGACGCGGCTATCAACCCGGGCAACAGTGGTGGCCCCGCCATCGTGGATGGGCGCATTGTGGGGGTGGCCATGCAAGGCATTTCGCAGGCGGAGAACATTGGCTATATCGTGCCGGCACCGGTCATTGCCCATTTCTTCGAAGATATCGCCGATGGCGATTTCAACGGCATTCCCTCACTGGGCATCGTGACCCAACCGATGGAGAACCCCGATTTTCGCCGACGCTACGGCATGGATGGCGACGAGAGCGGGGTTTTGGTATTGCACACGGTGTACGGATCATCGGCCGACGGTTTCCTCCGTCCCGACGACGTGCTCTTGGCCATTAACGGGAACCCCATTGCCGATGACGCCACCATCGCATTCCGGCCCGGCGAGCGCACACATTTCGCGTACTACATCCAAAAGCAACAGGTCGGGGGCACTGTTAACATCGACATTTTATGTGAAGGGGAGCGATCCCAGTTGGAGATTCCATTACGGCACGCCCTTGAACGGGATTGGCTGGTCCCGCTCGAAATGTATGATGTTCTGCCCACCTATTACATTTACGGGGGCGTCGTGTTCGTCCCGCTGAATGTTAATCTGCTCGGAATGTGGGGCCGGAACTGGGTGAACACCGCACCGCGCGAACTGGTGGTTTATCTCGCCCGGAACTATGTCACCGAGGAGCAGGACGAAGTGGTGGTCGCACTTAAAGTGCTGGCGGCCAATGTCAATCAGGGCTACCACGGAGAAAACCACTGGGTGATCGAAGCAGTCGATGATCACCCGATACGCAACCTGCGCCATTTAATCGAATTGGTGGAAGCTGGCGTGAATAATGAATTCGTGGAGTTCCGCAGCACCGGCGGGCAAAAAATAGTACTGGATCGCCAGCGCGTGGCTAAAGAACAGGACGCGATCTTGACGCTCTACCGCGTGCCGGCCGACCGGTCCGCCGACCTCCACGAGTAAGCCAAGCCTCCTTGCGGGTCACGCAGGGCGGGCCGCCACGGCCGGGTGCAAATAAATCGGGTGGCACGGTTCCGGTGGTGTGTCCGCCTGCAATTGGGCCACCGCTAAACGGGCCACCCACTCAGCTGAGGGTGATTTGGACGAGGTAATCCAGTTACCGGCGGGTGGGTCGCCAACTCTTGATTTCAGGCGTTCCCAGTCAGGCGACACCACCAATGTTTCCGCCGGTAGTGCTTGCTCCCAGTCGGTCCACGTAGCCAGCGCCCAGTCCTGTTCGGCCCGTACCAATCCGTTTTGTACCGTAAACAGGCGTTGCCAAAGGTAGTCGCGGCGGGCATCACCCACCACCGCCACGTGCGCCACCGCAGGCTGCGCGGCGGCCACCTCGGCCGCCAGGGCGTCACCGCTACTGACCGCGCGCACGGGCGTGGCCCCCGGTAACGCGAGGTGTTGAGCCACGGTCAGCGCGATACGCATGCCGGAATAGCGGCCGGGTCCGCGCCCAACGGCATAGCACTGAACCGAGTCCCACGACCAACCGGCCACCGTGCGGGCCCGTTCTGTGGCCTGCACCAGTTCCGTGGCTCCCGCCCCATTGACGTACGATACCGATTCTTGTGCCACCACCTCATTGTCGGCCCACAGCGCCACACTCCCGATAGCGGCCGACCATTCCAACGCCAACACATTCATGACGTCACCGGCGGTGTTACATCCCAGCGAATGATCCGCTCTTCAAAGGTCGCGCCGTGCGTCAGCACGATGTGGCACGTACGTTCGGGCAATAAGTCGCGCGCCCGGTCAGCCCACTCGATCAGGGTTAAGCCATTTCCATCCATATATTCAGCCAAGCCGATCTCCCACGCCTCTTCGGCCTGATGCAAGCGGTACAAGTCCACATGATAGACCGGCATAACGCCGTTATACTCATGAACCAAGGTATAGGTCGGACTGGATACAAGTTGCGTGATTTGCAGGGTGGCGGCTACCCCTTGCACCAGGCAGGTCTTGCCGGCACCAAGCTCACCGTACAAGGCCCAGACCGCGCCGGGTTTCGCCCATTCGGCCACCAGCCGGGCCGCTAACGCGCGTGTTTCGTCCGGTGATTTCGAGACATACTCAGGCATCCCCTGCCCCCTCCAGGCAGTGACGGATGCTCGCGGCCAATCCCTTGATAAAAGCCGCCGGACTGAACTGTTCCGCATTGCGACGAATTACGTCCGGATCCCACTCTTGTTCGGCCGCCGCCGTTACAGCCGCCCAAAGCGCATCAGCGGTTTGTTCCTGGAAAAACAGGGCCGTCTCGTTCTCGATCAGTGTTTCCGTCGCCCCCCCTTTACCAAAGGCGACCACGGGTTTGCCACAGGCTTGCGCCTCAACCGGCACAATGCCGAAGTCTTCCTCCCCCGGAAACACTAATAATCGGCAGCGCCGATAGTACGCGAGGATGTCCGCATCCGATTGCCATCCGCAAAACTTCACGTTAGGCGCGGCCATGGCTTGGAGACGCTGGAACTCCGTGCCGGTACCGACCACGACCAGCGGATAACCGGATTGACTGTAGGCGGCCACCGCCAAATCGATCCGTTTATAGGGGACCAACGCCGAGACCACGAGGTCAAAGCCGTCATGTCCCGGCTGTGATCCCGGCGTACAGCGTGCGGTATCGACCGGCGGATAGACTACATCGGCATCCCGTCCGTAGTACGCTTGTATGCGGCGACGGACATGGTTGCTGATTGCAACAAAACGGTCCACATTGGCTGACTGCTGCCGATCCCAACGCCGCAATCCGGCCAGCATCGGTTTGAGCAACGCTTTCTTGAGCGGGTTCCGTCCAAAATAATCGGCATAAAAGGTCCATGCGTAACGCATGGGGGTAAAACAATAGCAGAGGTGCCGCCCTCCGGCTGGCCGCGCAACGCCTTTCGCCACGCAATGACTGGTACTGATCAGCAAATCCGCGGCCGACGGCCGCAATTGACGCACCACCCACGGGTAGATCGGCAAGTAGTAGCGATAGGTCCGGCTCACGGCCGGTAAGCGTTGCAAACCGGTTGTATGAACAGGATGCCGGTTAATCACGTCGGAAATGGCGGCGGGTTTATGGATCAGCGTATGTACAGGGGCATCCGGAAACGCTTCACACAACAATTCCAGCACCCGTTCGCCGCCGCGCATGCCGGTCAGCCAGTCGTGTGCCAACGCCACCCGTAACGTGGACCACTCTTGCGGGAAGTCGTTCATGCGGATCGGATAGGCGACAACACCCGCCCTTTAATACCGATCCATGCCCGGGATAAAAGGGCTACCTTCCCACGGCTGGGGTTGGTTCCAAGGAATATCCGACTCACGCCGACTGGCGTCCGGGGTGGCACACCCGACTAGCACACTGACACAAACGAGCAACGCTACGCTCCACCCCAGCACTTTGATAAGCGTATTCATGACGCGTCCTATCCGACGGGCCACAGGGAAGGATCGGCACGGTAAAACAACCACTCGATCACCTGTAAGCTGATGAGCGCGATAAACAGCAAGGCCGCCACCAAGGCCACGGCTCCCAGCCAGTTGGAGCTAGAAGAGGACATGGTCACCCTCCCGCAGCGGATCCGTTACCCAATCTTGCATGATTTCCGCGATGGCCAGTTCAGACTCAACGCTGCTCACCCGCACACGTCCCACCAAGGCATCTTCACGGTGCACCAGCATTTCCGTGTGGAGGCTAAGTCCCTGCTCGGATCCGACATCCAATACCACAAAATTCCATTCCGGCATGACCACCAGAATTTGCCCACTGAGCCCCTCCGGTGTGCCAATCTCCGCTTCATCTCTAAACAATTCATCCTCGTAATCCTCGAGTCGCGCTTGCTGCTCTGCAACCGTATCCGCCAGATCCATATTTTCTTCTTCCAACTGGACGATACGCTGATCCAGTTCGTCGATCCGACCCTGCAAATCTTGATTGTCCCGTTCCAACTGTCCGATTTGCTGATTGGCGCTCGCCAGTTCCGCTGTCCGTTCAGCCAGGTCATCCCGCAAATCGGCCACCTGCTGCTCTGCCGCCTCCAACCGGCCCTGGGTAACCCGTAGTTCCTCTTCGGTTTCCTCCAGTTGTAGCTGGGTATTGGCCAAGTCCTGCTTCGTTTCCTGCAACTCCTGATAGGTCAGGCCCGCATGCACGTTCAGCCGGTTTAGCGCCCTGTCCATCAGCTCCGGATCCATCAATTCCTCAGCCGTAATCTCGTCGTAACGCAGGCTCCCGGCCATATCCATTACGCGATTTTCAAGCGTTTGCGTACGCTGCTTGATCACTTCACGCTCGCTAAACAGCATGACCCCCAACACCAGCGCTACAATACTGAGCACCAGCAACAGGATCACCATGGGTTTTAGTAATTTAGCCATTGTTATGTGCGTCCTTCCCCTATTAGAATTCTGTCTACTATTCGTAAGGCTATACGCCGCAACGCGCCTTGTCAATCGACTAATTACGTGCCGCTTTGTTCCTTTCGGAAGTATACAGCACCGACGAATGCCCGGCATCGCGCGCCTTCAATCCATCTTTCACAATTTCACTATCGCATGATTGACAGCCCGCTAGCAACTATTATTTGTCGGGAAAGAGCCGATTGCGCTGTTGGAAAGATGCGTGAATAGAGGCTGAAAAGAGGGTGGTGAATTTCGATCCCCCAGATTGGCGTCAAAAACCCCGATAAATTTGAGTGGAGGAAGGGAAACTGCGGATTTTTCGGCCACAACATACGTGACACGGGAAGTCGTTGCGGTGAGAGCGCTGGCGAACACCCGGCCGCACGGGACACCGTGATAAGTCGCACGCTCGCCTGCTGTCATTTTGAGCGGAGCGTAGCGAAGTCGAAAAATCTCGTTCTCCGCCGAGCCGCGTCGCCTTTGAATCCGTTCCCAATGCGATGGTGGCTGGCGCGATTCTGAAACGTCTCGGCAA
>PWVE01000022.1 GCA_003562335.1 PVC group bacterium
AATCAAACGTAATGGTCTGCGTTTCCCTGGCTTGACCGAGCGTGGTGGTATTGGTTACCGCGTAATCACTCTCGCCGTTTTCGCTGACCGCCTTAACGCGCAGAAAGTATTCCGTGCCGGGTTCAAGTCCCGTGACGGTGACATTGGTGGCCGTGGTGGGCAGGTTGGAATAACCGGGCACAAAGGCTCCCACCACGGCCGCCTCGTTGGTCCAACTCAGATTGTCAAAAATCGCAATGCGCGCACCGCTATTCGTGACCATGATCGTGGCCAGTCCGCCTTCCCCAATCCCGCTGACGACGGCGGTTTGCGTATTGTTCTGCAGGGTGTAGGGCCCCCCTCTGAGTTCGTCATTCACATAGATGCTGAACGTGCCCGGCGGATTTGGCCCGCCCGCCGCCGGGCGTTCGTAGTCGATCGATATCTGATCAACGCCTTCTGGAATCGGTTCGGAGACAAAATAGGCCCCGCTTTGATCCTCAAGGGTGAGCGCCGGGCCGGTCATGATGTCGCTATTGCGCGCGCTATAGGCTGTCCAGACAATCTCGTTATTGGTCCAGGTGATGGTTCGGAACGTGCTGTCTACGGGGCCCGTATCGGAAAAATCCTCAAAGCCGCCTGCGCCGGTGACCGAATTGATAAAGGACTCGTCGGTATGTACATCGAAAACATAGCCGGTGGTGCCGGTCGGTGCCGTCCAGTACGCCTCAAAGAAAGTGTCCTCGACTTGTCCGACAAACAGTTCGGGGGCGGCGGGCGGCGGGCCGAGACGGGTGATTTCCACCTGATCGGACACGCTAACTGGATCTCCGGCCGCGCGCTCAACGGACAGGTCATTAAAGAAGAAATCGTGGTCGGTGTCCGGGCCGGCACTATGATTAAAGGCGCGGAAACGCGTGATTTCCATGTTCGACCGGCTGGCGAAAGTTCGGGCCGTCAGCGTCAGTCCGTTGGCCGTCAGGTCATAGGTGTCTTCACCAGTTCGTGTCAACGCCAGTTCCACGCCCGTGTCGGTGTGGGGCAGGCTGGTGGTGAAATCGGCTACGCTGTCATTGATGCGATAAAAGTCGTCGCCGCCCACGTAGAAGAATTCGCAGAGAAACTCGCCGTCCGCATTCAGCAGGGAAACACCGACAGAACTTCCGTTCTCGAAAGAATTATTATCCAAAGTGACGCGGAACGTGTCGCCGGGCTGCAGCGGTTGCGCCAGGGGGCGGTCGGCTGTGGCCTGATCACCGTTATTGGCCCAGAGGCCCCATGCGGGGGATTCGATATCCAAATTGGCATTCTCGGCGGATGTGGCGACAAAATGACCCGCATTTTCTCCGGTGGTTGTCCATATCCATGCATTGAAACCGTAGCCCTCATTGTCTCCTTCCGACCACGTAGCGGCGGCGCTGTCTTCGGCAATGAACGTATCCATGGGTTGGTTGGTACCAGCAATAGTGAAGAGGTTTGCGCCCTCCGCAAGGACGACATTAGTTGCTTGCCATGTTTCAGCGACCGGCAAAGTGTCGCTCACGCCGGTACCCGTATTGGTCCAGCTCAGAACGCCTGCCAGCGCCGCGTCGGCCTCGCCCGCAACGTCATACGACAGTGTGTCAAAAGGTACGGTCAGCGCTTCAGGCGGGTTCGTGATGGCGAGGTAGCGCACGCCCGCCGCGGTGATGGGCGTCGATAGGTCGGATTCCGTATCGTCCAACTGCAGCAGTAGTTGGCCGTCATACTCCCCGATGGAAAGCGGAGAAAAGCGGACCACCACATCGCGCGACGCGCCCGGTGGCAAGGTTCCGGTCCAGGACCCCGAAAAACCGGACGGCAACTCAAAATTGGTCACGGTGACTGCATCCACTCCGGTGTTGTACAAAGAGATGATGCGTTCCGTTTCTGTGTTGATCAGCACGTCTCCGAAATCAAGGTCGGCATCCAACCACAGCACCTCGGCGGGATCGGTCGAGGCATCCATGCCCGATACCAACAGTGAATACATTTGCGGGCTATTGCTCAATGTGCCCTGATAATTGACGACTATGGTGTAGGTACCGGGCTCGACAGGCTCGGCGATATAGACCTGTTCAACGTTATCGGCATTGTTCGTCCCGGTGGTGGCCGGCTCGCTCATGGACGCTTCCGTCCACGTCCCGACAAAGGGCATGATCCAAGGGAGATACTCCGTGCCGTCCGGTCCAATGACCTTCACATCCAGATTGTTGACGAGGCGCGGAGTCCGGTTGTCGGTCGCCGTTGTGGAGGAACCGGCCGGATCAGTCCACGCCAAGGTGACGCGTATGGGCGACTCCCCGTCCCATAACGCTTCGTGCGTAACCGGGCGGTTGGCCGCGTGGATACTATCTTCCGTCAGGCGGATGCTGTTCGGGCGTGTCGCGTAATCGTTGATCAACTCTACGGCGGCCACCCCATTGACCAAACCCCAGCCGTATTGATAATTCGGGCCGGGTGTGCCCAGGTCGTCGGCGGTATGAATAAGCAACCCCCTGAGCGCACTGGCCCGGAGCGCCTCGCCTGGGAATAGGCGCTTATATTCCTCAATTAGCAGGGCAGCGGTCCCGGCCGCGTTGGGGGAGGACATACTGGTGCCACTCGAATTGTAGTAGTGGCTATTACTGTTGTTCCCGGCAGACCGCAAAGAAACACCATTCGCCACCAGGTCGGGTTTGATACGCCCGTCATCGGTGGGACCCCATGAACTGAACCATGCCATGTCTGCTGCATCCAGATTGCGTTGTCCGCCGCTCACGGCATCGGTGACAGCGCCGACCGTAATCACATTTTTGCCCACGGCTTGATCGGCGATAATGTTGTAGCCGCCCCGGTATAGGCCATCGCCGGGTGGGTGCTGATCCGGGTCGTAGGCGACCAATGTGCCACCCGGGCTCAGGGCGACGTTACTGCCAGTGGCGGGGTTGTCCGCGCGGTCATTTCCGGCGCTCCAGAAAACCGAGTAATAGGGCTTGCTGAAAACCAGCGCGTCCATATCGCGCGCATTCGTGTTATAGCGCCCGAAGCGGCCGTCAAAAGCATTGGTCCCCGAGCCGCCACCGTACCACTCGTAGTAACTTCCGTTCCAATACCAACCCCGGATGAATCCATAGCTGTGGTTGGAGAGGTAAATCTTATCTTCTTCATCGGGCACCGCTGCGCCGCGCGCGGTCATTTCGGCAAAATCGTTGTTCCAGTCGTACGAATCGACGCGGGCCGCGGTGGCCATGCCTTTGGCGCCAGCATCCACCCCCGCCGCAATCAGCGTCCCAGCAACGTGCGTGGCGTGATCGATGGCCCCTACGTCGTTCATGTTCGCCATGCGGTCGCCGGAAAATTCCTGGTGCGACGTGCGGCCCGCACCGCCGTCCCACACCCCGATCACAAGGTTGGTGCCCGACAGGTTGTAGGGCGCCGCTTGCAATAAATTTGCCCCGGTCGATATGGCGGCATTGACGTTGTGCGTCTCGTAGTAGAGCGGGTCACCGTCTTCGTCAATGCCCACTACTTCCCGCACACGCCCGTCCGGCAGCTCGACACGCAGCGGCAGGTCAAGTTCTTCGGCGCGGCGCCGTCCCGCCTCGCGTCGCAGACTTTCGAGTTGTTGTATCGCCTTAACCGCCCGGTCCAGACTCTCCGCATCCGACAAGTCGCCAGCCGCTTCGAGGATGTCCGCTATACTCAATCGACCGATCCGGGCATAATCCCAATCATCAGGGGGCATATTGAGGAGATTTAACAGCTCACGGGAATCCTCGGCTACGCCCTGCCCTTCTCGTACCCGTGAGTTATCGCGCTGCGGCTGGTCAGTTGAAGCCACCCGCTCACTAGTCCTTTCCCGTGGCGCTACAACTTCCCGTTCACGAGGTTCGGGTTGCGAGGTATTTGCCGAGCTCTCGACGGGGTCATCTTCTTGCTCCGCTACCGAGACCACGGGATCAGTCGCGGATTTGATTGATTCCTCCGTCCGGGGAGAATGAGTGGGTAGGTATACGCCTGCCAGCCAAAGGGCTACAAGCAATGTCGTGACGCAGACAAATAACCAGCGCTTATTCATTAATTTTCGCAAGTGGACTTCAATACAAAGATCACATTAGTTGGTTGCACCCCTACGGCCCCCTCTTCCGTGTCGTGCAATATACTATAGTCGCCACAAAAAATCGATCCTTACGCGCCGTTTTTGTGTCTAGGTCGCTGCACCGGATTTTTTCGCGAACCCGCCACCTGCTGCGATCGCGGAGTGCACGCCATATCAGAAGCGCACATTACGCCTATTTCACAGTGGCCCCGGAAGAAATGTTGCCGTCCACGGTGATCAGGCGCAGGCTTTCCCCCTTGGTCGCCGCCAGCAGCATCCCTTCGGATTTGACGCCGCGCAAGACCGCCGGTTTAAGATTGGTCACGACCACCACCGTCTTGTCCTGCAAATCTTCCGGTGTATAGTGCATGGCGATACCCGCCACCAACTGGCGACGCTCATCGCCGATCATCACATCCACTTTGAGCAACTTGGTCGCGCCGGGGATCTTCTCGGCCGCCACGATTCGGGCCGTCCGCAGCTCCACTTGCGCAAAATGGTCGTAATCAATCACACCCGGCACCGGGGCGGCCGGCGGCTTGGTTGGTGCCGCAGCCGGTGTGGCGGGGGGTGCTTCACGCGGTTCTTCGGTCATGGGTAACTCCTGTTCTTGAAGGGATGAGAGTGGTTTGGCGCGCGGGAAAAGCGGCCCCGGATCGGTCACCGGCACGCCTGGTGACAGCTCGCCGAAATGCTTTAACCGGTCTAGTTGCGGGGCCACTTGCGGTACCCCCAAGGCGGATCGCAAGGCCGCCATACGCTCCGGCATCACCGGGAACAATAAGGCGGACAGGACCCGCAAGGTTTCAGCAGCGGTGTAGAGCACGGTGTTCAACGGGCCTTTGTCCGCCTGCTTGGCTAACGTCCACGGCTGTTTCAATTCCAAGTAGCGATTAGTGGCGCGCACGGCCGTCATCACCGACGCTAATCCGCGGTCCAGGTGCAGGGTCGAAACGGTATCTGCGACAGCGGTCACCGCCTCCTGCACCGTGGCCCATACGGCTTGCTCTTCCGCGCCGGGGGTCTCGTGGGACGTGCGCTCCGGAATTTGACCGTCCGCGTTCTTGCGGATCATCTTAATGACCCGGCTGGCCAAGTTCCCCAGGTCGTTGGCTAAATCGGCATTGTACCGACGGACAAATTGTTCCTCGGTAAAGTGGGCGTCCTGGCCCAGCGTCATTTCGGCAATCAAGAAGTAGCGGAAGGCGTCCACGCCATATTTATCGATCATTTCCATCGGATTAACGACGTTACCCAGCGATTTGCTCATCTTGTGGGCACCGCTTAGCCACCAACCATGGGCAAAAATGGTACGCGGCTGTTCCACCCCCATCGCCTTCAACATCGTGGGCCAGTACACGGTATGGGTGGTCAAAATATCCTTGCCGATCAGGTGAATTTGGGCCGGCCACCACTTGGCAAAAAAGTCGTCGTCCCGCCGGTACCCGATGGCACTAATATAGTTTACCAGCGCATCAAACCACACATAGGTCACAAAATCCGCGTCAAACGGCAATTCAATGCCCCAATTCAGCCGGGCTTTGGGACGCGAAATGCACAGATCGCCCAGCGGCTTGCGCAAAAAACCCAAGGTTTCATTGCGCCGATGGGCGGGCTGAATGAATTCCGGATGCGTTTCGATATAGTCAATCAACCACTCCTGATACGCGCTCATGCGAAAGAAATAGTTGGATTCCGCGATACGCGTCAGATTCGGATTGTCCGCCCCACCGGCCTCCTCCGCCTCGCGCTCGGTCACAAACGTCTCGCTGGACACGTCGTACCAGCCATCGTATTCCGCCCGGTAAATTTCGCCACGGTCATACAAGTCCTGCAAAATTTCCTGTACCACCTTGACGTGCCGCGCCTCCGTGGTACGGATAAAATCGTCATGGGTAATGTCCAGCTTCTGCCAGAGGGCCTGAAACCGGACCACCGTCGCATCCGCCTGTGCCTGCGGGGTGACCCCCGCCCGGTCGGCGGCTTGTTGCACCTTTTGGCCGTGCTCGTCCGTCCCGGTCAAAAAAAAGGTCGGCACCTCCAACAACCGGTGATACCGCGCCAGCACATCCGCCAGGATCGTGGTATAGGCGTGCCCAATATGGGGTTGGTCATTAACGTAATAAATAGGTGTCGTGATATAAAATGAATCGGCTGCCATAAGTCTTAACCTCGGGCCGTACCTTAAAGCCTGGACCGGCATTTGCAAAGGGGAAAGCGCTGAGCTCGACCAAAGCGGCAGACGGCGAGCTCGCCGAGCGAGCCGCTGAACGTGAGCGGTCTATGATCCGCGCAAGCACGGAACGAAATCCTGCCCGTGCTCCCCGCCTCATCTTGTCATTTCGGCTGCACTGACCTCTGCAAGCAGGTCTGCTAAACAGTATTAGTATGGCGGCAAGTTGCTTTCATACCCCCAGTCTAACATCAACCCAGCGGGTTGCCTACGGGGGGGGTGCGCGGACGCTTACGCGTAATGGAGTTATGACCGCAAGTCAAACACGTGGCTCTCGCCGGCTTCCAAATCAAGCGGTCGTACCACATCGTTGTAGCGCAGTGTTGCGGGACGCCCGTTTAGTGAGCGCACTACCGCCTCCTTTAAGGTGCCATCCTGCCACTCGATGTCCACCACGAACCCGCCGCGCGCCCGTAAACTGGGCCAAATCCTCGTCGACACCCAGTATCCGCGCGGCTTCAGCGGTGTGTCCAAAGAGTTCATAAACGATTTGCTGGTCAATGGCTGAGCCTGCCGTATGGCCAATTCGCTGGCCCGAGGTATGTATGTAACCCACCTCAGGCGAAGTGCTGGGTGCTACCACCAAGCCGCAGTTCTTATGGTATTCGAACAGCACATCCTGATAGAACGCACTGGCTTCCCGCATAATCGGATATGCCCTATCCCGTAGATACGCCTTGCAGATTCGCGGGCATGGCGCCTTCGCGGGACGAGGCGATCATCAGGTAGCGTCCCATCTGAAAACAAGGGCCTCGAATCCAGGATCCCCTCCTTGATCCTCTCCGTCCCGCAACGCTTCATTATACGCGATCAGGCGCTCATCGGTCGGGAGATTTGCGCGTTCGGCGGGCGCGGGCAATGCCAGCGTCACACGATCAAAAAGTTCGCGGTGATCGGCTATGTGGGCTTGCTTGAGCGCTTGAAAAGACTTCGCGTTGGCCTTTTGGAGCGTCTGCCGGCTCTCAGCCACCGGATCCACATCACGCCGGAAAGTCGGCCATTCCATGACGTAATCGGTATGCGCCGCGAGCAGAAATTCCACCACCGCCGCATCCCGCACTTGAAGCCCCGTACCATCGGCCAGCACGCCCAGGCCCCCCCCTCAATCCGAACTTTGAGCGCCGCGGCGAATTTCATGCCGCTTTCGGGCATTGCACCGGAAAAGATGATCGTATCATCACCCTCCACCCGCACGTCAACCTGCTCGTGGGGGGACGTGAGTTTGACGTCCATGTCAAGTGTCGTGTATTCATATTATTTATCATGATCCTCTTTTCCCGCACCCTCAATTCCGAGGGCAGCAGGTGCGGGAAGCGTCAGTCCATCATTATACTTCTTTGGCAGCTCCTGTAGTTTGGCGAACAGATGTGCTTTGATGGCGTAATATTCCTGCCGGTGGACCTTGACCGCGTATTCCGTGCGGGGGAAGGGGGCCAGCCGTTCGTCCCGCAATCTCCGTCCGGAACCGATTTCCTCGTTGTAGGGGTATTCCGCCTTAAAATTGGCGGGGACCGCTATATCCTCCAAGGGATACAAATCCACGTATTCCTTAGG
>PWVE01000121.1 GCA_003562335.1 PVC group bacterium
CAAAACCTCCAAGGTCGACACGGAGGTCGACCCTCCGGCAAGCAAACAGGCATATTCCGCAAGTTTCTGGAGGGGCAGGCTCCGTCCTGCCCTCATGAACGGGAGGTTTTGCAAGAGCCTGATGCGTGTTTTTTGGGTTTTTGATGGCCAGGGCGAAATATATTTGCCGACAGGATACCGTACGCTTGAAGGTGACGGTGCCCCCTTGCCGCCCGAATATCAAGCAGAGGCGCCCGATCCGGATTTTCTAGCCAATCTGGATGTTCTCGCCGCCCACATGGCTACCTTCACGCCGCAGGCCAAAACGGCTGTTCAGTTGATTTTGGATCGCCGCCGCAACGGGCACTTTGTCGGCGATATTGCCGCTTACCTCTGGGATCTTGAACATGTGGATCGGCCCTGGTCCAGCGATCCTGCAGCCGGGCGATCTTGTGCTGATTCCCCCCGGGGTCGGTCACCGCGGTCTGGATGTGTTTGTGAATGTACTCACTATTCCCGGCTTTAAACTCCATAACGAGTATTACATCGATCAACACATTCGCGACGCTGTCGGAAACCGCGCGCCCTATAACGAGGCTGGCCTGGTGCGCAAAAACTTCGACCGGATAGAGGATTATCTTTTACCCACCACCGCTCGCTCTTCATGGCGGCTGTAGTGAATGGTCATGATTTTTTTCACCAGCGTCGCGGGGAACGTATTATTACGGACGAGGTCACCACAGTGCATACTGCGGATTATGGTTTGATGATGTTCAATCCCTTTGGCAACCCTGGAGCCGATCCCATTCGTCTGGCAGAGAATGAGACACTGACACTCCAGTATCGTGCCAATGTGCATGCCGGCGATGAACCGGACATAGCGGGACAGTACCGGCGCTACGCCACTCCATAGCGCGTGACGCGGGGATTCTTTACGATGAGATCGCTGACGAACACTCGGCCGCTCTGGACACCGTGATAAACCGCAAGCTCGCCTGCTGTCATTTTGAGCGGAGCGTAGCGTAGTCGAAAAATCTCGTTCTACGCCGAGTCGCGTCGCCTTCGAATCCGTTCCCAATCCGACGGTGGCTGGCGCGATTCGGAGATGTCGGCAAGCTCGACATGACAAAGTCCCTTCATATTCAATAACAGCCTCCACACACGCTCCCCCGAAGCACATACTCCATCAATTTCTTACAGCGCAATCGGCTCCGGGCAGTCAGGGCGTGCGGATGACGAGATTGCGAATTTCGGTCATGTCCTCCATGGCGAAACGAATCCCTTCCCGCCCGAGTCCGCTCTCTTTCACCCCGCCGTAGGGCATGTTGTCCACGCGCCAGGACGGTACGTCGCCGATGATCACACCGCCGACGTCCAAACGGTCCCAAGCTGCGAGCATGTGATACACATCGCGCGTGAATATCCCCGCCTGCAAGCCGAACGCGCTGTCGTTGACTTCATCGAGGGCCGTTGAGTAATCGTTAAACGAACTCAACACCGCCACCGGCCCGAACGCTTCCTCCGCGCAAACCGGCTGATCTCCCGGCACGTTTTCCAGCAGGGTCGCCGCCAAAATCGCGCCGTCGCGGTCCCCGCCGCACAGGAGCGTGCCGCCTGCCTGCACGGCAGACTGAATCCATTCTTCCAGCCGCTTCGCCTCTTTCTCTGAAATCATCGGGCCGATGAAGGTTTCGTCATCCTTCGGATCACCGCGTTTCAGCACTTGGGTGGCTTTGACCAGCTTCTTCTTGAATTTGTCGTACACGGATGTGTGCACCATGACGCGTTGCACGCCGATACAGCTCTGGCCGGATTGATAAAACGCGCCAAATACGATGCGCGCAACCGCATCGTCAAGATCGGCGTCGGCATCCACGACGCAGGCGGCGTTGCCGCCCAGTTCGAGGACGACCTTCTTCTTGCCCGCGTCGCGTTTCAGTTTCCAGCCCACGCCGGGCGATCCGGTAAAACTCAACAGCTTCAGACGCTCATCCGTGGTGAACAATTCCGCGCCGTCCCGGCGACAGGGCAGAATGGAAAAGGCGCCTTCGGGCAAATCGGTTTCCGCCAGGACTTCCCCGATGAGCAACGCGCCGATCGGGGTCAAGCTGGCCGGTTTCAGGACAAACGGACATCCGACCGCCAGCCGGTGGCTGTGATCTATTGTCCTCTTTGTGATTCTGTGTCGGTCGTGGAACGTCGTGTAGAGGGCGAAGTGCTGGAGTTTGGTGTCAGCGGGTATCTATACGAATCCAACGTGCTGATGTACGACCGGACGCATGACGCGTTGTGGTCGCAGGTAGGCATGACGGCGATCAGCGGACCTTACGCAGGACGCTCATTGCGCCATCTCCCTTGGAAAATCACGCCGTTCGGCGCCCTGCAAGAAACGGATCCCGGGGCGCTGATCATGTCACGCGAGACGGGGCACAACCGGAATTATGCGAGCAATCCATACGCGGACTACTTCCGACGCGGCTCGTTGATGTTCCCTGTCTCCAAAACAGATCGACGCTTGCCGCGCATGGAGCCCATCGTCGGGGTTCGCGCGGGCAACATCGTGCGCGCCTATCCCGTGCAGACCATTGTGGACGCGAAGGATGGCCGCCTCTATGATGGTGTTCACAATGAGCGTTTGTTGCTGGAGGCGGACGATTCGGGCCGCGTGAGCGTGGTTGAGTTGCCTTCCGGGACCCAGGTTGTGCACACCTTCTGGTTTGCCTGGAGTGCGCTTCATCCGGGAACGGAAATCCATAATGGGGAATAATTTACCAGCCCGAAGCTCATACGCGTAGAAACTCAGTGTGGACACGATCGGGACGAACTAAAGCGCACACCCAATATGCGGAGGAATGTATAATGAAGAAGCGCGCGACCATATTGACATTGTTGCTGATGGGGGCAACCCCGCTATTTGCAGCAGAGGGTTGGTCAACGGATGTCGAGCAGGTTAAAGCTGCAAGGATGAAGACCCGCTCGCCCGTTCGCCCGCCGTCGTGGCGCTCGGGCAAATCGAGGCCGACGATGCGTTGGATCTGTTGAGGGAGTTGGCCGAACAGGATTCTTCCGTCGATGTTCGGCACCAAGCGAAACTCTCGGCCGACCAGATCGAAAAGCGTATGGGCGCAACGCCGGAACTGGCGGCGGCTTGGCGCGCACTGGATCCGTCCACGTTCAATCGCGTTTATCCCGGCGATACAGCCCCGGACTTCGTCCTGCCCGACACGGAGGGAAACCGATGGAAGCTGAGCAATCACACGGGCGATGACTGGTTGCTGTTGATCTGGGTGTTTGCTGACTGGTGCCCTGTGTGTCACCGGGAATTTCAGGAGCTGATCGAATATCGAGAGCGAATTGAGGCGTTGGATGTGACGGTCGCCACGATCGAATGCCATGACTTGTACCGCAGTCGGGTCATGACCGGTCAAGAACTTGATCCCGAGTATCGGTTTGCTGATACATCCTTTCATGAACAATACCGGGAAGCGATCTGGTGGCCGCACCTCATGGACCGTGCCGGACGGGTCGGGGTGCAGTACGGAATCGATCCCATGGCCTATGCGGTTCATGCGGAATACATCAACCGTCCAGCTACCGTTATCATTGATCCCGACGGCATCGTGCGCCTCGCCTATTACGGCACGTATTGGGGAGACCGCCCCTCCATCGAGGAAGCCCTCGACATGATCGAAAGCAATTCCTTCGACTATACCCATCCGCGGCGTTTGTTCGTGGATTAGTGGCCGAATGTTTCGCGTGTATGCTCGGTTGGTCCGATCGTTTCCGTGCCGCTTGTCTCCATCAATCGACCTCCACTATCTCCTTGTCCCGCTGTCCACACTTCGATAAGTGTGGGGCTATGCAGAATGTCCTTCAACCGACGCTGTGGCGAACCTGCCGGGCACTGGCCAACCGGGACCGCCTGAAAATGTTGAAGATTCTCGACAAGGCGGGCCGATTGACCGTGTCCGAGATGAGCGAAGAAATGAAACGGCCGCTCAGCGCTGTTAGCGAGAATATGCGTGCACTCAATGCCCGGGGTCTGCTCGCGGTCAAGAGGCATGGGCGGGAGGTGCACTATCGAATTGGCACCGACCCGTCGGTTCCCGGGGCGAAGGAGTTGTTACGCGCGGTGATGGCGACGCTGAAGTCGCACCGAGAAGGCTCCGCGCATGCCTTCAGGGCTTTGACTGGGCTCACGCATTATCGTCGACACAGGATTATGTACGAGTTGCACCGGGAGCCTCTCGCTTTTGGTGAATTGCGTCGGCGCACCGGCATATCGAGGCAGGCCTTGCAAAGGCATTTGCGGAAACTGCGCTCGCGCGGCCTGATTACCCAGCAGAAGGGTAAATATCGCCTCGCCAAGCCCAAAGAGTCGCTTTGCAGATGTCTCCTCGCCCTTTCCTCCCGCCGCCCGTAACCAGCCCCACACCTATCGAAGTGTGGACATCTTATTTTGTTCTCGGGAATATTCTCACGACCCCGCGCTTCTCCTTTTATATGCCGGTTGCGGCATATGTTTTGAAGGCGCATGAAATGAGTGAGCAGGATACTTGGGTGAACATGTTGAAGGCGTTGGCGGATGATACACGCCTGCGCATTCTCGAGCGCATCCTGGAAGGGACCAGTGGAGTGAACGATCTTGCGCGCGGGCTGCACATCTCCCAGTACAACGTATCGAAACACCTGAAAGCGCTCCGCTCGGCAGGCATCGTGGATTACAGGAAGAAAGGTACGTTGCACGAATATTTCATCGCGCCCGCCCTGACCAAGCGCGTGGCGAAGAATGGTCAAGTGCTCGACCTCGGGTGTTGCGTATTCCATTTCGACCGTTTGCATATCAACAAAAAGAAAAGGAGACATAAATGATAAGCAGAATGATGCTCATAGCCGGTTTGCTCGCCAGTGTCGGCTTGTGGACGGGGTGCGGGCGCACAGATTCGGAATCGACGCGCGTTGTCGTGACCGGCGCGAGCACAATCGCACCGATGCTCGGCGATGTGGCGCGCCACTACAAATCCCTGCATCCCGGCATTCGGGTGGATGTGCAAACGGGCGGTTCGTCACGCGGCATCGCGGACGCGCGGCGTGGATTGGCCCATATCGGGATGGTCTCCCGTGCCGCCTATGAAGACGAAGACGACCTGCTATGGCATAAAATTGCCCGCGACGGCATCGCCATGATTGTGCACGCGGATAATCCAATCCGGGAAATCGATACGGACACCGTGCGCGCCATCTACCGCAAAGAGATTCGGCGCTGGTCCGAGCTGGGGGGGCCCGGACCGGCCCATCACCGTCATCAACAAGGCCGATGGTCGGTCCACGCTAGATTTGTTCCTGGCGTACACCGGACTGCAAAGCGCGGAGGTTCAACCCGATGTCGTCATCGGCGACAACGAGCACGGGATTCAGGCCGTAATCGGGAATCCGGGTGCCATTACGTACGTCTCCATCGGGACGGCGGAATATTCGGTGAACGAGGGGCGGTCATTACGACTCCTGCCTTTGGACGGTATTCCTGCCTCCACGGAACGGGTGCGGGCCGGGGATTATCCGCTGTCACGTCCGCTGCATCTGGTCACCCGTCCGGATCCGTCCGGGGAAGTCCTGCGCTTTATCGAGTTCACCCAGTCGGCCGAGGCCGCATCTATTGTGGAGGCGCATTATTTTATACCGCTTTCAGATTGATCGCGTCGTACGTGTGCCTTTGTTTATCGCCTTGGCGGTTTCCGCCGCCGCAGGTACATAGCACGGGTGGCGTGACTTGGATGGCCCCGGTTGATCCCCACGGCGGCGGGACTTGGATTTGGACTAACCAACATCGATTGACAGCTTGTATCATGAATGCCTATGAAACCCGCTCGGAGTCTGATTCGGCTAGGTGTCGAAGCCGGGGCCTTTTTCTGCAGTCGTTGGCACCGTGTTCGGATATGGCTACCTTAGAGCAGCGGGCGCGCGAGGATCTGAGAGTGCATACGTACCGCCCTTTTTTTCTGTTGGCGTGGAGTGAAGCGGGCCAGCCACACCTTTGGCAGGGATGCGACGGTGAATTGACACCGCTTCAAACACCGCCCCAACCGATGTTATCCACATCGTCTTTCAACCCGCGCGCAGTGCTGGAAGCGCGCCGAAAAACCTCTGCCCGCCAAACGGGATGCCTTCACCGCAAGACTTGAAATGGTTTCACGAGGATGCATCAGCTAAACCTGCGGCGGAAACCGTACGTATGTCACGACCCGACGCGCGAACCGTCAGCCTCACGCGGGTGAGCGTGACGCACCGGAGAATTCACATGGCGTATCGCCCGCGCCACAACGACAAGGATTTCGGTCATCCGTCGGTATGCCTTTTGCATGAGGTACATGTGGGCGGTGCGGTATGACCACTCGCCCGATTGATACATCCCGGGTTTTTCCGCCAGGACCGCTTCGCTCGGCTTATCGCATAGTGCAACCCGCCATGGAACGCACCGTCGGGCTATCAGCCTTATGGCAGGCGTATGATCGCGCCCGGGCGGATGCGCCGGATGTGGCCACCTTCGCCGGTAACGGCCTCCGCGAATTAGGCGTCCAGGTTTTGACGGACCCCGCCTTGGTGGAAGCGCTGGCACACGCGCGCGGTCCGCTGTTGATCTGCGCCAATCACCCCTTTGGCGGTCTTGAATTTGTCGCGCTGGCGCTGGCGTTGGAGGAAGCGCGTCCGGGCGAATGGAAATTTCTCGGCAACGAAGTGGTGTGCGCCGTACCGGAATTGCGTCCCCGGCTAATTCCGGTAGCGCCATTCGGTGAACGGAGCTCGCGCTCACGGGAAAACCGGGCGGCCCTTGCAAAAGCCCTGCACTATCTAAAGGGCGGGGGGATACTGGGGCTCTTTCCAGCCGGACGCGTGTCTTTCGGCCACAACGGCGGCGATGTGTGTGACGGGCCATGGTCGCCCCACGCGATCCGGCTGGCCGTTCGCGCCGGGGCCGGCATCTTGACCGTCGCTATTCCCGGACGCAACAGCCGCTTCTTTCTGTCCATTCCCAATACCTGGCGAGGGGCACGCGCGCTGATGCTCGCGCGCGAATTGACGCGTCCTGTAGAAAGAACCGTGCGCCTATTGCTGATTTCCCCCCGCACGAGTCCTCTGCGGAGGAGGTCGCGCGCATACGGGATACCGCACAGGTAACCGAACATGGGAATTTCGACCTTTTGCTGGCGCGCGGGGACCGCATACCCGCGCTGCTCCAGGACCTCGGAACGCGCCGGGAATTGACATTCCGGTTGGCGGGGCAGGGGACCGGACAAGCGCGCGATGTGTCGCCGGAAGATGCGTATTATCATCACTTGATTTTGTGGGATCGGGTTGCCGGTCAAATTGCCGGTGCCTATCGCGTCGGCATCGTACGCGAGATTCTTGCTGAACAGGGAGCGGCCGACTTGTATCTGGACCACATCTTCGACATTGATCCGGATTTTTACCTCCAAGTGGGTGCATCGTTCGAGCTTAGCCGATCTTTCGTCATGCCCGATTATCAGCGGGACAACCGTGCCCTGGCCGGTCTATGGAAAGGACTGGCCGCAGCCGCAGCCAAACACGACGCGCATACCTTCTTCGGCTCCGTCACGATTTCCAACGCACATCACCCCGCTTCCCGCTCGCTGCTGGTCGCATTCCTGCAACACCATTACGCTGATGATCCCCATTTTACCCGGCGGGTACGCGCGCGCGCGCCTTTCACCCCCACGACGCACTACCATGAACTGGTGGCCGACGCGTACGCCGACGCCACCATTGACGCGCTCGAACCCGTCGTGCGCCGAATCGAACGCGATGAGCGCGGCATTCCCCCGCTGATGCGCTATTACTGCGCGCTGGGCGCGAAATATAGCGCGTATCATGTGGAACCGACTTTTCAGGATGCGCTGTATTGCCTGCTACGCGTTGACCTGAAAGACATTCCCGAAGCATATAAAAGGCGCTTCCTCGGTTCGTAAGTTACGCAGACTGGTGCATCCCCTGTCATGAACTCGAACGGCGCACGTTCACCGACCCGGAAGTACAGGACGCGTTGCGGGACCATGTCAAACTGAAAGTGGACCTGACACGTATGGACACGTCGGAAAACGAAGAGATTATGCGCGCCTATAATGTGCGGGGCGTACCGACCGTTGTTTT
Source organism: PVC group bacterium (assembly GCA_003562335.1). Lineage (GTDB taxonomy): Bacteria > Verrucomicrobiota > Kiritimatiellia > SLAD01 > SLAD01 > SLLF01. The sequence goes on from PWVE01000121.1 coordinate 8,146, forward strand.
CCTCCCGAAGCGAGGTGCTGGAGGCCGGGGTGGGTACCGGACACAATCTGGCGGCGTATCCTGCTGATATCCGCGCGACCCCAAACCTTGAGATCACGCAGACTTCGTTCTTAAAAGACGACGCGTACCTGCTGATCGAAGGTCGAAAACGGCAGGCACGGTCGCGTAAGTTCTACTTCTTCCAGCGACGCGCCTCAATCGCAGCTTTTACGCGCGCTGTTACACCCTTGCTTCGCTTCCCCGCATGTCGACTTGGATTTGTCGCAGCAATCGCTGCCATCGCTGCAGCATGCCTCCTTCGCGCACCCCTTCTTCTCCCCTGCATCGCAGGACGGTGCCTCCTTGCCTGCACAGGCCGGGGCGGAATCGCTCGTCGCCGCACAAACGGACCGCGCGTACACCGAGGGGGCACTGATCGCGACTACACCCGCTACGCCTAGAAACCAGATCATCTTCTTCATAACACTATCCTTTCTGTTGGTATACACACGTTCAGGGATGAGAGCACGCAGGCCGGTACTTTATTCCCGCTTTTTTGCCCGAGGCCTTCTTTTCACACTTTCGGCAGGACCGCGAGAATCAGGCGGGCCAGGTTGTCGACGTTCTGGCGGAAGATGTTGACGAGGTCCTCGACGCGCAAGGGAGGTTCATCAGTCTTCCAGCAATCAAAATCCGTGACGACGGCGATAGCGGCATAGCGGAGGCCGAGTTCGTTGGCGAGGATACATTCGGGGGCCACGGTCATGTTGACCAGGTCGGCACCCCACAACCGGAACATATTGGATTCGGCGCGCGTGGAGAAGCGGTTCCCTTCGATGGTCAGGATCGTGCCGCCATCGTGCACGTTCAGTCCGAGTTCCTTGCCCTTCTGGACCAGCACACCCCGTAGGGTGGCATCGAACGGATCGGCCATCGGTGCGTGTTTAGCGTTCATTACCCCTGGCTCGAAAGCGTCGAAGAACGTCGTTGCACGGTGGCGGGTGAAGTCGATGAATTGGTCGGGGATAACGAAATGGCCGCGCTCCAGTTCCGCGCGCAGGGAACCGCAGGCGGCGGTGACCAGTATCTGTTCACAGCCCAGTTCTTTCAGGGCCCACACGTTGGCGCGGTTGTTCACTTGGGAGGGGGGGATGGTGTGTTCGCGTCCGTGCCGCGCCAGCATCGCCACATCGCGACCCGCCAGTTGCCCCAGCCGGATGGGGGAGGACGGCGTGCCATGCGGCGTGTCGACCAAACGCTCTGCTATTTGTTGCAGAAATTCCGGATCGTCTAATCCGGTCCCGCCAATGATTCCGATTCGTTTCATAACCCTCTCATTTCTCGCTGCAACTCGCCCCGTAGGTAAAGCACGTGAAGCAACGGTGATGCCGCAGCATCACGCGCGCCTTCATACTCTCCGCGTGGCTCATCGTGGGAGGTTTCCAGCCAGGGATTGGCCTGTCGAAATTTGATCGTATCGGTGCTCATGCTGGTTTGGCTCCCCGTTGCACTGCATCGCCAGCCGGGAAATCCGCTAAGACAGGGCTACTGGCCAGGTGATTCAGTAAAAGTGTCCGCCTGTTCAAAATCGATATACATATAACCTTCGGGAATACGATCCATCACCGCGTCCTTTTATTCCACGGTCACACAAAAAAGTGATCGCACACCTCCGTACGTGGATCAAGTGTAGAGTCTGTCTCGGACGATTACTGGCCGCGTATTGCGCCGGAACGGACTTGTTTGGCCAGTTTCGACAGGGACGCTGATTTGAGTGCTTGCTGCAGCTGCCGGCGTGTAACCTGCCATTGTTGGTGTAAGGGGCAGGGGTTCCGGCTACTGCATTCGGGCAGTCCCAGCACGCAGCCGCTGAAAAAGTTTTCGCCTTCGAGCACGGCTACCACGTCCGCCAAACTGATTTTTGACGCGGGTTGCGCCAAGCGCACGCCACCAGCAGGCCCGCGCGACGATTCCAACAGACCGGCCTCGGTCAGACGCTGCAGGATTTTGGTCAGGAAATGGAAGGAGATGTCCAGCTCCTGCGACATGTGCCGAATGGGAACATAGGCCGAAGCCGTTGACGAGTCGGTCTGGGTGGCCACAAACACAATCGCCCGCAAACCGTATTTAGTGCTGTTCGATAACATGAGTAATCTTAACCCGTATCCCAGCGCTGTTTACGCTGAATTCCCTTGAGCAGGGGCAAGGTGAACGGTAGACCTAAACAAGTCAAGAGCCATCCTGTTCATACGGGCCGGTTGCGCTGTAAGAAATTGATGGAGTATGTGCTTCGCGGGAGCGTGTGTGGAGGCTGTTATTGAGTATGAAGGGACTTTGTCATGTCGAGCTTGTCGAGACATCTCCGAATCGCGCCAGCCACCGTCGCGTTGGGAACGGATTCGAAGGCGACGCGACTCGGCGTAGAACGAGATTTTTCGACTCCGCTCCGCTCCGCTCAAAATGACAGCAGGCGAGCTTGCGGCTTATCACGGTGTCCAAGGCGGCCGGGTGTTCGCCAGCGCTCTCATCGCAAAAAATCCCTGCGTCACGCGCGCTGTGGTCGAAAAATCCGCGTTTTCGCTTCCTCCATTCAAAAACATTGGGTTTTTCGACTCCAATCTGGGGGATTAAAAAATTACCACCCTCTTTTCAGCCTCTACTCACGCACCTTTCCAACAGCGCAATCGGCTCTGTCATACGTACTTTCAGTCCCGTTAGAAATAGGGTGGAATCATAAGGGATAATCCGTTATCGTGTACCTCCGCACAATGAAGGGCGATGTTCGTTCTGTGCGTTATTTTTCACTTTTTTTAAGGAGTGGTAATTATCGACGCCAAATCTTTAGCCATGATGGTGCACGCTGCGCTGGACAAGCAGCAGGGGCGTGACATTGAAGTGCTGGACGTGTCCGCACTCTCGAACGTAACGGATTTCTTCGTGATCGCTACCGGCAATAGCCCGCCCCATATCAAGGCTTTGGCCGACGAAGTGACTCGCACGTTGAAAACGGCGGGCACGCGCTGTCATCGCAAATCCGGCACGGCGGAAAGCCAGTGGATGGCAATGGACTATGTCGACGTGGTGGTGCATCTTTTTTCTGCCGAAACCCGCAGCTATTATGCGCTGGAAGAGCTGTGGAGCGATGCGGTGCGGGTGGATGTGGCCACCTGAGGGAGGTTGTTGGTATGATCAGTCAACATGTGCATGACGCACTTGACCAGGTCCGCCAGTTGCAACATGCGTTGCTGGAACGTATCCGCTTTCACGGGTATTCCGGACCGACCCGTATCATTTCCGGCACGTTGGCGTTGGCGACCGCCGTGGGCATGTCATCGCCTTGGTACCCTCAGACCGCGCGGGCCCACCTGGTGGGTTGGGGCTTGGTTTTGGTGGTTGCGTTGCTGCTCAACGGCGGGGCGCTGGTCTATTGGGTGCTGAATGAGCCGGCCGTGCACCGCAATTGGCGTCGACTACGCCCTGTGCTGGATGTGCTGCCGCCACTGGCGGTCGGCGCGGTTCTGACGGCGGCACTGGTGTTGCGTGGCCATCTCGATCTGCTGTTTGGCATCTGGATGTTGATGTTCGGCCTCACCAATCTGGCATCGCGGCATGTGTTGCCGCGCGCGATCAACTGGGTCGGCCTGTTCTACATCGCGGCCGGCACCGCCTGGGTGCTGACGCCTGGATTGCGCTTTATGCAGCCGTGGTCGATGGGGATCGTTTTTTTCGCTGGCGAATGGGCGGGCGGGCTGATACTTTACTGGGACGACAAGCGGCTGGAACAGGCCGCACCGGATTTTATACGTAACAAGGAGCTGCCGGATGGCGAACACCCCTGAACCCCCGTATGACGCGTTAAAACGCTTGTTTCACGAGCCGCATCGCATGGCGATTGTCACCGCCTTGTGCGCACGCGATGAAGGCTGCACGTTCGGCGAGCTGAAGGCGCAATGCGACCTGACCGACGGCAACTTGAACCGGCATCTCAAGGCGTTGACTGAAGCAGCTGTGATCCGGGTGCGCAAGGATAACCGGCGGGCCCGCAGCTGCACGCGCATTCGGATGACGAATGAGGGCCGTGAACAGTTTATGGCCTATTTGCAATCGTTGGAAGCCGTGCTACGCCATACGGCGCGCGCACTGGCGGCACAAGAATCGGTTGAAAACAACGGCTGGCTGTGGCAACTTGGTGAGGTGGCGCAGTAAATTTTTTTGGGCGTTTACTTTGCGATGCAAAGTAGGCGCAAGGGGGCGAAGTTGAGTGATACGAAGAGGATGGAACGAGGCGCATGCAGATAAGAGCAGATAGCGGAGCCGCGCGGATTGGGATTGAGGCGATCGGTCTCTATGTGCCGCGCTATTATGTGCCGCTGCGTGACCTGGCGGTGGCTCGTGGCGTGGATCCGGACAAGTATATCAAGGGCCTCGGCCAAGAGGAAATGGCGGTACCCGCGCCCGACGAGGACGTGGTCACCATGGGAGCCAACGCCGCGTTGGAGGCCTTGGCCGACGTGGATACGGCGTCCATTGACACCTTAATGTTTGCGACTGAATCGGGCATTGACCAGTCCAAGGCCGCCGCGATTTATGTGCACCATCTGCTGCAATTGCCGAAAAACTGTAAATCCTTTGAGATCAAGCAGGCCTGTTGCGGCAGCACGGCGGCCCTGCAGATGGCCATGGCAACCGTGGCGCAGCGCCCGGACCGCAAAGTGCTGATTGTGGCAGCGGACGTGGCCCGCTACGGCTTGGGCACCCCGGGCGAACCGACGCAGGGTGCGGGCGCGATTGCGATGGTGATTTCGAACCAGCCACGTGTACTGGCTTTGGACGCGGAGTGGGGGGCGTACACGGAGGACGTCATGGATTTCTGGCGGCCGAACTATCTCGACGAGGCGGTGGTGGACGGTAAGTACTCGATCAAGGTGTATCTCAAAGCGTTGACGGAATCATGGGCGCAGTATGTGGAAGAGTCGGGGCGGACATTCGAACAGCACGATTACTTCTGCTATCACCTACCGTTCACGCGCATGGCGCACAAGGCCCATCAGCATTTAAGCAAGTGGGTGGGCGAAGTCCGGCCGGACAACCGGCGCGTGCAGCATTCCCTCGTATACAACCGCCGCATGGGCAACAGTTACACCGCGTCGCTTTACGTCGGGCTGCTGTCGTTGTTGGAGACGGCGGGCGCGGACCTGACCGGGCAACGGGTGGGCCTGTTCAGTTACGGGTCCGGTTGTATGGCGGCTTTTTTCAGCGGAACGGTTGTGCCCGGCTATGCCGCATACGTGCAAAAGGACCGCCAGGCGGTGCAATTCGACAACCGGCAGCGGTTGACGGTGGAAATGTACGAAGCCTTCTACCGCCACGCTTTGCCGAGTGACGGGCGGCGCTACCAGACGCCTGCTCATGAAACGGGCGTTTTCCGCCTGAGCGGCGTGGAAGGCCACAAACGCCTCTACGAATGCCGTGCGCAATCTGTCCACACCCGGCCACTGCAGCCGGAAGTCGCCATTGCCTAGTTGGCTATCTCCGCAAGGGAAATACCCGCCGCACCTTTTGGTCGGGATCGGTCCAGACTTGGATGGGATAACCGTATACGGCGCTCAATGTCCGGGCGACCAACACCTCGGAAGCGGGGCCCGCCGCGTGCAGGCGGTTGTCGGCCAATAGGAATAGCCGGTCCGCGAATTCCGCCGCCAGATTCAAGTCGTGCGTAGTCAACACAATCGTCATCCCCCGGGTGCGATGCAACTCGGAGACCAGCTCCATGGTTTGCCAGGCGTGTTTGATGTCGAGGTGCGCCGTGGGCTCGTCCAACAGCAACACGTCCGGTTCCTGGGCCAAGGCCAGCGCGATCATGGCACGATGTTTTTCGCCCTCACTCAATTCATGGATGTTGCGGTCGGCGAATGCTTCCAAATCCATCACGCGCAGCCCGTAGGCCACAGCCGACTGATCCGTCGCCTGCCAGCGGCGTCCACCCAGCAGGTAAGGGGTCCGGCCCAGACCGACAAACTCCGTCACCGCCATGGCCGAGAGCAAATCAAGCGTCGGCGGGACATACGCAATGGCCTGCGCGCGTAGGCGACGGTTCATGGTGGTGATGGCTTGTCCCCTGAAGGTAAGCCCACCGCTATGCGGTGCCAGGTCGCCGGCCAGTGCCCGCAGCAGGGTGGTTTTGCCGGCCCCGTTCGGCCCGATCAAGGCCACAATTTCGGCGTGCTGAATTTGAGCCGAAAGCCCGTGGATGACCGGCGTGGCGCCATACCCCAAGGCGAGGTCGGTGGCGCGGAAAACCGTGTCCGTGTCAGGCGGGGTGGGGGAGGCGGTCATGACCAGATTTCCCGTTGTTTACGGCGTAGCAAGACCAGGAAAAACGGGCCCCCGACCAAGGCCGTCAGGACGCCGACAGGGATTTCCACCGGAAAGAGCAGCGTGCGGCCAATGCCATCGGCCCAGACCAGGAACGTGGCACCGATAACCGCCGCCGCCGGTAGCAGGCGACGATGGTCCGCGCCGACCATGGCCCGGGCCATGTGCGGGGCGATCAAACCGACAAAGGCGATGATACCGCTGACGCTGACGGCGGCGGCCGCCAGCAGCGTGGCCAGCACCAGCACCACCGCTTTCACGCGTTCGGTGTGCAGGCCCACGTGGCCGGCCCCTTCATCGCCCAGCAGCAGCGCGTTAAGCGCGCGGCTGCGGGTGTACAAGGCGATGGCAGCGATCCCGTTCAGCCAACAGACGGTGATCACCATGCGCGTTTCATAAACCTGCAGGTCGCCGAGCATCCACCACAGGATGGCTTGCAGGCCTTCCGCCGAGGATTGGGTGACCAGGAACATCAACACGCTATGCGTGATCGAGCCCCAGACCACACCAGCCAGAATCAAGGTGTGCGGTGTGGTGCCGCGGGCGGTGCGGGCGAGGTGATAGACGATCACCAGGCTGCACATCGCGCCCACAAAACCGGCAAACGGGAGCAGGACCGGATGCAGCGCCAACACGCCCAGCACGATACCCGCCGCGGTGCCCAAGCCCGCCCCGGACGAGAGGCCCAGCACGTAGGGCTCTGCCAAAGGGTTGCGCAGCACGGTCTGCAGCGTGCTACCGGCCAACGCTAGCGACGCCCCCACCAACGCGCCCAATCCCACGCGCCACAGACGCATTTCAAGAATACCGGCATGATCGGCTTGCCATAAACGCCATGGCTCGCGCCAGCCGTCGCCCAGAAAAACCGCCACCAAAATGAGCAGCGGCCCGGCGATCAAAAGTAGTGCCAGCTGGCGTTGTGGGCGGGATGATGGGGATAATGGCATGGCACAAGGGTCAGGGCAGGGACTCCGGAATAATGGAAGCGTTCATACAGCCTGAGCACTATGGAGCCACAATCGGTTTGGGTTCAAGCGGAAATGGTCAGCGTGGTTGCAATTGCGGGGCGGGACTGTTACGGTGTGGGCGGTCGTGCTAAACGGGGAGGTAGCGGTGCCCTGAGTCCCGCGCAAGCGGGGTGACCTGCAACCCGCTATAGCAGGGTGGAAGTCCGGCGTGAGGCCTGAGCAACCAGGATGGAAACGTTTCGGAAGGGCGATGAAGGCCGGGTCCTGTGCAACGGAGACGGATGAACCCCGTCAGGACCGGAAGGTAGCAGCGGTAAGTCATGTTCTACGGGTGCCGCAGGGTTACCTGGCTGGAGTCTGGAAGGAATGGTCCTCCCTGGGGGTGACGGTCGAACAACGGTGCACGACCTTGTTTTAATCTAGTCAGAGGAACGATGGCAAAAAAGGAACAGAAATCAACAACCGGGCCTTATCAAGTACTGGCCCGCAAGTGGCGGCCCCAGCAATTTGATGAGGTGGTGGGGCAGGAACATGTCGCCCGCACCTTGAAAAACGCCATCGCCGCCCAGCGCGTCGCTCACGCCTATCTCTTTGTGGGACCGCGCGGCACCGGCAAAACCTCCACTGCTCGTATCTTCGCCAAGGCCCTGAACTGCGAGAAAGGCCCCACGGCTGCGCCGTGCGATCAATGCCCCGCCTGCCTGGAAATCAAGGAAGGCCGGTCATTGGACGTCATTGAAATCGATGCCGCCTCGAATACCGGCGTGGATAACGTCCGGGATTTACGCGAAAATGTACGCTATTCACCGGCCCGGGGCCCCTTCAAGATTTATGTCATCGACGAAGTGCACATGCTCTCAACCGGCGCGTTCAATGCGCTTCTGAAGACTCTGGAAGAGCCGCCCGCCCACGTGAAGTTTATCCTGGCCACCACCGATCCGCAAAAGGTACCCGCCACCATTCAGTCGCGTTGTCAACGCTTTGACTTGCGCCGGATCGCCACCCCGATGATTGCCGAGGCGATCGGGCGGATTGCCCGGGAAGAGGGCGTGAAGATTGATGACGACGCCGTGTTGGCCATCGCGCGTGGCGCGGAAGGCGGTATGCGGGACGCGCAATCATCGCTCGACCAATTGATTTCCTTCATCGGCACCACCATCTGCGAAGCAGACGTGTTGTCCGTGTTCGGTCTGGCCGCGCGCCAGACCCTCGAATCGTTGGCAGGCGCAGTACTGGCGGGCGATATCTCGCGCATTATCGAGCTGGTCGCCGAATTGGACGGGGCCGGCAAGGATATGCAGCGGTTAATCGTGGAGTTGCTCGACCATTTCCGCAACCTGCTGGTCTATATCCATGTCGGCGGCACCTCCGATGCCTTGGAAATCGTGGGTGCGCAGGCCGAAGTCCTGAAAAAACAAGCGGCCAACTGTGCGCCGGACCGGGTCCTGCATATCATGGAGATATTGACCGACACCGATAACCGGCTGCGCCATGCGCTGTCGCGCCGCACTTTGGTGGAAACGGCCTTGATCCGGGCGGCGCGCGCCGCCAGCGTGATGTCGATCGGCGAACTGGTTAAACAATTGCAGACCCTCAAACAGCAAGTGGGCGCGCCCTCCGGTAACGGGGCCGAACCGGCTGCGACGAAAAAAAAAAGCCCTGACCCCGTAGCCGTCCCGGCGGTAGAACCTGAGGTGGAGGCCAAACCCGCGCCCACCACGCGCGCGAAACCGGAACCCATGGATGAATCCGCGCCCGCCGCCGACGCCGATGAAGCGCTGGCCGCAGCGGCCGGGGTGCGGGAACAAACGAATCCCGCTCCCGCCACACGCCCCGCAGCCAAGCGGTCGGCCCCCGCCGTTTCCCCGGAACAATGCCAGACGGATCATCAGCGTTGTTATGCGCATTGGCACGACCTGATCGAACAGGTCACGCACGCCGCCCCGCTAGCTGGGCGATACCTGGTCGATGCGAAGCCTCTACTGGTTTCGGCCACATCGGTGACGATCGGCTTTGACCCGGAATTCGCCGACGAGCTGGAAAATATTGACGTACCCCGCAACCGCAAAGCCTTGCAAAAAGTATTGAGCCGCTTCCTGCATCGGGATATCACGGTCAACTTCAAGGTGATGGCAGAGGGTGAAACCTTGCCGGGCGACATTAAATTACCTGCCGGGCACGCCGCATCAGCGCGGGCAAAGAAGGAAAAACCCAGCGACCCCGCAGCGCTCACGGCGGAACAACGCTGGATTCGCGATCCAGTGGTGCGTAAGGTGCTGGAAGAGTTTAACGGCGAGATAATCGATATTCGCGAATAACACAAAGGAGCAAGACCAATGGTAAATATGATGAAACTGATGAAGCAGGCTTCGTCCATGCAGAAAAACATGGAGAAGATGCAGGCTGAGCTGGCGGGAAAGACCGTGGAATTTTCCAGTGGCGGCGGCATGGTAACGGTCGTGGCCAAGGGCGACATGTCCATCGAATCGATCACCATCGACCCCAAAGCCGTGGACCCCGATGATGTCGAGATGCTGCAAGACATGGTGTTGGCGGCCGTTGATGGCGCAATGCGTGCAGCCAAGGACATGGCGGCGGAGGAAATGCAGAAGATCACCGGCGGCATGGGCCTGCCGGGCGGCGGCTTGCCCTTTTGATGGCTTAGATGATGGTTTCCACTCGTGAAGCACTGGCGGCGCGGGCGCGCCGCGCTATGCCCGGCGGGGTGAATAGTCCCGTGCGCGCGTTTGGGGCCGTGGGTGTCCCGCCCATCTTTGCGCGTGAGGCGCAGGGCGCCACCCTGACCACCACCGACGGCCGGGCGCTAATCGATTACTGTCAATCTTTCGGCCCGCTTATCCTCGGGCATGCCCATCCGGAAGTCGTGGCGGCGATCCAGGCCGCCGCCGCGCGCGGCACCCATTACGGGGTCACCACCGAAGCGGAAATCGAATTGGCCGAACGGATCAAGGCGGCTATTCCCTCTATTGAACGACTGCGGTTGGTGAGTTCCGGTACGGAAGCGTGCATGACGGCGATCCGCGTAGCGCGCGGCGCCACGGGTCGCAACAAGATTCTCAAATTCAGCGGCTGTTACCACGGTCACGCCGATGCGTGCCTCGTCAAGGCCGGCAGCGGCGTAGCGGGCATTGCCTCGGCGTCCTCCGCCGGTGTGCCGGCGGGATGTGTGGGCGATACGCTGGTGGCCCGCTACAATCATCCCGAGGACGTCACGGAACTGGTGCAACAGCACGGGCACGAGCTGGCGGCGATACTGGTCGAGCCCGTTGCCGCCAACATGGGATTGGTCCAGCCTGCCGACGGCTTCCTGGCGTTCCTGCGCGAACAAGCCGATGCGTCCGGCGCATTGTTGGTGTTTGACGGTGTTATCTGCGGGTTCCGTTTTTGCTATGGCGAGTACCAACAGATATGCGGCGTAACGCCTGACATCACGTGCCTCGGCAAAATCATCGGCGGCGGCCTGCCGGTGGGCGCGGTCGGCGGTCGCGCGGATGTGATGGAACAATTGGCACCGTTGGGACCCGTGTATCAAGGAGGCACCCTGAGCGGCAACCCGGTCGCCGCAGCCGCGGGTCTCGCCACCCTGCACCGCTTGCAGGCGGACCAACCCTACGCGGAATTGGAACGTCAGACGGGCCGGTTGGTGGCCGCCCTGCAGGACGCGGCCCGCGCGGCTGGTGTGGCCTTGCAGTTACCCACGCTCGGTAGCTTGGTTGGAGTGGTCTTCTCCGATCAACCCATTCGCGGCTTCGAAGATATCGAACGCACGCGCCAGGACCAGTTCCAGATCCTATTCCAGTCACTGCTGCAACAGGGCATCTACTGGCCGCCATCGCCCTTTGAGGTTGCGTTCCTCTCCACGGCCCATACCGAAGCGCACATCGCCCAAACGATTGCCGCTTGGCAGCACGCCTTGACACGCGTGGCGGAGCAAACATGAACGAGCACCCATGGGATATGAACGAGCAGGGTCGCGCCGCCAACGGGGAACCGGTAACCTTGGATCGACGGTGCTACTTTCAGCTCCAAGTCTTCCGCTCAGCCACCGCGCCCGCCGACTTAATCGCGGCGTTGGACGCCACCACCTGGACCGGCGCGCTCTACCGCGACTGGCATGACCCTGCCGGAGTGGGCTTGGTCCTGGCCCACACGTCACCCGCCTTTTTTGCCGAGAAATGGCCGGCGTGGTACGCCCAGTCGCCTTTTAGCGCGCTGCAATTACAAACCGCGTTAACCATGGCCGGCCGCACCTACGCCATCGGTTATGAAACCGACCTGGAACACGTGCTGCTGCGCAAACCGGTGGAGCGACTATGCCACCCGGACTGGCCCTGGGCCATTTGGTATCCACTGCGCCGCACCGGAGCCTTTGCCCGGCTGGATACCAATGAGCAAAAGGCGATCCTTGGTGAACACGGCCGGTTAGGCGCGGGCTTCCACGACGCGGGCTGGGGCGCAGACATCCGTCTGGCCTGTCACGGACTGGATCGGCACGACAACGATTTCATGGTAGGGCTGGTCGGCCCCCAGCTACACGCCCTTTCGCGCATGGTGCAAGCCATGCGCGGCACCCGCCAAACGTCTGAATTCATTGAGCAACTCGGCCCCTTCTTTGTCGGCCACCGCCTGTGGAGTCGAATGGGAGCGGGCTACCTGTGACCGTGGCCAATCAACGTTTCCTGCAAGCCTGCCGTCGCGAACCCGTGGACGCCACCCCGGTCTGGCTAATGCGCCAGGCCGGCCGCTACATGTCCGTCTACCGCGCCCTGCGCGCACGCCACTCGATACTGGAATTGATCAAGTCGCCGGAACACGCGACGGAAGTCACCTTGCAACCGTTGGACGCGTTCGATCTCGATGCCGGCATTATCTTCGCCGATATCCTGACTTTGCCGGAAGCGATGGGGCTGGAACTGGAATTCATTTCCGGCCAAGGCCCCGTCTTCCATAATCCGTTGCGGACGGCGGTCGACGTCGACCGGCTGCAACCGGTTGAGCCGCGCGAAGCACTGGCCTTCACGCTGGACGCCATCCGATTGGTCGTCCGGCAACTGGCCGGCCGGATTCCGTTGATCGGCTTTTCCGGCGCGCCCTTCACCTTGGCGGCCTACGCGATCGAAGGCGGCAGTTCCCGCAGCTTCATCACGGCCAAAACCTTTATGCACCAGGAAACCCGCGCCTGGCACCAGCTAATGGAAAAGCTAACCGCAGGCGTGACCGATTATTGCCTGGCCCAGATCGAAGCGGGCGCCGCCGCTGTACAGTTGTTTGATAGCTGGGTCGGCATGTTAACGCCGACGGACTTTCGCGCTGGCGTGTTGCCCTATATGCAACAGACCATCCAACGCGTGCAGGCCGCCCATCCCGACGTGCCCGTCATCTACTTCGGCACCGATACGGCCGGGTTGCTCCCGTCATTCCGTGAAACCGGTGCCACCGTGATTGGCGTCGACTGGCGCATTGATTTGGCGCAAGCCTGGGACCTCATCGGTCGTGACCGGGCCATCCAGGGCAACCTCGACCCCGTCTACCTGTTCGCGGAACCCGCCGTGTGGCAATCGGCCGCCCGGCAGGTATTGGACGCCGCCGCCGGGCAGCCGGGCCATATCTTCAACCTCGGACACGGCGTGTTGCCGCGTACCCCGCCGGAACATGTGGCGGGGTTGATCGATTTCGTGCACCGCACCAGTTGTCGCCCGTCATGAAGCGCATCGCCATCATCGGCGGCGGCATGGCCGGTTTGGCGGCCGCCCATGAGCTGCATCAGCGCAGTAAAAGCGATGCGGCGGCCATCACCTGGAACCTGTACGAACGGAGCGCCCGTCTCGGCGGCAAAGTGATCACTACCCAGCGCGACGGTTTCGTCGTGGAAGGCGGTCCCGACTCCTTCCTCACGCAAAAACCCGCTGGACTGGAGCTGTGCCGGGAACTTGGACTGGAAGACGAGTTGATCCCTTGCAACCAACAAGCCCAGCGCATCTATGTGGTGGTGAACGGGCGGCTTTGTGCGTTACCCACCGGTTTTCGACTCGCTGTTCCGACCCAATGGTGGCCCTTCATCAAGTCGCCCCTCTTCTCCATGCGCGCCAAAGCCCGCATGGCCTTGGAACCCTGGCTGCCGCCCCGCCGTGACGAGGAAGACGAAAGCATCAGCGCGTTTATAACCCGGCGTCTCGGCCGCGAGGCCGCCGATAAAATCGGCGGACCGCTCATGGCCGGTATTTACGTCGCTGACCCGCACCGCCTAAGCACCATGGCCTCGTTCCCGCAGTTTCGTGCGCTCGAACGCAAGTATGGCAGTCTTAGCCAGGGCTTTCGCCGGATGCGCCGCACGGCCCCGGCCCAACCCATGTTCGTCAGCCTGCGGTACGGCATGCAGCAGTTGGTCGATACCGTAGCGGCCCCGTGGCGTGACCAGTGTCGCCTTAACGTCGCCATCACACAAGTACGCCGCGATGAGCGAGGGTATTGGGTGGAAGGCGACGGTGTCCGCGAGTGTTACGACGCCGTCATATTAGCCAGTCCCTTGTACGAAACGGGTCGCCTGTGTGCCGAACTAGTGCCGGCGGCCGCGCGCATAATGAAAACCATGCGTTACGTGTCCACCGCCACCTGCTCGCTGGCGTACCGTGCGCCCTTGGACGGCGCGACCCCGCCGCTCGACGGCTACGGCTTCGTCATTCCGGCGTCGGAACGGCGGCGCATCCTTGCTTGCACGTGGAGTTCGGTCAAATTTGCTGAACGCGCCCCGGCCGGCCATCACCTGTTACGCGTATTCATCTGCGGCGAGCGGAACGAGGCCTTGGTCAACCGTGACGACGCGGCGTTGGTCAACATCGCGCGCGGCGAATTGCGCGAATTGATGGGGCTGGAATCTGAACCGCTTTGGACGCACATCCAGCGTTGGCCGCAAGGCAATCCGCAATACGACGTCGGCCATCCCGCCCGTATGCGCGCCGTCATGCAGGCCGTATCCGCCCTGCCCGGACTGCACGTAGCGGGCAGCGGCTACGAAGGGATCGGCCTGCCCGACTGCATCCGCAGCGGCCGCACCGCCGCCACTGCTGCCGTGGCTGGTTTTTGTGATTGATTAACGTTGCGTTTCGGCCGTTTCGTGTTATCTTCTTGCGCGGAATATGGGATGCTCCGGTATTCCCGCTTGCTCTTTGATTATTGGGGGCGACATGGTTTCGACGTGTTAGTTGAAGCTGTAGTGGCATGCCGAGGACCCCGGTTGGCCTCGTAAAACATCCGGGAAACAACACAAAAGCCAACGAAGAATTGGCCCTCGCGGCGTAACATAAGTCCGCGACGTCTCTACGCCGACGCCTGCTAGGCGCTAGGGGCGACGACAGCAGGCTGGTGCCGAAGCCGGGTAGCCGGGCCTAGGCGCGAGAAACTTTCGTGGCTGCTGGCTGTAACGATAGCCTGTCCGTTGGCGGTCGTGACAGTGAGATTCAAAGACGGAACAAGCATGTAGAAGCTTTAGTGACGCTTATGCGGACGGGGGTTCGATTCCCCCCGCCTCCACCACCCTGTTTTTCTTGTGTTTTTGACGATTACTCGGGAATGTTGCAGTGGATGTTGCAGCGTGTTTAAATGCGTCATACGGGTTGAGTGGCCGGTCAAAATCGGGTTTAAGGCAGGAAGGGCTTGGCGTCGACCTTGCCTTTGGGCTGCGCCAAATGCTCGATATGGTAGCTTAAATCAAAATCGGGACGGCGACATTCGCTGAAGAAATCATCCAGCCACTGGCCGGCGAGGCGCTGATAGCTGTGCCGGTCGCGACGAACATTCCGGTTGGATAGCGGATGCGAAGCGAAATCGGTCATGGTGTTCAGCGCGGCGTATGCATTGGTGCCAAGTTCTTTCTCGTAACTGGAACATAATTTCTCGATATGAGCCTCCAGATTTTCCCAATCTTGTGGGAACCGATTATCAGGAGGGGGCTGCAGACGCAAAGCGGCATATACAAGCAGCCTTATTTGCGAAGGCTCCAAATGGTACTGCGACAGCGTAGTAAGCTGCTTACAGAAAGTGGTTTTCATGCGATGTAGCTTATCGCGCGCGACCGTAAAGCTGATTTCTTCTTTAAGGGCAGCCTTTTGGTGGGCAAACTTGAATCGGATTACCGTGTCGCTCGCCATCAACCCGTTGGTACACACCTTTCGCTGGAAACCGATATTGAAGGCCAACGCGCGGATGCCGTTGTAGCTGTTGGACACCCGGATAAAGGGACCGTAGGCGTCAGGCCGACTCTGAGCAGGGAGGTGTGTGAAATCCAATGATGCTGTGTTGTGCACCAAATCAATGTGACAATGCCCGCCCGTGCCGGGAGCCTCTACCGCGGATACCTGCCATTCACGTGCATTCGTTTCAGGGAAAACGGTGCGGCAACATTGCTTCCCCCAGTCCAACGCCTGCTGATTCGTCACGAGCCGGTAGCCGCGCCCGACAACACCAAGGACTCGTCCGCTTTCAACGTTCACAATGGCCTTCTTCTCGGGGATTGGCGTTAAATGCTGGCCATCTTCCGTTGCGATACGTGCGCAAACAGGTTGCTCCTCGACAGCGAACAAAATGTCGCTCAACTGGTTCAAACGCGCCATTTCACACCTCCTCAAATTCGCGGACCTGGCCCGGCTTCTTGTGGGGATGGAGCACGACTGTGTTGGCGGGCTCAATGGATTCGTTTTCTGGTAAGGGCTTCTGCTTCTCGTTTTTGCCGATGGCGGAAACGCTTTTCAGTCCGGACAAGGTCTTGCTCCCGGTCAACGGGTTGCTTTTTTCGTCGTACCATTCGAACCAAGGGAATCCGGCGGCGTTGTATTCCTTGGCGGTGGGCGGCGGATGTGGTGGGTGTTCACCCGTTATGCCATGCCATACCATGGAGTTGGTGATGTGCGCGAAGCAGCGGCTGGAGTGTGTGGTGTCCCAGTCCCCCATGTTATAAGGGTCTTTCTCGATTTTTTGCTTCATACTGCCTCCCGGCGCCAACCCCATGGCCGACTCGTAGCAACATATGACCGGATCGCCCTCATAGAGCACACCGCCTCGACTTCGCCAGTCACGTTTGGGGTTGTATTTTTCAAAGTGAGCCGCCTTCATGGGAAAAACTTCAATCTGGAGCCCTCCGTGTTCAGCTTTGCCGCTGACCTGCTCTTCTGCGGAATACCCCGACCCCAACGGCATAGCAACAAACTGCCGGATCACACCCTCCGCCACACAGTAACCGTCAAGCCAGGGCTGTTTCGGGACAACCACGTAATCCTGCCGGGGACTACGCCGAATACCCCTGGTCCATTTCCCACCGGATACGGCATTAACTTTCCCCGTCGCGACCTTGATGGCGAATGGATAGGACGCATCTTCTACGTCAACCTCGCCGACCCCATGAAGGGCGGTACCGGCCACACCATCCGCGTCTGCCGGACACTCGACGTACCGGTGGCGTTTCAGGATGAGTGGATGAAGTGGGCGGAGATTGAGGCATAAGCATTTAACGTCGTGCCCGCAATACATGAATGGCGCGACAATCGGAGGGATGCGAACGCACTAGTTTATTATGTGGTTGATTTTGAAAACTAATAGTATACGTTTACACGTACACAATAAACCGTAACGCGTTCTTAGTTTATTCTATTGCTACGCATATAAACCATAAGTGGTCATC
>PWVE01000120.1 GCA_003562335.1 PVC group bacterium
CAAAACCTCCGAGGTCGACACGGAGGTCGACCCTCCGGTAAATAAACAGGCCTATTTCGCAGGTTCCCGGAGGGGCAGGCTCCGTCCTGCCCTTATGAATGGGAGGTTTTGCAAGAGCCTGGGTAAAAATGGGGCGAGGCGTCCCTAGTGAGCCGCGATCCGGAATAGGAGGCCATATGCGATTTGATCATAGATCAAGCCACTGATGTCATGGCTGTGAGCGGCATGATCAACGCGAGCACCCTCTACGGCGCGTCAACGTAAATATTTTCAGAATTCGACTGAGAAACCATTGCCGGAACCAACTTACCCGATTCCAGTTCCGCCCGATTGTTGCGGATGACCGCGTTTCGGGTCCAGGTCAACCCAATCTCCGGGCGCGGACAGTCAATAAAGTAATTCCCCTCGATGAGAATATTGCGGGGTCCAATCGTCGTGGCTCCAGTGAGATGTCCGTAAAAGAAGAAAGCCAGCGGCGGCGTTCGGCTGACATGATCGAAACTTGTTTCGAAACACTCCGTCCGGGAAATTTGAATCGTATATTCAACGGGCTTCCCAACGTCCTGCCAAGCCTGCGGATGTTTGGTCCAGGAGAAATTCGGGAAGGGATACACCGTCTGCTCCTCGTTGGCGGGGGTTAATGGAACAGGAACCGGGCCGGGCTTCAAATGCTGAGCGCCAGCCTGCTGCGCAAAGAGACCCAGCGTCATGGCAAAAATAGCCAAGAGGAATCCAGCTTTAAATGGCCATGCACGATTAAGAACATATCGATGGAGAAAATACGTGCCAGGTGACTGTTCTATTTTTTTCATTCGCGTCCTATCGGTTTTGGGTTTTGATTGCTTTGCAAGTGGCTGAGCGGCTGGCCAGAAAGGGGATTGTGCCGTATAAAGCGTTCCAAGGTTTGGAAAAAACGTTGCCAAAAGTTCCAACGCCTGAAGGAATGGGGGGCAGGTATCAGCGTGTGTTGACGTTGTGCGGCTTCGGCGAGACAGGCGTGGCCCAAGCCCAGACAGCGACGCAACGGTTTTAAGGCTGGTGGCGAGGGACGGATTTGAACCGCCGACACAAGGATTTTCAGTCCTCTGCTCTACCAACTGAGCTACCCCGCCATGGGGCTGAATTGACGGCAGCATACCGTTTACGAAGGGGCTGTCAAGCTTTGCGTGCAGAGCCCAGCGGCGAAGCATCGCCGCTGAGGGTAACCACCAAAAGCACTAAATCACACGAAAAGGCGGGAACGGTCGATTGCGGGTAGCAGGACTGAGGGAAACAGGACCGGACACGAGTGGAGAGTGTGTGTGAACCGTCATGGGGCGGGCGGTGGACGACTACGGATTACGAATGTTCCCTCCGAAATCGTCCATCGTAAGTGCACGCCCAGCTTAAACACGTAGTCCTTCCACACATCGTCCTACTACACGTAGTCCTGTAACACGTAGTCCCCATACACCTAGTCCATCCCCGGTTGGCTGTTGGATGTTCCCTTCAGGTGTCAGTGTTCAGGTTTCAGGGAGAAGAAGGTGTCAGGCTTCAGGAAGGATACTCGTCCACCGTAGTCGTCGCCGTAGTCGTCGACCGAAATGAACAGGAAAGCGGGGGGGAGCAAGCGGAGAGACAGCAAAAGACGGATTACGATTGAAACCTGACACCTGACACCTGACACCTGAACACTGGCAACAAGAACATTGAACTTCCAACGTCGAAATGAAACCTGAAACCTGAACGCCGACACCTGGCAGAGCATCGAACGTCGAACGACGAGAGCGGATAACGAGTGCATGTCGATATGCATGTACGAGCACTGCTCTTTGTCGCGAGCCTTGTCGTAAACCTTGTCGACAAAGCTCGCGACGAAGCTTGCGACAATGTTCGGGGTGCGAATGAAATCTGCGTTGGGCGGTATGCCGTTTAAAGGGGTGGTTCGGTTTGACATTCCGTAAAATGCCCTTATTTTCACCAAATGTCTCAGGGCGGATCGCCCGGCGCGCGATGTGTTGCGCGTAGCAGGAAAATTGACATACGGAGTAATCTCATGACCATCCACTTGAATCGAATGTTTGTGTTTCCTCGCTTGCACCCAGGCGGGCTGGGCGCGACGGCGTTGGCTGTTGGCTTGGCGAGTCTGCTGTCCCTCTTGCCCGCTGCCACGACAACCGCGCGGGCGGCTGGCGGGGATGAACCGTACGTGGCCCTGGAGTTCGACGGCTCGGACACACGGGTGGTCGTCCCCCATGATGCAACGCTGAACCCGGGCGCGGAAAATTGGACGTGCGCCTTTTGGGTTAAGCTGCACGCCGACTTCTCGATCGGCCACAGCAAGTTCATCGCCAAACGCGGCGGGGCCGGCGCTGCGGGCGGGTTCTATATCGGCAGTCGCTTCGCCCCCGCCTGTACGGAAGGGAACCGGGCCAATTTGGATTACCGCGACCATATCCCGGTCGGCACCTGGACCCACGTGGCGGTTCAAATCGACCGGGATAACGACCGGCTGCGGGCCTACATCAACGGCGAGCGGGTGGCTGGCCGGTCATCCCCGCTAACCGGACCGGTTGATACCGATGCGGACTTGGTCATCGGCGGCGACAGTACCGGCCCTCTTCAGGGCAACCACGCCACGTTGCGCGATGTACGCATTTGGCGGGGGCCCCTCCTGGCGGAAGAAGAGCTGCAAGCCGTGATGGAGGGCGACAGGGAGGTCGTCGCCGACGCGCTGGTCGCGCACTGGATGCTGGACGAGGGGTCCGGGGAGCAGGTTCATGACAAGGTGGCCGGGCATCACGGCCGCATACGGGGCGAAGCGGTGTGGGACTGGCCGACCTGGGAGACGGAACCCCAATCCTTGAGTGCCGACTTGGGTGATACCGTGACCCTGGGCCCCGTGGCCCTGTTCGCGCCCCACGGCACCGTGTCCTACCAGTGGTACCGGGACCACACCGCGATCACCGGTGCCACAAACGACACCTTGGTCATCGAGTCGATGACGGAAGATGACCTGGGCCACTACCATGTGCGCGTCGATGACGATTTGCAGCACACACCGGTTACCACCCGTCCCGTCGTGCTGGCGGAACCCGACTGGCCAATGTGGCGGTTCGATGCCGCGCGTAGCGGCCACACACCGCTGGTACTGGAGGACGAACTGCATTTACAGTGGGTACGCGAGCTGCAGGCACCGCAACGCGCCTGGCCGTTCCAGTGGGATGATCGCGGTAAACTGGATTTCGATGTGTCCTATGCCCCGGTCGTCAGGGGGTCGCGTCTGTTTGTGCCTTCCAATGCCACGGATTCGTTGACGGCCTACGATATCGAGGACGGGCGCAAACTGTGGCGGTTCCACGCCGACGGCCCCGTGCGGTTAGCACCAGCCGCCTGGCGCGACCGGGTGTTCTTCACCAGCGACGACGGGCACCTCTACGCGGTCGACGCGGAGTCGGGCGAATTGCTTTGGAAACACGCGGCGGGCCCAACCGACCGACGATTGCTGGGTAACGAGCGCATCATCAATTTCTGGGCGGCCCGTGGCGGACCCGTGGTTGCGGACGGCACGGTCTATTACGCCGCCGGCATCTGGCCCTTGCACGGCGTGTTCATTTACGCGCTCGACGCGCAGACCGGCGAGGTAGTCTGGGTCAACGACACCACCAGCTCCGACTACGTGCGCTTGCCGCACGGTCGTGCCCGCGGTTATGGCGGCCTGTCGCCGCAGGGGTATCTGGCGGTAGACGACGAACAACTGGTAGTCTCGCCCGGTCGCGGCCAGGAGCCGATGCGGTTGGACCGCCAGACCGGAGAGGTCATGGCGTACAGCTTCCGCGGCCGCAAAGGGGGCGGCGGCTACGCGGTCCACGCCGGGGGTCTGGGCTTTCAGCGAAACGCGATGATTCAAGACCGCCTGGCGGCACTGGCAGACGGCATCGAGGGCGAGGTGTACTACTCGCTGGCGGCACGGGACCGGCTGTTTGTGGTGACGGAGGACGGGCGCATTTATTGCTTTGGTCCGGAACCGGTGGAGCCGGTCGTCCACGCGTTCACGCCGGCCCCGCTCACGCCGCATACGGACGTCTGGCACGCAGTGGCGCAGCAGGCGCTGGAAACGCTGGGCGAAACGGAAGGGTACGCCCTGCTGCTGGGGGCGGGCTCCGGGGATCTGTTGCGCGAGTTACTGGTCCACAGCGAGTTGAACGTAGTAGTGGTGGAATCGGATGCCGATACCGTCCGGGCTTTGCGTACCGAGTTGGCGGCGGCGGACTTTTACGGTCGGCGCGCGGCGGTGATCGCGGCGTATCCGGCTGCGTTCGCCGTGAACCCCTATTTGTTCAGCCTGGTACTGAGCGAGGACGCTCAAGCTGCTGGTCTGACGTCCCCTGAGAAGCTGGCGCAGGCGCTGGAGCGGCTGCGGCCCTACGGAGGGATCGCTTATTTGGGTAACGTGCGGGTTCGGAACCGGGCCTTGCAAGCGCACGCCGTCGATGCCGTCGAGGCGCGCATTCGAAACAGGACGCTCAAAGCCCGGCGCGACGGGCCGCTGCCGGGGGCGGGGGCATGGACTCATCAGTACCGGGATCCGGCTCACAACATCATGTCGCCGGAACATCGGGTCCGCTTGCCGGTCGGCGTCCTCTGGTTCGGTGGCCCGAACAACCACGACATCCTGCCACGCCACTCGGGTGGCCCGCGCCCGCAGGTGGTCGGTGGCCGCGTCTTCTACCTTGGGGTTGATACGGCCGGCGCGCGCTGCGTCTATACCGGGCGGCGCATCTGGTCGCAGGAGTTCCCCGGCATCGGGTTCCATGCCACCAATATGGATCTCGAGGAGCGGTGGCGTGAGGGGCGTGAGGTCTACATGACCAACATTCCGGGGACGACCTATGTCGGCAGCCCCATTGTCAGCCTGCCGGACGCGGTCTACATCCGTTACGAGGGGGCGATCCACAAGCTGGATCCGGCGACAGGTGAAATCCAGGCGGTCTTCGCGCTGCCGGGCCGGCATCCGCGCGATATCTATGACGACCCCGAGGCGATCGATTGGGGCCATATCCACGTGCAGGGCGACGCCTTGGTCGTGAGTGCCGAACCCCACTTGTTCGAAGATCAACGGATCGGGTGGACGGAAAGTTACACGGCCACCTCCAGCCGTCGGTTGGCGGTGCTGGACCGCCACACCGGAGAGATCATCTGGGAGCGCGAAGCCGCCATCGGGTTCCGCCATAACGCGATCATTTCCCATGACGACACGCTATATCTCATCGACGGTCTTTCGGAAAACGCGCTGGAGGAGCGCGCGCGTCGCGGGCGGGTGCCCGACCGGCCCTCCACGATCATGGCGCTGGATTTAGCCACCGGCGAGGAGCGCTGGGGGCATGACAGCGACGTGTTCGGCACGTTCCTGATGTACGTGGCGGACCATGACATCCTGATCGAGGGCGGCAGCGTGGACTTGCGGCGTCCACTCGCAGACGAGCCGCGGCATCGGGCGGGTCGCTGCGGCACAACGGGCGAGATTAAGTGGACCGGCGGCAACTTTACGCTGCCGGGTGCGGTGCACGGGGAGAAATTGATTCCCGGCCGTCCGGGTCCTGCTATTTCCGTCTTGACCGGCCAGGTCTGGCAACGGGTCCAGCCGCTGACCGGAGAGACCACTCCGTGGGAGTATCGTCGCGCCTACGGCTGTAACACCCTGAGCGCTTCGCCCAACTTGCTATTCTACCGCAGCGGGTATGCTGGCTATTTCGATTTGGCCAATGATACGGGCACCGGCACCTTCAGCGGGTTCCGCTCCGGTTGCACGGCTAACATGGTGGCCGCCGACGGGGTGATCAGTGCGCTTGACTACACGCGTACCTGCACGTGCAGCTATGCCCTGCAAACGTCGCTGGCCATGATTCACCTGCCGGACGATCCGCATGTTGAGCAATGGACCCGCTACGATGCCGCCCCGCCGGATCCGTCCGCGCACGGGCTCAACTTCGGTGCACCGGGCCGCCGCGTGGACGGGTCGGACCGGGTCTGGTTCGACCAGGACGGGCATCACCACCGGCATGCCTCGGCGATCCAAAACGCCAACGGCAGCATCCCCTGGGTGCTGGCTTCGCTCTACGAAGGCGAAGGCCAATGGGAAATCGAGGATCTGCTAGACACCGAGTATTTGGTACGACTCCATTTCGCTGAATTGCGCCCGGACGTGGCACCGGGGCAACGGGTCTTCGACGTCTGGGTCAACGGCGAAAAGGCGCTGGCAGCGGTGGATATAGCCGCCCAGGCTGGCGGTCCTTTCAAGGGGTTGGTGCATGATCTGCGTGTGCCGGTAACCGGCCACAGCCTGACAATCGAGTTGAAATCAGCAGACGGTTCCACCCAGCCGCCCGCCATCAACGGGATCGAGTTCCAGGCGCAAATCGACCACGCCAGGCAGGGGCAGGAGTGAGCCTGGGAAGCGGCACGAAAAACTCATGCCTGAATCAAATTCGATTTCTACTGGACACGCGTCCGGTCGGGACCGCTTGCGGCCCGACCGGTTGAGTGCCTGGTTTCACCTCATTCCGTATCTCGATGTCGAAGCCAACCTGCGTTGGCCTTTGCGTTGGTGCGCCGACCCGGGGAAACATATTCCGCGTATCGCAGAACTGGGCGAACGTCTCGGTATCCGTCACCGTTTCGCGCACCGGCCCGCCCAACTCAGCGCGGGTGAACAGCAACGCGTGGCCATTGCGCGCGCGCTGCTGGGTGACAAACCGTTGATTTGCGCCGACGAACCCACGGGCAACCTGGACGACGAAAGCGCCGCGTTGGTCAAGGACACGCTCGTTCAGGAAACGCAACAAGGACGTATGGTGCTGTTAGTCACCCATCACAAGGAATGGGCCGCCCACAGTCAAGTGCGGCTGCACCTCCCCCACCCGGGCACGGTCAAAAGTTTTGTGAAAAGGTAAATAGGTTGACGACTACGGCGACGACTACGGATTACGAGGAGAGCGAAGCACCAATCGTCCATCGTAATCGTCGCCCATAATCGTTCACCGAATGGAGATATAATATGAATGAGAAATGCATCTTTCGTCTATCCGTACTGGCCGTCATAAGTTTGCTGGTGACCACGCTGGCGACCAGTGCGACCGAGGAGCAGGCGCCCTACAAACTGGACCGCCTGATCGTCGTGCGGGCCGGGCGGGATCTGCTGTATGAGCCCACCCGGGAGTCTGCCGCAATCGACGCGTTGACCGATTCCTGGACGGGGGCCGACCTGCAACAAATCATGCCGGCCACTACCAGCGCCGCCCTGGTCGCCATGCCCGGCATCCACACCGAAACGCACGGTCGCAAGTACAAACAATTTCATTCCTTTCGCGGCCAGATCTATCCCTATCCCGACGTGGTATTCGACGGGGTTTGGCAACGGGACGCGCGTGAATTACTCTACGTGCTGCCGGGCGCGATGATCGAAGAAATCAATATTGTGCGTTCGCCGGCCACCTTGTTCCACGGCTTGGCCGACGTGGTGGGGCTGATTGAAGTCGTGCCCCGGCGCCCGCTCGTACGACCCGGCCAAGCACCTCAAACCACAGTGGGCGCGGAGGGCGGAAGCCTCGGCACCATGCGGTCCTTCGCCCTTCATTCGGCTCAGGGTGGACCCCATACGGCCTATCAAGCTGGCGGACAATACTACCGGACAGACGGCCCGTCAGGCCGCAACGCCAGCGAAGAGATCTAGCCAAAGATATTTGAAATTAATTGGTGGCAATAGGTGTTTGTGAATGTCTCGACGTTCTGGGTGGTACAAGTGTTCAGTGTTCAGTGTTCAGGAGGCCACCGCCTCTCCGACTC
>PWVE01000080.1 GCA_003562335.1 PVC group bacterium
CGGTTAAGTGTGGGGAAGGAATCCCCCTCAGCGTGGGTAGGCGAAGCCTCTGGCTGAGCCGCAGGGAGCAAGGGCGGGACTGCGCTCCGTGCGTGCACGGATCATAGACCAATCGCGCTCAGCGGCTCACCGGGGACGGTTCGCCCTACCTTTTCCGCTCACCGCTCACCGCTCACCGATTACCGCTCACCGCTCACCGATTACCGCTCACCGATTACGTGTACGAGTACTAATCTTTGTCGCGGGCAATCGCCCGTTGCGTTTGCCCTGCGCTCACACTTGCTTTGGGGTTTTCTTCTTGCTAACGTACGAACAAGGTAAGCCTATTAGCACGAGCGTTATAGAGCTTGTACACATGATGTTTACTCATAACAGAAAAATGATAGCATGAAGCATATACAGCCGTTCGTTGTGGTCGCCGCCGTTATGGCCTTGGCGTGGGTGATGGTACCGGCACACGCCCTTGAGACAGATTGGAGTGCCCAGTGGATTGCGCCGCAGGACGAGTGCAAGCCGAACAGTTGGCAATCGTACCGCCGCCAATTCACGCTGGAGCAAGCCCCGCAGAATGCCCAGGTACGCATTGCGTGCGACAGCAAATACTGGCTGTGGGTCAATGGCGAGCTGGTCGTGTTCGAAGGACAAGTCAAACGCGGCCCGACACCGAATGACACCTATTACGACATCATCGATCTGACGCCCCACCTCCAAGCCGGCGACAATACGGTTGCTGCACTGGTCTGGTATTGGGGGCGATCCGGCTATTCACACCGAAGCAGCGGCAAAGCCGCCTTTCTGTTCGAGGCGGACATCGATGGAAGTCCCCTGCTTAGCGATTCCCAATGGAAGGCGATCGTTCACCCGGCCTATGGATCGACCGGCGAGCCACACCCTAACCGTCGGCTGTCCGAGCATAATATTCGCTTCGACGCACGCAAGGATATCGGCAACTGGCAAGCGCCCGGCTTTGACGACAGTGACTGGCAACCGGCCCGCACGTTCGGAACGCCGCCCGTCGCGCCGTGGAACCAACTCTACTACCGTATGATCCCGCAATGGAAAGATTTTGGGATGACCGATTACGTGGAGATTAGCGAACAGCAGAATCAAGATGGCCACACGGTATTCATTTGTAAATTGCCGTACAATGCCCACGTCACCCCCTATCTGAAAGTCAGAGCCCCCGCTGGCAAGCTGATTGACATTCGCACGGATAATTACATGGGCGGTAGCGCTGCCAATGTGCGGGCCGAATATATTACGCGGGAAGGCCAGCAGGAATACGAATCGCTGGGATGGATGAACGGCCACGACGTGCGCTATACCGTGCCGGCAGGCGTAGAAGTGCTGGCCCTCAAATTCCGCGAAACCGGCTATGGCAGCGAAGTCCTCGGCACAATGG
The DNA here is from genome assembly GCA_003562335.1 of PVC group bacterium. GTDB lineage: Bacteria > Verrucomicrobiota > Kiritimatiellia > SLAD01 > SLAD01 > SLLF01. The sequence continues at coordinate 1,403 of PWVE01000080.1, forward strand.
TAACCGACGATGCGGACATGAACACACTCTGGGATAAAGCCTTTCGCACCCTCTATGTGAACATGCGCGATACCTATATGGATTGTCCCGACCGTGAACGCGCCCAGTGGTGGGGCGACGTGGTCAACCAATTGGGGCAGGCCTTCTTCGTGTTTGATCCGGAAACCGGTCCCCCTCTGGCCCAAAAGGGTATCTATGAGTTGGCCCGCTGGCAGCGTGCGGACGGTTCGCTCTTTTCGCCGATCCCCATAACTGCCGAAGTAGAACGCGAATTACCGATGCAGATGCTCGCCAGTGTCGGCTGGTACGGCTTCTGGACCTACTATTGGTACTCCGGCGATCAGCAGACTATCGCCGACGTCTATCCTGCCGTGCGCGACTATCTCGCACTGTGGCGTATTGGTGATAACGGGCTGACCATTCGCCGTAGAGGGGGATGGGACTGGGCCGACTGGGGCGATAATCAAGACCGCGAAGTTTTAGCCAATGCCTGGTTGTATCTGGCCCTGCGCGGCGCAGTGGAAATGGCCGCATTGACCGGTCATGACGACGATATCGAGGGGTACCGCCAAAAGCTACAGTCCATCGAAAACGCGTTCAACGAAACCTTTTGGCAAGGAAGCTACTATCGTGATCCGGGCCATCAAGGCAGTACCGACGACCGGGCTAATGCGCTCGCCGTGGTGGCCGGCCTCGCCAAGCCGGAATATTATCCGGCCATCAAGGAGCTACTGGCTACCGAGTATCACGCCAGCCCCTACATGGAAAAATATGTACTGGAAGCCCTCTATATGATGGATGCTCCCACACAAGCGATCGAACGCACCAAAAAACGTTATGCCGCGATGATTGCCAGCCCGCTGACCACGCTGTGGGAAGGCTGGGGGATCGGTCGTGAGGGGTTCGGCGGTGGCTCCTACAATCATGGCTGGTCCGGCGGGCCGATGACCATGCTCAACCAGTATGCGGCCGGCATCGCCCCGACCGAGCCCGCCTTCAAAACCTTTGCGGTCATGCCGCAAATGGGACCGCTCAACATGATCAAAACGACGGTTCCCACACAATTCGGCATGATTGCCCTGGAACTGCGTCAAAAAGAGGATGCCTTTGAAATGGAGCTGACGGTCCCCGAGGACACCTCGGCACAGGTCGGCATTCCCCAAAGCGAAGCCGGTATCCGCGAGGTGCAGATCAATCAGACAGTGGTCTACAAGGATAGCGAGCCGGTCGCGCACAACCAGGCCGTGGCATTCGAGGGGCGCGACGAGCGTCGTGTCCGCTTCACGCTACCGCCCGGCACATGGACAATCAGCGCAGAGTAAATCCGGGGATTCAGGGCAAACGCATCTAAATTATGGTGATAAATGACGAAATACCCAAACACCCAAGTCCGAAAGAAGCCCGAAGTTCGAATAGGCAAGCCGCACTATGCGTGAATGCGGGATCCATGCATGGTCAGGGCGGTCATCAAGTAAGCGGTGGATGACAGGTATTTCGGGCTTCGAAATTCGGACTTCCTTGGGTATTTGGGTATTTCGTCATTCGGTCTTTGCGGGTAAACGCAAAAGATTTAGATGCGTTTGCCCTGTCCGGGGATTGACGTCCCCCTCCGATTTTGCTAGCCTTGCACCATGAAGGCGACATGGCCAGTTACCCCGGATCGGCGCATACGGCCCCTCACTGGGAACCGCCTAAAAAGCAATTTCTTGTCAGGTATTCTTGCCGATGATCGCGGTTATTTTGAAGACATGTATCGCACTGAGGTGCGCGATCATGCGCATCGGGTAGCCAGGTGGGCCGGATGGCGTGATCATGTCAATAATTTCGTCGCGGCCGGCATGGTTGAAACGATTTTATTTTGTCCTTCGAACAAGAGCTGGGAACGATCTAATCTGCAACCATTGATCAGGCGGAATGACGGTGTTATCGGGTACATCTTCCTGCCCGGATACCTTTATTACGAATGGCGGGTGTCAGCGGTCGCTTAAAACCAGCCAGTAAAGGTCACTTCAAAACCAGCCACTTCTAAGCAGGGCTTTGCCCTGTACTCTGTGCTCTCAAAAGAGAGGAGAGTGCATGGCAAATCAAAAAGAAGTGAATGTAATGAACGCAATAATAGGGCTTAAGAGACAGGGCTGGTCGCATCGTCGCATTGCCCGTGAACTGAATATTGATCGGGAGACGGTGGGGCGGTATGTCCGGCTGTGGCAGGAGGGGCGTTTGCCAAACCCGGCCATTTCGACCCCCGGGTCCGGTGATTCGTCAAACCCGGCCATTTCGACCTCCGGGTCGGTTGGCCGCCGCAGCTTGTGCGAAGAGCATCGTCTGGATATTGAGCGGGGCCTTGAAAAGGGGTTGTCCGCCCAGCGTATCTGGCAGGATATGGTGGCGGAATGGGCCTTCACGGGGTCGTATCAAAGTGTAAACGCTTTGCGGGCAAGCTGCGCCAGACCCAGCCACGCCGTTTCCAGCGAGTGGAGTGCGCACCGGGGGATGAGGCACAAGTGGACTTTGGCCGGGGTGCGCCCACGCGGACCGCTGAGGGTAAGCGGCGGCGGCCGTCGGTGCTTCGCGTGGTTCTGAGCCATTCCCGCAAAGCTTATAGTGAAGCGGTTTGGCATCAGAACACCGAGAGCTTCATCCGGGTGCTGGAGAACGCGTTCCGCTATTTTGGAGGGGTACCCAGGACGCTTGTGACCGATAACCTCAAAGCGGCGGTACTGAAGGCGGACTGGTACGACCCGGAACTGAATCCCAAGCTGGAGGCATTTGCGCGTCACTACGGGACGTCGATCCTGCCGACCCGTGTTCACACGCCACGCCATAACGGCAAGGTGGAACGCGGCATCGGCTACGTCAAAGATAATGGCTTGAAAGGACGGGTTTTCGATAGTCTGGCTGATCAAAACGGACACCTGCTGGACTGGGAAACCCATGTGGCCGATCAGCGCATCCACGGCACGACCCGCCGCCAAGTGGGGGCCCTGTTCCTGTCAGCGGAACGTGATGCGCTGCTTCCGCTGCCGAATTCGCTGTTCCCTTGTTTCAATGAAGGGCGGCGTTCGGTCCATCGCGACGGCTTCGTCGAGGTGGATAAGGCCTACTATGAGGTGCCTGAGGAGTATGTCACCCGAACGGTGTGGGTGCGGTGGCGGTGGGATCACCGCTTGGTACGCGTTTTCAATACCCGCCGCGATGCGGTGCACCATGTTGGACAGCGTATTCAGCATCACGGGATCCTGATTGATGGGAATGCCCGCTTCCTCAGTAACCTGCAGGATATCGCGTTTGACATCCAAACCAAAGCGCGCGTCACCCTCCAGGGTATATAGATTGCGCACCTCGCGACCGCTGACCGGATCAAACTGCAGTGTGCCACAGCCACTGGCGAGCAACCACAAACCCGTTATGACCGCTCCGCGCCAAACCACCCACCACCTTGCAACTATTCGTGCACACATGATATACCGCCTTAACGGCGTGACAGGGACCGGTTACTACAGATGCTCAATTTTCGCGCGTCACCCACACATAGCGCTTGGCAAACGCTTCCGCCACGTCGGAATGCACCGGCATGTCGTCGCGCCAGCCTTCCGGATTATGGTTAAGTTTCACCACCCCGTGAAACAAACCGCTCTCAACCCCGTCGACAATTTTCTCGTCATCCAACAGGTCTTGTCCCGATGCCAGAATAATCCGGGGACGTTCCGCTTGACTCAGGATATCCAATTCCATGAAATCAAGAGGCAACGCACTAAACAGAACCAGCACATCCGTGTTACTTTCAACCTGATGCAAGAGGTCATTCATTAATTTGACTGACAAGACATTGCTATCCATTGCAAACAGTTTCGCATCCTTCAACCACATTTCTTCTTGCTCAGCGGTGATGTCCTCCGCTTGCATGAGCTCCCGCACATACGCATCCAAGTCAGGCTCAAGGAGTTCCACAGTACCCGTCCCGCTCATAGCGGACATGAACCCGTCAAGCACAGCGGAATCCCGGACCACGTGCGGAATCACGGCTACCTTGGGATCACCCTGAAACTCACTGGCGACGATCTGTCCAACTCTAGCTCCCAACACTTGACGGTAGGAAATTTCGCGGTGAATTCTGGCCCTGGCACGCGCACCTCTGGAAAATATCGACCTATACTGAGGGATCATCACCAAGACCCCAAGCACCAGGCAGGCAACGTCAAGGGACGCCCCCACGCAAGGCCCTCTTTTTGTTTCTTTAACCCGACCACCATACCAACCATGCTGACCAGAATCAGCAAAACAATCATCACATTCATACCTCTTCTCCCTTCCCTTGCCCCGGAGCGGGGTCAATAAATCTCGGGCCTGATGTTTACGTCCCTCTGTAACTCCGCGCGGTCAACGGCCTTGACGGACATATCGGCGTGGAGAATATTGGCCAGCCCCTCATGCCGCGTGCCGACTACGTCGCGAAACCAAGAACCAAACATCCATTGCCTCCCATTGCCTCCTTCCTTGTTGTTATCCGCGATGTACACCACTTCCCCGGGTTTCCTGATTTCGTCTATTCGGCGTGCAGGGTAGTGGTTATTATGCTGCCAACCCATGACAAAAACATTTCCCGTATAATTCAGTGCTTGGCGACCACGAGCACGCCCCAATGGGCAGGAAAAAATATGATTGGCTCTCCTCCAGTCATTGTAGCCTTCAAACCTCCTATAACCAGCCATGACAGGTAACGGCTGGTTTCGGTTACACCAAGGGCTTCCGCCCCAACTGTCTGCGTTTGGGCGTCTCACGACGTGGGGGAAAAGCCCTCTGTTGTCAGCCATGTACACGCCCGTAAGCTGGCCTATTTGCCTTAAATTGCTTGCGCAGGCCGTGCGATAACCGGCTTCCCTTGCGGACCGTAAAGCGGGGGTGAGTAACGATATAAGGAGGGCAATCAAGCTGATCACTACCAGCAACTCCACCAACGTAAAGCCGCCTCGTCTACAGTGCTTCCTTGAGATAATCATTTGCATCGCTTCATCATGCGTTACCACGGTTATCAATGGCAAGGATTCGAGATATTCCAGAATTTCTCCCCTACGGGCAAGGTTCCCACACGCCAATTCGCCAATTATAAAGGGATGGATTAGCACCTCCGCGTTTATCAGCATATCCTGCAAAAGACTATCTCCATGACGGAAGTGATCGATCCACACAGAGGTGTCTACCAGCGTCATTTAGCCCCTCCACTTCTTCGGCGGGGAGTGCCTTTGAGGTTTTTCTGATAGCCCCCAAGTCTCGCCAAGCGTATTGCGCTTTCTCTTGCGATAAGCGCTTCGAGGCCCATGCGGACCACAGATGTCTTCTCTTTAACGCCTGTAATGGCGCATGCCTTCTGGATTACATCGTCATCTATATTCAATGTTGTTCTCATATGCATCAGGATGCCTGATATATACAGATGGTCAAGCTGTAATTTGAGCCAACGTCGAGGCTGTGGGGTCGGCGCGCTAGCGACGATACCCACCAGCCTCTTGTTGGCCCATCTGTCTCATGCCTGCAATGCTTCAAGCACAGCTTCCGGTCGCTTTTCCACGACACGCAAAAGAGCCTTTGCCGGGCCTTCGGGCTCTCTTCGCCCCTGTTCCCAGTTTTGCAGGGTTGACTTGCTGACACCAATCATCAGGGAGAATTGAGATTGGGATACATGCAGCCTGTTGCGGATGCGTTTTACATCCACGGGACGAAATCGAAAGACCCGGGAAGGCTTGGCTAGGCCTTTTCGTATTTTTCCGGCTTCCTCAATACTCTCAACCAATTCGTCAAACAATTCTTTCTTCATCACATATTCTCCTCAACCAAGGCTTTTAGAATCTTGATCTCCTTGGCCGATAGATCCGCTTTCTCTGTCTTGCCGTAGGCAAGGAGTAGAAATATCTCGCTGTCGGCCACGTACCAGTCGTATATCACCCTGATGCCACCGCGCTTCCCACATGATACGGATCGCCAGCGAATCTTCCGAAGACCGCCGCTTCCCTTTATCAGATCGCCAGCTGCAGGATTGAAAATCAATTCCTGCTGGAGCTAGCGATAGGCTTCATCCGAAATTAGCCTGCCGATCTGCCGAGTGAATACACTGGTTCCTTGAATACCATCACGCCCGCAATGTACGCCAATGGCGCATAGATGTCAATGGTCTATTTTCAGGGCCCAAGTGATTGAGTGGATTTTTCTTGGGTTTCTGCATTAAAGTACAACCATATGTACAAATCCCTCAATGTGAGCTTATTACATAGCGGGATTGTTCCGTATTGGCAAGAAGGAAATTATTGATAGACTGGTCGCTGTTTTTTACGGTATTTGGTGACGTATATGTAAGAGTCTATGAATGAACATGTTGCGTGGTGACCGTTTATTCTGGTGTGTTTTAAGGGTACTGGCTAAA
>PWVE01000159.1 GCA_003562335.1 PVC group bacterium
GTGCAGGGTGATCGGCAGTTGGTTTGCAGTTGTCCGCCCTTGAGCGCCTACGCTGAGGACATGACGCCATGACCAGGCCGACGCCCCCGCTGGCACGCTGGCCGTGGTGGGCGGTGGGGATTACGGCCTTGGCGGGACTGGTCATCACCCTACTCGTTGAGCAGCACGCCTTGCGGGGACAGCACGCACAGGCACAGGAACACTTCAGGCAGCAGGTGGAAAACCTGCACCACCATGTGGAAGACGAACTGCGTGTGATTTCCGAAGTGCTTGACTCTATTCGAGCACTGCACGCCGTCTCAGATGAAATCTCACCAACGGCACTGAACGAATTTGTTACGCTCGCCATGGCCCACCAACGGCGCGTGTTGGGCGGGTTCGGATTCGCGCAGCGCATCAGCCATCGCCTGCGCGAGGCCCTGGAGGAATCCCACCGGGCCGCGCCGGAAACAGGCTACAAGATCACCGAATGGTCACCGACGGGCGATAGCCTGCGCCCGGCGCAGCTGCGGCCAATCTACTACCCGTTGACCTGGCAAGATTCCGCCCACGCCTTACAGGTACCTACGGGTTTCGATTTTGGCGGGTTTCCGGCCGCGACCGAAGCCATCCAACGCATGGCCAGCGCCCCCCAAACGGTGATTGTGCCCCAGCCGATTCCCAACGTGTTTGGTACGACGTATTGGATTTTTTCGCCCATCTTTCATGCCCCCCGCAGCGCCGACCCGGAGCAGGCGTCATCCACCTTTATCGGCTTTGCCATTGGTCTGTTGGAACCGGAGCCCTTGCTCCAGCGGGCGGCTGAACGCAGCGGTCTATCGCCCGATTATGCCTATGCACTCACACCGCCAACTGCGGCGGAACCCGGAACGCCATCGGCTACCACAGCGGGCCACGAGTGGCGTGCGGTGCGGGAGATTCCCGTGCTGGATCGCCACTGGATGCTGACGGTACAGCGCGCGGCCCCACCGCTGCCCACGCGCATCTGGACGATACTGCTGACGGGGTTGAGCCTGACCTTGCTGGTCACCAGCCAACTGGCGTGGATCGCTGACCGCCATCGGCGCGTAGCGCATGAAGTCCAGCTCCGTACCCGCGAATTACAAACGGCTAACGAGCAGTTGGCCGCCGAGATGCAGGAGCGGTCGCGCCTCGAAAATGCATTGCGGGAAGCAACCGCAGCAGAACGACGCCAATTGGGCCGCGATCTGCATGACTCACTGGGCCAAAAACTAACTGGCGCCGTCTTTCTTAGTCGATCACTGGTACAACGTTGTACCTCACACGACCCGGACGGAGCCGCGCATGCACAGCAACTGAATGCCACCCTCAAAGAATCGGTCCAACAAGTACGCGACCTGGCACGAGGACTGGCACCCATTGAATTGCACGGCGAAGGATTGGCGGATGCCTTGCCTCAACTCGCCCGCGAAATTAGTGGCCTGTTTTCCGTGCGCTGTACGGTGGAACACGCCGCCGACACCCCGTGGCCCACCCAACCGATGGTTCAAGAAACGCTATACATGATTGCACGCGAAGCGGTCTACAACGCCGCCCGCCACGGCCAGCCGGACATGATCACCATCCACTGGCAACGCGACAATGCGGACCATGTGTGCTTGACCATTAGTGACGACGGCACCGGAATGCCAGCCCCGCAAACCGAGGGCTGCGGCCTTGGCATTCATAGCATGCGCCAACGCGCACACAGCTTGCAGGCCGAGCTGCGGTTGGAACCCAACACCCCTCGGGGAACCCGTGTCATTTGTCGCTGTCCCACGGCACACATTTACGGCCCCGAATCCACTCCCCCGGCTAGGGATTCCGCATGACACCACTGATCAAACACGTCCAGGCTCCGCTCTTCATTACGGGAACCGACACGGGGATTGGCAAGACCGTGGTCGCGGCGCTTATTCGCCGCGCCTTGCAAGAGCAGGGCCGCGATGTGGCCTATATGAAGCCCATTCAAACGGGCTGCGAATGGCGTGACGGCGAATGGATTGCGCCGGATCCGGATTTTGTCGGCCGCATGACCGGGCCGTGCGCCGCCCCTGCCGTCAGCGCCGCTGTTTGCCCCTACGCCTTGCACCAGCCCGCGTCCCCGCATCTGGCCGCAGCCAACGAAAAAGTGACCATAACGCCCGACCGCCTGTGCGCCGCCTACCGCCAACTGGCCGCTGCGCACGAGTCCGTTTTAGTGGAGGGTGCAGGCGGGGTACAGGTTCCGATTACGAACGATTTTTCCATGCGGGACTTGATGGTGATGCTCGGGTTACCGGTGTGCATTGTGGCGCGCGCTGGTTTGGGGACATTGAATCATACGTTATTGACGATCGAAGCCCTGCGTAAGGTTAACCTGACCATCGCAGGAATCGTTCTCGTGCAAACCGATCCTGCCCCTTGGGGCGATATCGAAACCAACAACGCTGCGACCCTAACTCAGCTTGGCCAAGTGCCCCTCTGGGCTTGTATCCCTCATTCGCCGGAAATCGCTAGCGGGCGCACGTCGCCCGCTGAATTCGCCACGTGGGCGGACGCTATTATCCATCCAACTGCGCCTTAAGCGCCTGCATGACTTTAGGCGGATTCGCCTTCCCCTGGCTGGCCCGCATGACCTGGCCCATCAGGAATTGTAGCGCGGCTTTCTTGCCAGCTTGATAATCCGCTACCGACTTGGGATTCGCGGTGATCGCCGCCTGCACCCAACGGTCAAGCGCCCCCTCATCGCTGACCTGGGCCAATCCGCGGGCCTCCATGATGGCGCGCGGATCGCCGCCCTCGGTAAAGCACACCGAAAAAATCGTCTTGGCCGCCGGGTTATTGATTTTCCCTTCGTCCAGTAAACGTAAAATATCCGCCAACATCGTCGGCGTGATACGGGCCTCGCTCACCGACCACTCCTGCTCACCCAACATGCGTAGTAGCTCCGTCATCACCCAGTTGGAAGCCGCTTTAGGCGATGCGCCAGCCGCCAAGGTGGCCTCGAAAAAATCAGCAATGGGTTTATCCGCTACCAACACGTCGGCATCGTAGGCTGGCAGTCCGAAATCGGTGATGAACCGTGTGCGCCGGGCTTGCGGCATCTCCGGCAGCGCGGTACGCCACTCATCAATTTGCGCGTCATCGAGGACAACGGGCATCAGGTCGGGTTCAGGGAAGTACCGGTAATCGTGGGCGTATTCCTTCGACCGCATGGCGGTGGTCACGCCGCGCGCGTCATCCCAGCGCCGGGTTTCCTGCATAATCTTCCCGCCCTGCTCACACACTTCGATTTGGCGCTTAATCTCGTACGTCAAGGAGCGGTGTACCCCCTTAAACGTGTTCATATTTTTGATCTCGGTCTTGGTGCCCAACGTCGTTTGTGTGTCCGGTCGAACGCTGCAATTGATGTCGCACCGAATATTGCCTTGTTCCAGATTGCCGTCGGTGATGCCGCCGTACACCAGCATCTGCTTCAGCGCCTGGAGAAAGGCGAAGGCCTCATCGGCGGATGCGATGTCGGGCTCTGAAACAATTTCCATTAACGGCGTACCGGCCCGGTTGAAATCGACGCCACTGGCGGTTTCGAAATGATTGTTCTTGGCCACATCCTCTTCGAGATGAATGCGGTGAATGCGAATGACTTTTGGTTTCCCATCCACTTCGATCGGTACCGACCCACCGGTACATAACGGCTGGTCGTACTGTGAGATTTGGTAGTTCTTGGGCATATCCGGATAGAAATAGCTCTTACGATCAAATTTGCTGTAGTGATTAATCCGGCATCCCAGCAAGAGCCCCGCCATTACCGTTAACTTGACCGCCTCCGCGTTCAGCACGGGCATGGAACCGGGATACCCCAGGCAAATAGGGCACACATCCGTGTTGGGATCGCTCCCGAAAGTATTGGGACAGGCACACCATATCTTGGAGCGCGTCTTTAATTGCACGTGCGTTTCAAGGCCAATACTCACCTTATAGGGGTTTGCGCCACTCATTGGCCACCGTCCTCCGCGCACACCGGTGGAAGTCCATGGTGCCAATCGGTAGCCTGCTCATACGCGTGTCCCACGCGCAAAATCGTTTCTTCGCGAAACGCAGGACCAAGGACCTGCAAGCCCACTGGTAAACCGTTGTCACTGAAACCACACGGCACAGATAAGCCACAGATGCCCGCCAGATTGGCGGTCACCGTAAAGATATCGCCTAAATACATCTGCAAGGGGTCGTCCACTCGTTCGCCCAAGGGATAGGCCGTGGTGGGGGCCACCGGCGCCAGTAACGCATCGCATTGTTGAAATGCGGCTTCAAAGTCACGGCGGATGAGCGTGCGCACTTTTTGGGCGCGCAGATAATACGCATCGTAATAACCGCTACTCAAAACAAAGGTGCCCAGGATAATGCGACGCTTCACTTCCGGGCCGAAATAGCGGGCCCGCGTGCGCCCATAGCTATCAATCGGGTCCTGGCCGCTTTCCCGTGCACCATAACGGACCCCGTCGAACCGTGCCAAGTTGGCCGAGGCTTCCGCAGTGGCAATGATATAGTAGGTAGCCACCGCATAGCGCGTGTGGGGCAGATCCACATCGACTATTTCGGCCCCCAGTTTGCGGCATTCCTCGATGGCGGCGCGTACGGCCCACGTCACCTGCGGGTCCACTCCGTCCGTAAAATATTCGCGGGGCAGCCCCAACCTCATACCAGCCAAGTCCCCGCTCAGGGCGGCACGATAATCCGGCACCGGCCGGTCCAGCGAGGTCGAGTCCAGCGGGTCGTGCCCGGCTATTACTTGCAACAGGATCGCCGCATCTTCAACGGATTGCGTCAACGGGCCGATCTGGTCGAGGGACGAGGCGAAGGCCGTTAATCCATAGCGGGACACGCGTCCGTAAGAGGGTTTTAATCCCACGCACCCGCAAAAGGCCGCCGGCTGCCGGATGGACCCGCCCGTGTCCGTACCCAATGCCGCCACCGCCATGCCGCCAGCTACGGCCGCCGCCGATCCGCCACTTGATCCACCGGTCACGTAACCCGCGTTCCAGGGATTGCGCGCCGGTCCGTAAGCAGAATTTTCGTTGCTGGAGCCCATGGCAAACTCATCCATATTCAGCCGACCGAAGGGCAGCGCCCCGGCTTGGCGCAACCGCGCCACCGCCGTGGCATCGTACGGACTAACATACTTCTCGAGTATGAGCGATGCACAACCACACGGTTGCCCCTGCACATTGAGTACGTCCTTGATCCCAATGGGTACGCCCGCTAACAAGGGGCGGTTCGCGACGGATTGCGCATCCACCTCTTGGGCCCACCGTGCAGCCTCGGCACCATCCCAGGAAAGATAGGCATTCAAGACAGGATTACGGGATTCGATCGCTGCGGAAAGCGTATCGACCACGGATCGGGTTGTCGTTTGCCCGTTGGCAAGCAGCTGTGGCAAGGTGGCCACGGTTGGCAATTGAGCGTGCATCGTGGCCTCTATTCAAGAATACGGGGCACCATAAATAAACCGTTGCGCGCTTGCGGGGCATTCGCCATTACTTGCGCGTGCGGCAAACCGGGACGCGCCTCGTCCACCCGAAAGACGTTCTGCACCGCTACCGCATGGGCCGTCGGCTCCACCCCGTCAAGGTCCAGTTCACCCAGGTCGCGCACGTGATCGAGAATGTGCTCCAGCTGCGATTGAAACAGTGTCGCTTCCTCAGCGGTGATATGCATACGTGCCAGATGCGCCACATCCCGCACGTCCATCGTTTTGCCCTTTTCGCCTTGCACCGTCAGCTTCCACCCGTCCTTAGATAATTTGAATCACCACGTCGTCGTCCGGGTCTTCTTCGGGCTCAGGCTCATCAACCACGGCAAATGTAGGCAGAATGCGATAATACACCTGTAAAGACAATGCCGCCAGCGTGGTGGAGTACACAGGGCCATACGTGTCCTCGCGACCACCGCCGCCTTCGAGCTGGGCCGAAGGTGAAGTCCAACTACCGTCCTCATTTTGATTGCGCACAAATTGCGGGGCAAACTGGTTGTTCCACGCCTGCCAAGCACCGCCGCCTGATTGGAACATCACCTGCGTAATGTAGTAGGTGCGATACATCGTCCAGCGATCGGGATTATCCCAATCTATGCGGGCCATATCCCGCACCAATTCCGTGCCCGCTCGCGCTTCCGGTGCCCGCCCATGTCCCGTTAGCTGGAACAACAGCGTACCAATAGCCGTCATAGAAAGATTGCGCCCACCGGCGCTGGTGTATCCGAACGAACCGTGGTCCGGATTGTACACGCTGCGCAAGTCCTCAATAGCCAGGTCCATGGCCCGTTGAATGCCTTCTGCATCACTCTCGGCCAGCTCCGCCGCTTTCAGCGCCTGGACAATGAAAGCCGAAACAGACGTATCCCGGCGCGCACCTTGGGCAAAACCGTAATCCCAGCCGCCGGCCGGCTGCTGGTTATCAATCATGGCTTGTATCGCCTTGTTCATGGCCTCCCGCACCCGCGGGATGCGGGTCAGCGCATAGGCTTCGGTCAGGGCATAGCCTGCAATCGCGTTGCCATAGACGTGGTGACCGCCGGTATGCCGGAATTGGCCATCATCCCGCTGTTGTTCCATTAGGAAGCGGATCGCCCGACGCACCGTATGCCCATAGCGCTCGGAGGAAGTCGTCTCACCATGGGCCAGAAAGGTCAGCAAGCCCAAACCGGTCATGGCCGAGGAGGGCCCGCCATGCGCCCACGAACCATTCTCGTTTTGATTGATGCGGAGCCATTCCAACGCCCGCATGACCGCCTGAGCCGTCTGCTCGCCCCAGCGACCGCCATACTCACGCAACAAGGCGGATCGACCCGCTTCATTCCGCCCCGAAAACAGGCCTTGCATGATCAGTGGACTTTCAACCTGCATAACGTCCAGCGCGGCAAAGTCGACGTCGGGTTGATCCTGGGTGAAGTCCATGTCTTCCGGCGGGACATCCATGTCCACGTCCATATCCACGTCCATGTCAAAATCAAGATCGAACTCCAGCGGCTCCAGTTCCGGCTCAAAATCCAGATCCAGATCGTCCAAGTCCGGGGTTTCTATTTCCATCACCCTGACCTCAATCTCAGGGGTGGTATCGCGCGTCTCAAAGACAATAAAATGCACCGCCAAGTAAAGAATCAGAATGTGCAACAGAATGGAGCCCGTAGGACCAATCAAATGCTCCAGAATCTTCCGGCGAATATACTCTCTGCGATTCATGGTCGCCTCCCTTCTGCGTTAATTCATGCTAACGACTGACAGGTTACGTAACCCCACCTTGGCGCATAAATCAAGGATTTGGACCAAGTTCTCGTGGCGGGATTGTGCCCGGGCCATAATCAACACCGTCTGATTTGGGTCAAGCGCTGCCAGCCGCGCCAAATTACGCTCAATGTTCACCAGCGTCATCGGGCGCTCATTCAACGTGAAACCATCCGGGTAAATGACGATTTGCAACACATTGGGCGTCTCCATTTCCTCCCGCGGCTCGGCATCCGGGGCCGGCCTGAACACGTCCAAATGGGCCATGACATCCTGCGGCTCAAACGTCAGAATGAAATAGATCAACAATTGAAATACAATGTCGATCATGGGGGTCATAGGCAATTCCCCATCAACGTTGGCGACTCTCTTCCTTGTGCGTCTATGTGCCATACCATTCGCTCCTTCGACCGCTAGCTGGCCTCTTTGATGGCCGCGAACTTGATCCGGTACAAGCCCGCCCGGGTACAGATATCCA
>PWVE01000072.1 GCA_003562335.1 PVC group bacterium
ACCTGGTACGAGACCACCCGGATGCTGTAGAGCCTGCTGACCCGCTTGAGTATCCGTATGAACTGTTCCTTCTCCACGTCGCCAAAAGGACGGTCGTGTTTCGTGCCGGCCACGCGGTTGTAGCAATGGTACCAGCATGATTCCTTATCAAGCTTAATTCGAGCCTGTCGCATGATTTCGTTTCTCCCGGCGGGCACCACACCCGCTACATATTTAAAGAAACGAAGGTGCTGTATTTCCGAAGAAATTTTCTAGAGGCCGTATGAAATTAACGCAACCAGTTTCCTATAAAGGCATAGTGAAGAACAAAAAATTATTTTACCGGCAGCGGAAATGACACCATTTCTGTGTCCCCCTATAATACTGTGTCCCCCTATAATAGGGGCCGTAGTCGGTGAGGTTGCCGTCGGGGTTGAAGACGGGGTCGATGGCGACGCTGTTGGTGATGTTGGTGTACTGGTTCAACTCGTTGGCGGCGTATGCGCGGGGGCCGAAGAGGGGGTCTTCGGATTGGATGCGGTTGCCGATGGGGTCGTAAGTGTAGGCGTGCTCGTCAGCACCCATAAGCGCCTCGATGACCTCGGAACGGATGTTGTAGCCGAAGGTGTTGGTGACCGAGGGCAGCGCGGGCGTGAGGTCAACGCGTTCGGTGCGGCGGCCGAGTTCGTCGTTGGTGTAGGCGTAGGAGGGTGTGTGAGGGGGTGAGGGAGATGCCGGATGGGCGGCCGAGGTTGTCCTGGGTGCGGGTTTTTCTTGGCAGGACCGCCTGTTTGCGGCATGTATACCCCATTGACAGAACGGTTAGCTTAACGAGTGAGGAAGTTATGAAAGTGGTTTTAGCATATTCCGGGGGGTTGGACACATCGGTGATCATTCAATGGTTGCTGGATGAGTACCAAGCAGAGGTCATCGCCTTTTCGGCGGACCTGGGCCAGGAAGAGGAACTGAGCGGACTGGACGAGAAGGCGAAGAATAGCGGCGCGTCGAAGGTGTATATCGATGACCTGCGCGAGGAGTTCGCCCGTGATTTCGTATTCCCCATGATCCGGGCGGGCGCCGTCTACGAATCCGGTTATCTGCTCGGCACCTCCATCGCCCGGCCGCTGATCGCGAAACGGATGGTGGAAATTTTACAGGAAAACGGGGCCGACGCCATCAGCCACGGTGCCACCGGGAAGGGCAACGACCAGGTCCGCTTTGAAGTGACGGCCTACGCGCTGGCACCGGGGGTGAAGGTGATTGCGCCGTGGCGGGAATGGGCCTTTAACTCGCGCACCGACCTGATCAACTACGCCAAAAAACACAATATCCCGGTGCCGGTAACAGTTGAAAAACCGTACAGCATGGATCGTAACCTGCTGCACATCAGCTTCGAAGGCGGGATTCTGGAAGATCCCTGGGCGGAACCACCGCAAGACATGTTCAAGTTGTCCGTGGCACCGGAAGACGCGCCCGACACGCCTGAGGAAGTCATCATCGACTACGAACACGGCGACGCCGTGGCGGTTAATGGCACCCGTATGTCGCCGTTGGACGTGATGTTGACCCTCAATAAACTGGGCGGCAAGCATGGCGTGGGCCGGATTGACCTGGTGGAAAACCGGTTCGTGGGCATGAAAAGCCGTGGCGTGTACGAGACCCCGGGTGGTACGATTCTGCATCGTGGCCGTGAAGCGGTGGAACAACTCACCATGGACCGTGAAGTGTTGCACCTGCGCGATGAACTGGTGCCGAAATATGCCGGACTGGTGTACAACGGGTTCTGGTTTGCGCCGGAACGCGAAATGTTGCAAGCGGCCATGGACGAAGCGGCGCAGTGCGTGACCGGTACCGCCCGCCTGAAATTGTTCAAGGGCCAATGCACGGTGGTCGGTCGCCGGGCACCCGTATCGTTGTATGACCCGGCCATTTCAACCTTTGAGGGCAATGAGGCGTATGATCAAAAAGACGCCGACGGCTTTATCAAACTCAATGCCCTGCGCCTACGCACGCGGGCGGCCAACCGGGCATAAACGGGGGTACGCATAATGGTGCCTGAATTCAGTTATCGTAATGGCGTGTTGCACGCCGAGGGCGTTTCGGTTGAGGCGCTCGCGGAACAGTACGGGACACCGCTGTATGTGTATAGCCGCGCACACTTGATTGCGCAATACCGTGCCTTGCACACCGCGCTGGAGCGGATCAACCCGCAAATCTATTTTGCGATTAAGTCCAACTCCAACCTGGCCGTGATTCAAACCATGGCCGCTCAGGGCGCGGGCGCGGACGTGGTATCCGGGGGTGAACTTTTCCGGGCGCGCAAGGCGGGCGTAGCGGCGGATAAGATTGTGTTTGCCGGTGTGGGCAAGACGGAGGCGGAGATTGACTATGCCTTGCGGGAGGGCATCCACTTTTTCACGGTGGAATCGGAAGGGGAACTGGACCGGATTTCGTCACGGGCGCAAGCCCTCGGTTGTACCGGGCGCATCGCGATCCGGGTGAATCCGGACGTCGATCCCCATACACACAAATACACCAGCACCGGCAAGGCCGAGAACAAGTTCGGCGTCGATTTGGCCCGGGCGGAAAAAGCCTATGAACAGGCCCTGCACCTACCGGGTCTGGAGGTGGCGGGGCTGCACATGCATTTGGGGTCGCCGATCATGTCGCCGACCCCCTACGCCGAAGCGCTTGAGAAAGTGCAGCCGCTTTGCGCGCAGCTTAAGCGGGAGGTGTCGACCTTTCAGTATCTCGACATTGGTGGCGGCTTGGGCATTGCGTATCGTCCGGATGAAGCCCCGCTCGATCCGCGCGACTTTGCGGCGGCGGTGTTGCCCACCTTGCACGCACTCGATTTGCACGTCGGCTTGGAGCCGGGCCGGTTTTTCACTGGTAACGCCGGCCTCTTGGTGACGCGCGTCGAATACATCAAAGAAAACCCGTTCAAGCAATTTGTCATTGTGGATGCGGCGATGAACGATTTATTGCGGCCACCCCTCTACGAGGCATATCACGAGATCGTGGCGGTGGTTGAGACTCCGGACCGGTTGCAGGGTGATGTGGTCGGTCCGGTCTGCGAGTCCGGCGACTTTCTGGCGGCCAATCGTGAGCTGCCGGCCGTGTCCCCGGGCGGCTTGCTGGCGGTTATGAGTGCCGGGGCCTATGGTTTTGTTATGGCGTCAAACTACAACACCCGGGGACGCGCGGCGGAAATCATGGTGAACGGCGAGCGGGCTGAGCTTGTACGGGCGCGGGAAACGTGGGATGATTGTGTACGTGGCGAACGGATTCCGGACTGGACCGTGACGCACTAGAAGAGACTGAAGGCAGGGAGCACCCATTATGTTTGCAGGGACTTATACCGCGATTGTTACGCCGTTTAACGAGCAGGAACAAGTGGACTATGAAGCGTTGGGCCGCTTGATCGACGCCCAACTCGCAGGAGGGGTGGACGGGATTGTACCCGTCGGCACCACCGGCGAATCGCCCACGTTAACCATGGCCGAGCATCAACAGGTCGTAGCGTTCGTCGTTGAACGCGTAGCGGGCCGGGGCAAGGTGATCGCGGGTACCGGCGGTAATTCCACGGCGGAAGCCTTGGAGCTGACACAACAAGCCAAGGATGCCGGGGCCGACGGCAGCTTGCAGGTCACTCCGTACTATAACAAGCCAAGCCAAGCGGGGTTGATCAAGCACTTCGAAGCCATTGCCGCAGTGGGCTTGCCACTGGTGCTGTACAATATTCCCGGGCGGACCAGCCGGGAACTGACCGTGGACACGGTGGCGACCTTGGCGCGCCACCCGAATATCACCACCATCAAGGAAGCGGGCGGCGATGTGGACCGGGTCAGCCGGTATGTCGATTGTTGCGATATCGAGATTGTGTCGGGCGATGACAGCCTGACGCTGCCCATGATGGCGGTGGGCGCGGTCGGTGTGATCAGTGTGGTGGCGAATGTGGTGCCGGACCGCGTGCAGGCGATGGTCCAAGCCGCGTTGGCGGGACAATGGGAGGTAGCCCGGCAGGCGCATCGCGCGTTGTATCCGCTGTTCCGTGATTTATTTATCGAAACCAATCCCGTCCCGGTCAAAGCCGCCTTGGCCATGTGCGGCCACATCGCGGAAGTCTATCGTTTACCTTTGCATCCCTTGACGACCGCGCAGCGGGAAACGGTACGGGCCGCCTTGCAGGCGGTCGACGTGCATTTTGAGTGAACAGAATACGCGGGTGCGCGTCTAAAGCCCTACATGTTTGGCATTAACCTTCATTCCGTCACCTCCTGTTGTACCTGGCTAAGGTTAGGTGCGCCTGTGGTGCGCCGCGTATGCTTGGTGGTGTTAGGGGCACTTTTGTTTCTTGGCGGCACTTGGGTCGCGCACGGGGAGTCGTCTGAAGAGCCGGTCGAGCCCGATGAAGCAGTGAACGCCGAAGCGAACGAGCAGGAAGCGGAGGCGGAGGAGGACGCCGAGGAAGAGGAGCTGGATCCGAATGCCGAAGCGTTTTGGGCGGGTGACTTGCATCCGGTGGAGGTTTACGATCCCGACCCGCCCGACCGGCCCTTGCCCGACTTGTGGTTCCCGGTGGGCGAGGAAATCCACTACCGCGTATACTGGGGACGCATCCCTGTGGGCTCGTCGGTCATTCACACCGAATGGGTCGAAAAATACGGGCGCACGCTGCTGGCCATCCGAATCCGCACCCGTTCCAACCGTTTCCTGGACCGGATCTACCGGGTCGACGATATCATTGAAAGCATCATCGATCCTCACACTTTTCTCCCCCTGCGGTTTACCAAGAACTGGCGTCAAGGCCGTTACCGCGCCCACGAGATCACCAAATTCGACTACAAAAACAACATTGCCTACTGGCGTTCGCTGAATCGAGACCGCACCGATACGTTTGAATTGGAACCGGATGCGCGGTGTTTGCTTAGTTTCGCCTACTACATGCGCAAACTGGGCTTTGAGCCCGGCGAACGACGGCACTTCCGCGTCATGGCCGACGACAAGATTTACGATCTATGGCTGGAAGCTCGCGATAACGAGCGCGTTCGGCTGCCCAACCACGGGCGCGTGTCCAGTATCGAGGTGGAGCCTGAAGCCGCGTTCGAGGGGCTGTTTGTGCGGCGCGGTCGTGTCATCTTCTGGGTGTCCAACGATGACCGGCGCGTGTTGACGCAAATGGAAGGCGAAATTCCCGTGGCCAGCATCCGGCTGGTCCTTGACGAAGTGCACGGTCCGGGCGATGACGATTGGGTGAAGGGGTCGTCGAACTAACCCGTATCGATTATTGCCGTATACGGTCCGGTGGGGATACGATGGGCCTGATGGGCATGAAATCAGAAACGCTATTATTCCTTCACATCCCCAAAGCCGCCGGCACCACGTTGAGCCGGGTAATTGAACGGCATATACCCGCGCGAGCGCACTATCGGTTGGGCGCCAACGCGCAAGCGGCCGTCCAGCGCTACAACGAAATGCCCGCCGCCGATCGCGCCCGCTACCAGTTAATTAGCGGCCACTTCCCTTACGGGGTCCACGAGCAGGTGCCCGGGGCCCATGCCTATTTCACGCTGTTACGTGAGCCGGTCGACCGCACCGCCTCGTTCTATTACTTCCTGTTACAGCATCCCCGGCATCCCCTCCACCGTGCCATGTCGCCCGCCCAACGCGGCGCACTCACGGAGTATGCGCGGACCACGCGGGATACCGTTATGGACAATGGACAAACCCGGTTACTGGCCGGTGATTGGGGGACGGTTCCGTTCGGAGCCTGTACGCCTGCCATGCTGCAGCAAGCCAAACGCAATTTAGCGACCATGGACGTGGTGGGCCTGACCGAGCGGTTTGATGCGACGTTGCTGCTGCTCGGACAGCGCTTTGGCTGGACCCAACTAGGCTATCGCCGTGCAAACCGCAACCGCGTGCGCCCGCCCCGTGTCGCGTTATCGCCGGCGGAACGGTTGGCACTGCTGGCACTGAATGAATTGGACGTGCAGCTTTACGCGTACGCGGCAGAACGGTTCCAACAGGCTTGGGAAAAGGCCGGGCTACAGGACGTGGATTTCGAGCAGCACTACCCGCCGCCAAGCCGCCTCCACGATTGGTGGTTCCGCCTGAAAGCACGACCGCCATCGCATTGGGGCAACAAAGTGGCGCGCCGACTATTGCGGCGATAAGGCCAAGCACGCGGCTTTTCACGGTGTCCAGTGTGGTCAGCTGTTTGCGAGTGCAATCGGCCTCTCATGCACAGTCCAAAACTTGCCCCCCCACCCCACATTGTGCCACCTTCTCAACATTAAGGTGAAAATTTAGTAAACTGGGAACCGTCCAAGCAATTTCTTGTCAACGATGTTGAAAGGCAATAGTCATGGCCGAACAATGCGGGTACGGGCAAAAGTTTTATGAAAAGGTAAATGGGTTGACGACTACGGCGACGACTACGGATTACGAGGAGAGCGAATCACCAATCGTCCATCGTAAGTCGCCCGTAATCGTTCGCCGAAATGGGAGATAACATGAAAAAGTTTTTACACGCGAGAGTCCGTTGTTTGGTGTTTGCGCAGACTATGATGTGTCTGGGACTGGTGGGGGCTGTCGGCCTTGCCGGGCAGTCGCTGGCTTTAGAAAACGTGGTGAACGAGTCTGCGCGCGAGATCCCGCTGATTCATGAAGCCGATGTCGTGGTGCTGGGCGGTGGTGTGGGGGCGGTCTCAGCGGCCGTCTCGGCGGCCGAAACCGGGGCGCGCGTCTTCCTGGCCGCGCCGTTTCCGTATCTCGGCGACGACCTGACCGCCACGTTGCAGTTGTGGCTCGAAGACGGCGAATCACTGGTAAATCCGCTCGCGCGGCGCATTTATGCTGATCCGCAGCGCAAAGGAGTTGTTAGTGATGGGCTCGACACACCCCGCCCCGCTCCGCGTCCGCACCACGTCAAGAAGGAGCTGGATACGGTATTGATCGAGGCCGGTGTGAAGTTTGTCTATTCGTCCATGCCGACCGAACTCCTGCGGGATGAGGCGGGCCATCCGGCCGGGGTGGTCATGGCCAATCGCGCGGGACGCCAGGCGGTGATCGCGCCGGTCATCATTGATGCCACTTTGCAAGCGAGTCTGGCGCGCCTGGCCGGCATCGAATTTCGCCCGTACCCGGCAGGCACCCACACCTTTCGGCAGACCGTGATTGGCGGGGAAGTACAGACAGGGGAAAACCTCACCGCGCGGGTTGGAAGGCCTGCTGGTAGTGGGCCTTGGAATCAGCGCGCACCGTGACGCCGTGCCCTTGATTCGTATGCAGCCGGATGTCCAGCATGGCGGCTATGCGGCAGCAGGATACGTTCCCCGAACCGTTGGACCGGATCACCGAATCCGTCCAGATGATCCCCTGCGACAACGCCTTTGAAGAGCTGGCGGTGGTGTTGGCCCATGGGGAAACAGCCCTGCCCCTGCTACGCGAAGAGTATGCCCGCGCGAGCGGAGATGCCAAGCGGGTGTATGCCAAGGTGATGGCCATACTTGGCGATTCCACAGGATCTGCGCGGCCATCTGGCCCGCCACGCGCGCGGGATTCTGGAAACCGAATAACCGGCAAGCAAGTCATGGATTTCCGCTTACTCTATCTCACGCGGTTAACACGAAAGGACCATCATGAATAGACGATCAAATAAGCAATGCGCCCCGGGCATTCCGCGGCGCCAATTCCTCAAGGCCGGGGGGGCGTTGGCCGCCTCGACATTGGCCTTCCCATACATTTTACGAGCGGATAGCCGCGACGACGACCGGCTTAACGTCGCGATCATCGGCTGTGGCGGGCGCGGGGGGTTCCACTTGCAGCGCTTACGCGGCCAGCGCATCGTGGCCGTATGTGATGTTGATTTTGACCATGCCGCCCGCAATTTGAGCGCGTTATCGGAGGATGTACCCCGCTTTGAGGATTACCGGGTGATGTTTGATAAGATGGGCAAAGAGATTGATTAAGTGCTATGCTGGCGGATACGCCGCTGGATTTCAATCCGGCGACACTTAAGTTTGACGGCAACGAAGCGGCCAACGCACTCTTGAAAAGTCAATACGAGTACAAGTCCGAATTTTTGCCAGGGTAGGCAAGCGCCTCGATGAGAAAGGAAATGATGATGCATAACGTGACACGACGCGATTTTCTAATGAGCAGCGGTGCAGCCGCTATGTGTGCCTTAACCGGTGTGCGCTTGGCCACGGCCGCCTCCTCGCCTGCGGCCTCTATTGAGCGGTTCAGTGGCTTTAAGATGGGGCTGCAAAGCTTTTCCTTACGGGCGTTCGATTTTGAAGAGGCCGTCGAGCTGGTGACGGATCTGGGGTTGCACTGGGTGGAGTTCTTTCCGCGGCACTTCGGCGTGACGGCCGATGAGGACGAAATTGCCGGGCGGGTGGCCTTGCTCAAGGCGAATCAAATTGAGCCGTACGTGCACGGGGTACATCGTTTCGATGGAAACGCCAACGCCAATCGCCGCATATTCGAATTTGCCCGGCGGGCGGGCATCCGCGTTTTGTCCGCCCATCCGACAGCCGATTCGTTTCCCATATTGGACGAATTGGTTAAGGAATTTGATATCAAGATCGGCATTCACAATCATGGGCCGGGGAGCGCCTTTGACCGGACGGAGGAAGCCCTTGAAGCCGTAGAGCCGTGGGACAAACGTATCGGGTTTTGCCCGGATACCGGGCATGGCATGCGGTCGGGCGAAAATCCGGTCGAGATGATCCAGCGCATGGGTGACCGGCTGTACGGCTTGCACTTGAAGGACCAAGCCCGTATTGCGCGCGACAATCCGCCGGAGACCGTTCTGGGCGAAGGGGCCATTGACTTAAAAGGCGTGTGCCGGGCCCTGCGGGAAGTAGGTTTTACGGCGCCTATTTCCCTGGAATACGAGCTCCAATCCCGCAATCCAATTCCCGGTATTCAGCAGGGGTTGGCTAATTTTGAAGCGGCCGCACACGCAACGCGCTAACCCGTGGACGCCATTGCCGCGATGCGGTGTTCATTGATAAAAAAGGCAACCACTAAAAGCACTAAATTGCACGAAAAGGTGGAAGGGGGTGCCCTTAACCGCCACGCTTAATAACCGCCCTATTTCGGTGCACGAGAATGGCGGGTAAAAGCGTATCCCAATCGTTCACCGTTCGCGCCGTTCTCGTTTGACCGAAATGAAACAGGAGGACGCGGGAGCAAGCAGAGAGACATTTTTCTGTTTGGTCCGCGCGGAACGGGGCGCTTCTCTTGAGGGCGGCGCCAGCGAACCACAGCGTGCGCATTAGGAGACTTACTCACTGCCCTACTGAATGGCTACCGATACCCGATCACCGTTTACTGATCACTGGCTACCTTCTTCAGCCCCGGCCGCCCGCCGGAGCCGGTCCATTAGGGCGCGGCCCATATGCGTTTCCGGCACACGCTGGCAGTAAATATGCCGGACACCCAACTTCTCGCAGGCCCGGAAAAAGCGGAATAGGCTCTGCGCGTAATCGGCGATATCACGGCAACGCCTGACGCGCTGCGGCTTGACCACAAACCCGCGGTGCGTCAGGCCAATGTAGGCGGCGGTCGGGGCCACGCGCGCGGGGACCTCCTGCGGATGATCCACCAATATTACCTTGGCCGTGGGCGCATAGTGCCGGTATTTCTGGCCCGGACTACGTACCGGTTCGGCGGGTGGCGGTGAAACAGCATCGGCCAGCTGCGGCCAGACGGCCAACAACGCCTCGCGCGTAATCGCGCCCTCACGCAAAATGACGGGTGGCTCGCCGGTGCAGTCCAGTACGGTGGACTCAAGGCCAATCGCCGAAGCCCCTCCTTGCAGTATGGCATCGACCCGGCCACCCAGCTCCTCGGCGACGGCGGGCCAAGTGGTGGGACTGGGTCGGCCCGAACGGTTGGCCGAAGGCGCTGCCACAGGACCAGCAAAGGCCGTGAGCATGGCGCGGGCAACTGGATGATTCGGGATGCGTACCCCAACGGTGTCGAGCCCGGCCGTGACGACGGCAGGCAAATCCGGATGACGCGGCACGATGACCGTTAGCGGGCCGGGTGCGAACCGGGCCAGCAACGCCTCGGCAGATGGCGGCACCGTCGCCGCCACCTGCGCCAACTGCGTCCGGCCGGCAATATGAACGATTAGCGGATTGTCTGCCGGTCGGCCCTTGGCCGCAAAGATCGATTCCACCGCGCGCGCCTGGCGCGCGTCCGCGCCCAGCCCATACACCGTTTCCGTCGGGAAGGCCACCAATCCACCGTCGCGCAATATCGTGGCCGCCAAGCGAGGGGAGCGAGTGATGCGCGTTTCCATGCTAAGCTGTGCCCCCGGCGCAGAGTTCACCCGTAACCGAAACTGTAGCCGCCCACGTCGGGGGCGGCAGCCGGGCCCAGCGTGCCCGGCTACAGTTATGCACGCTCTTTTGCATCATTGCTTCCCGTAGCCCCTAATCATCCTGCTGACCAACCGGAAAGCGCTGGCGCAACCGCTGCGAAAGCGTATCGAACATACTGAACATCACGGGGACCAATACCAGCGTCAGCAAGGTGGCCATGGCCAAGCCAAAGATGACCGCCACGGCCATGGGCGCCCACCACGCACTGGTTTCTGCGCCCCACGCAATGCGCGGCGGCCAATGATGGATGTCGATGCCCAACCCAATGGCCATAGGCAACAAGCCGAGAATGGTGGTGATGGCCGTCAACAACACCGGACGCAAACGCATTTTGCCCGCCACAATCACCGCTTCCTCGGTGGACAAGCCGTCTGCTTGCCGTTGGCGGATACAATCCATCAGCACGATCGAGTTATTGACCACAATCCCGGCTAAACTAACCACGCCCATGCCGGTCATGATGACGCCAAACGAAGTGCGGGTCAGGATCAGGCCCCACATCACACCGATCAACGATAGCAAGACCGAAACGCCGATGATCAGCGGCATGAAGACGGAGTTGAATTGGATGACCAGCAGAATAAGAATCAGCCCGATGGCGATCATGAAGGCCTGCGCCAAAAAACGCCCTGACTTTTCCATTTCCTCCGTGTCCCCGGTGTACGCCACGGAATAGCCGCGTTCCATGGGGATCTCGTCGATGATCGCACTTATTTCCTGGATAATCTCGTTCACGGTGCGCTGATGATTGTTCCCGGTAATCGTGATCATCCGGCGTTGGTCCTTGCGGGTGATCGCGCCGCGGCCCGCCTCGTAGCGCACGGTCCCGAGCGTACTCAAGGGTACCGCCTCGCCTTGCGGCACAGGGATATAGATGCGGTCGAGCAGCTCCATGGTGTCACGATCCTGCAGCGGCAGGCGCACCGTTATGTCGAACTCGTCTTCGGCCGGGCGGAACCGACTGGCCTCGGTGCCGAAGACCGCCGTCCGCAGAAACATTCCCACCGTGCGCGTGTCAAGCCCCAGCAGGGCGGCCCGATGACGGTCGACCTCGAATTGTAATTCCGGCAGCGCTTCTTCAAAGTCGCTTTGCAAATCCACCAGGCCGGGTACGGTCTCAATGGCCCGCATAATCCGCGTGGCCAGCGCAGCTAATTCGTCAAAATCGTCGCCGTACACTTCGATCGCCACCGGTTCCCCGGTGGGCGGCCCCTCTTCCTGTCGCTCGATGGTGATGAGTGCCCCGGGCACCACGGGCAACCGTTCCCGTATCTCGCTAATCAAGTCCATGGAAGACCGGCTACGCTCATTGTACAGAACAAACTCGATGAATACCTGACCGACATTGGTCGATTCCGGCCCGAACGTAAAACCGGTCACATCGGTTTCACCCACCGTGGCCAGGAAAAATTCGATGTCGGTGTATTCCGGCAACAACGCTTCAATCTGTTTGATAATGGCGTCGGTGCGTTCGATGGCGGTGCCTTGCGGAAATTCGACGTTGATGGTGGCGTTGCGGGGATCCACTTCAGGGAACAGCTCCACGCTGCGGCCAAAGTGCATATAAAACTCCACCGTAGCGACCAAAAACAGCACCGCCATGAACAGCACGGCCAAGCGATGATGTACAGCCCCGCGCAACAGGCTTTCGTACGCGCGCACCACGGAGGAATCCTTGACCCCGTAGGCGTCCAGGTTCTCCGGCCGGCCACGGCGCTTGGCGATAAAGATCGAACAGAGCGCAGGATTGATCACCAAGGCCACAAATAGCGATGCCCCCAAAGTCGTAATCAGGGTCAACGGCAGAAACGACATGAATTGCCCCATGATATCGGGCCAGAACAGCAACGGCGCAAACGCCATGCAGGTGGTGACGGTGGAGGTAATCACCGGCCACGCCACTTCAGAGGCCCCTTGCCGGGCCGCGTCGCGCCGCGATAACCCCGTTGTGCGGAGACGATAAATGTTTTCCACAATGACAATGGCATTGTCGACCAACATGCCCAGCGCTAGGACCAAACTGAACAACACGATCATGTTCAACGTCGTGCCGCGCATATTCATGATCGTAAAGGAAATCAGCATCGACAGCGGAATCGCCACGGCCACGAATAAACTATTGCGCAATCCCATGAACATGAAAATGACGCACACCACCAACACAAAACCGGTGACGATATTATTTTCCAGCTCGGCAATCATCATGTCGATATACTCGGACTGGTCCATCACGTAGGTCACCGTCATATCCTCCGGCACCCCGAAATCGTCGATGATCTGTTTTACTTGGTTGATGATGACCACGCTGTTCTCGCGATTGCGCTTGCGAATCTCCAGCGACACCGAGGGTTCCCCGTTGAGGCGTGAAATGGAGGACAGATCCTTGTAGGTATCGCTGACCTCCGCCAAATCCCGCAGGAAGACCGGGTGCCCGTCGCGTTGGGCAATGAGGATGTCACGCAACTCGGTGGCCAGTGCGTATTCACCGGGTACCCGCACCTGAAAACGGTTACCGGCTACTTCCAGGTTACCGGCGGAGATGTTCACGTTCTCATCGGCAATACGCTGGATCACATGGCCCATCGGCACGTCATACGCAATCAGCCGGTTGAGGTCCACTTCCACCCGGATCTCGCGCTCGCGGGTACCGGCTATACCCGCCTGCCGGACGCCGGGCACCAGCTCGATCTGTTCCTGCAAGTCTTCCGCGACATACTTGAGCCGTCCGCTTTCCCCGCCCGATAGGGCGAATATAAAAATGGGAAAGTCCGTGCTGAAATTGAAGGCCTGCACCACCGGCTCATCCAAATCCGACGGCAGATCCGGCCGGGCCAGGTCAATCTTGTCTTTGACGTGCTGGCGGGCCATGTCGATGTCGGATCCGGACAAGAATTCAAGACTGATGGTCGCCACGCCTTCTAAGGTGCGCGATTCCATCGATGATAGCTGATCGGCATCGATCAGTTGGCGTTCCAGCGGCCGGACCACCAGGTTTTCCATATCTTCGGGGGCTGTGCCCTCGTAGATGACGGTTACAAATACGAAGGGGATGGTGATGTCCGGTGCCCCTTCCCGCGGGAGCACGCGGTAACTCACGATCCCCGCCACGACCAGGACGAAGATGAGTACCATCACCGCCGTGCGGAACTTGATGGCGTAGTCCGAGATGATCATGAAGATGAATCCGCGTTGACGCGTTCGATGGCTTCGCCGTCCAGTAACTCCCGGTGCCCATCAATGATCAGTTCCTCGCCCGGTTCCAAGCCGTCGGCCAGAATGGCCTCGGTACCCAGAATCCGGTCGATCTTGACCAACCGTCGAATAGCCCGGTCCCCTTTGGCCACGAAGACAAAGTGCTCGCCTTTACGCGGGATGACGGCCGCCAGCGGGACCACCACCACATCCGCCCGCCGCGCGCGCTCGAAGTGGACCGTGGCAATCATGCCGGGCCGCAGTACGTGGTCCTCGTTGGGCACCTGGGCCTCCACGCGGAAGGTATTGTTCCCCGGCGCGGCCGCCGCCGCTATGCGCTGGACCGTGCCGGTGAATTGCCCGGCCCCCAGCGCGGTCACCCCAAATACGACCGCGTCTTCCTTTTGCACGCCCCGAATATCACGCTCGGGCACGTCCAGCGTGACCCGGACCGGATCGAGCACCACCCACTCAAATGCCGCCGCGCCTTCTGGTGCATATTCACCCACTTCCAGCAAGCGACTATTGATCCAGCCATCGCCCGGACTGTACAACACGCACTGTTCAACATGTACCCGGGCATCTTCCAGTTGGGCCTCGGCCCGTTCATAGCGTGCCTGTACCCGGTCCATCTCACCCGTGGACACCAAATCCGCTTCCGACAATTCCTGCCAGCGTTGCCACTCCCGTTGCGCCGTGCGGTATTCCACCTCCGCCTGCTTTTTCAGCGCGCGCCAACTACGGTCATCCAGTTGCAACAGCACTTGACCGGCTTCCACCGCGTCGCCTTTGTCCGCCCCGACCGCGGTTACCCGGCCCCCTTTATCCACCGCCAGCCGGGCACGGATGTCCGGCTCGATACGCCCCGGCAAACGGACACGATCGGTAACCGACTGGTGCTCGACCCATTGCACTTGCACCGGCGTCGGCCGTTCGGTCAGTGCTTCCGGCTCATCATCATCACGGCGCAGCGTCACCGACACCACCACCATGATGAGCAGCAACGAAATCAGCACCCACAGCACGACGCTTGAACGTTTAATCTTAATTTTCTTCATCGCACACTTCCGGCCAAATCCCCATGTAAGCCGTGAAAGTAAAGCGTGCCCACCCCCTCCGTCAAGTACGACGATATACCGCCATAATCACTCCGGCTGCAGCTACCACACATCATCCACCCACACGCCCGCGCGTTGGTTACGTGTAGTAGGACCGAGTGGCGGTTAAGACCCTTATACCCCTTGGATAGACGCCTTCAACCGACTCGTTTTATCCATTTCCCATGCGGGAAAAGGTAGGGCGAGTGTCCCCGCGAGCCGCTGAATGTGCGCGGATCGTGATCGGAGCACGCACAGCACACAGCCTGACCGTGTTCCCGGCGGAGTCTTTGAGGCCGTTAACGATGAAGGAAGGGTGTTCCAATCCTTGGAACGCGTTTGGGATATGTTTTCCAGGCCTTGGAACTTTTGGCCGGATTTTTTCCAAGGCTTGGAACGCGTTTAGCGCGTGTCTTCCAAGCCTTGAAACTCGGCTCCGGCTAAGCCAGCAGTGTCCTACACTTTTAAGCACCACACGCGGATTTGTCCGCGCAGCACCCCGCCGTGGCAGCGCAGTCTGAAGCACAAGCGGCGGATTTATCCGCACCGCAGGCATCCTTCTCGCCATCGCTGCAATCGGACTTTTCTGTACCACACGCGGGTTAATCCGCATCACAGGCACTCTGCTTTTCTGTACTGCATGCTGTCTTATCCGTGGCACAGGCGGCTTCCACACGGCAACCTGCGGTGGCGGCATTCGCCCCCAGTGCGGACCGCACCGGACAGCCAGCACCACCCTGCCGGGTAGCATAGCCGACGGCCACCACTCCTAACACAGCGACCAATATTGCGAGTTTCTTCATCATCACGCCTTCCTTTCTGGTTTTCGTTGAACAACACTAGTGCCCCGACCGTTTAGCAACCGCCAAGGCCCTAGTGACGGGTAATGCTTTACCCGATGTCCAAACCTAGGGCAAGATGGACTGGTTTGCAACCCCTGTTCTTGCCAGATCAAACGCGTGGGAGGTCGCCGGTGCCTTTGGTGGGTAATTCGGTGTGTCCCATCAAGGCTTGGTCCACCGCGCGCGCAGCTTCGCGCCCTTCGCTGATGGCCCAGACAATCAGCGACTGCCCGCGCCGTCCGTCGCCGGCGGCGAACACGTTGGGGACGGTGGTGGCATAGTTCCCGTCGGTCTTGATGTTGCCGCGTTCGTCCAATTCAACCCCGAGATGCTCCACCACCCCGCCCGGTTCCGGCCCGGTAAAGCCCAAGGCCAATAGCACCAGATCGGCCGGCCATTCCTTTTCCGTGTCCGGAATCGGCTTGATTTGCGGCCGGCCCCCGTCGGGGTTAGGCACAAATTCGATGTGGGTGGTGATTAATTTGCTGACACGCCCTTTTTCGCCTACGAATTTTTGCGTGTTGATGCTCCATTCACGGTGCACCCCCTCCTCGTGCGACGAGCTGGTACGCAGGCGCATAGGCCAGTAGGGCCACGGTTGGTTTTCGGGCCGCTCTTTGGGCGGCTTCGGCAGCAATTCAAAGTTGGTCACGGAAAGCGCGCCTTGGCGGTTGGAGGTCCCGATGCAGTCGCTGCCGGTATCGCCCCCCCCGATCACGATGACGTGCTTGCCGTTGGCATTCAGGATCTCGTCCGGCTCCAGCGGTTCGCCACCCACTACCCGGTTTTGGCGGGCCAGGAATTTCATGGCGGGCACAATACCGTCCAAGTCGCGGCCCTCAACCGGTAAATCGCGACCGACAGTGGCCCCGACACACAGGACAATAGCATCGTACCCCTTCAACTCGTCGAACGGAAC
Organism: PVC group bacterium; assembly: GCA_003562335.1. GTDB lineage: Bacteria > Verrucomicrobiota > Kiritimatiellia > SLAD01 > SLAD01 > SLLF01. The sequence goes on from PWVE01000072.1 coordinate 16,433, forward strand.
GTTATCGCCCAGCACGGTGCCGGTTTTGAAGGTGATGCCTTCGGCTTCGAGGATGTGGACCCGCCGGTCGATGACCCACTTTTCCATCTTGAAATCGGGTATCCCGTAACGGAGCAGACCGCCGACTTTGGCGTCGCGCTCATAGACGGTCACAAAATGGCCGGCCCGGTTGAGCTGCTGGGCGGCGGCCAAACCGGCCGGACCAGAACCGATCACCGCCACTTTTTTCATGGTCCGGTTCTCGGGCCGGACGGGCAGTACCCACCCTTCGTTGAAGGCGCGTTCGATGATCTGCTTCTCGATCTCTTCGATCGTCACTGCGGGCTCGTTAATGGACAACACGCACGCTTCCTCGCAGGGGGCGGGACATAGTCGACCCGTGAATTCGGGGAAGTTATTGGTGGCGTGCAGCCGGTCAATGGCGTCTTTCCACAGATTGTTGTAGACCAAGTCGTTCCAGTCGGGAATCAGGTTGCCCAACGGGCAGCCGGCATGGCAGGTGGGGACACCGCAATCCATGCAGCGCGCCGCTTGATTACGAATCTGCTCTTCAGGAAATGGTTTAGTGAACTCTTTAAAGTCCTTGATCCGTTCCTGGGGCGGCCTTTTCTTGGGCAGCTCCCGTGTGAATTCTTTAAATCCGGTTGGTTTTCCCATGACGCTCTCCTTAAATGGCTGCGGCCGGTGCGTTGGCTTCCGCCGCCTCACGCGCCAGGCGTTCCAAGGCCAGGCGGTAATCGGTGGGCATGATCTTGATGAATTGTGATTGGGCGTAGGACCAGCGGTCGAGGATGCGTTTGGCGCAGGCGCTGTCCGTGTAGGCGATGTGGCGCTCAATCAAATCGAGTAGCTCGGCGGTGTCGTCCGGATTGCTTACTGGTTCCAACTCGACCATTTCCGTGTTGCAACGGGTCAGCGCAAAGTCGCCGACCGGATCATAGACGTAGGCGATGCCGCCGCTCATGCCGGCGGCGAAGTTGCGCCCTGTGGGGCCCAACACCACTACGCGTCCGCCAGTCATGTATTCACAGCCGTGATCGCCCACGCCTTCCACCACCGTGTGCACGCCGCTATTGCGCACGCAAAAGCGTTCGCCGGCTACGCCGCGGATAAAGGCTTCGCCGCTGGTGGCCCCGTAAAAGGCCACGTTCCCGATAATAATGTTCTCCTCGGCCACGAAGTCGGCGCCCTCGGGCGGCTGAATGGTCAGGCGCGCGCCCGACAGGCCTTTGCCGAAATAATCGTTGGCATCGCCGCGAATATGCATGGTCAGGCCCTTGGCTCCGAAGGCGCAGAAGCTCTGACCAGCTGATCCGGTGCAGTGGAAGACGATGGTGTCGTCGGGTAGCCCGGCGGCACCATGTTTTCTCGATAGCTGGCTGCTGAGCATCGTGCCCACGGTACGATAGGTGTTGCGGAGGGCGATACGCTCTTCCACGCGTTCGCCACGTTCCAGGGCCGGCCCGGCCAGCTTGATCAATTCGTTGTCCAGCGCTTGATCCAAGCCATGGTCCTGCGCTTGCTGACAATACACGCCCACCGTGTCCGGCACGTCCGGCTTGCGCAGGATGGCGCTGAAATCAACATGACGCGCTTTCCAATGGTCCACGCCATCGCGCACTTTCAGCCGGTCGACTTGTCCGACCATTTCGTTGATGGTGCGGAAGCCGAGCGAAGCCATGATGCGACGCAGCTCCTGGGCCACGAGATAGAAGTAGTTGATGACGTGGTCCGGTTGACCGGTAAATTTCTTGCGCAGGTCCGGGTCCTGCGTGGCGATACCCACTGGACAGGTGTTCAGGTGGCAGACCCGCATCATGATACAACCCATCACGACCAAGGGGGCCGTGGAAAAACCGAACTCTTCGGCGCCGAGCAGGCAGGCCACGGCCACGTCGCGCCCGGTCTTCATTTGGCCGTCGCACTCGACGACGATCCGGCTGCGCAGATCGTTCATCACCAGGGTTTGATGGGTTTCCGACAGTCCCAGTTCCCACGGCAAGCCAGCATGTTTCAACGAGGTTTGCGGTGAGGCGCCGGTACCACCGTCGCACCCGCTGATCAGGACGACATCGGCCTTGCCTTTTGACACACCGGCGGCGACGGTGCCTACGCCCACTTCCGAGACCAGCTTCACGTTGACGCGTGCGTCGCGGTTGGCGTTTTTCAGGTCATGAATGAGCTGTGCCAAGTCCTCAATGGAATAGATGTCGTGGTGCGGTGGCGGGGAGATCAAGCCGACGTACGGCGTGGAATGCCGGGTCTTGGCGATGTCGGGATAGACTTTCTCGCCGGGTAGCTGTCCGCCTTCGCCCGGCTTGGCTCCCTGAGCCATCTTAATTTGCAATTCGCGTGCATTGACCAAATAGTGACTGGTCACGCCGAACCGGCCCGAGGCGATCTGTTTGATCGCGCTATTGCGCCAGTGCCCATCGGGGTCGCGCTCGAACCGATCCTCGTCTTCGCCGCCTTCGCCGCTGTTGCTGCGCCCGCCGATCTCGTTCATGGCGATCGCCAGCGACTCGTGCGCTTCTTTACTGATCGAGCCGTAGGACATGGCCCCGGTCTTGAAGCGCTTCACGATTTCGGTCCACGGCTCCACTTCGTCCAGCGGGATGGGGGTCGGCGCTTCGCGAAACTCCAGCAAGCCGCGCAGCGTGCCCAGTTGCTGGGTCTGTTTGTTAATGAAGTCCGCGTATTCCTGATAGCCCTTTTCGTCGCGGATTTTCGTGGCCTGCTGCAACTTGGCCACCGTGATGGGGTTGAACTGGTGGTATTCACCGCCCCGCCGCCATTGATAGAGTCCGCCGGAATCCAAGCCCAACCGTTCGGCCACCGCCTTGGTGGGGTACGCCCGTTGGTGGCGTTGCAGCGTTTCGGCGGCGATAACGTCCAGGCCGATGCCGCCGATACGCGAGGGCGTGCCCTTGAAGTGGCGATCAATGACGGCGGACTGCAGGCCCACCGCTTCAAAAATCTGGGCACCGTGATAGCTCTTGAGTGTGGACACGCCCATCTTGGACATGACCTTTAAGATGCCGGTTCCGATGGCCTTGATATAATTCTTCAGTGCGACTTCCGGCGGTACATCCTTGGTAATGCCGCGGGCCACCATGTCTTCAATGGTTTCAAAGGCGAGATAGGGGTTGATCGCGCCCACACCGTAGCCGACCAGCAGGCAGAAGTGATGCACTTCGCGCGGTTCCGCGCTTTCCACCACCAGGTTGCACTGTACGCGCCGCTGCTCACGAATCAGGTGGTGATGAACACCCGCCGCCGCGAGTAACGCGGGGATGGGTGCTTGCTCGCGGTTGGCCCCGCGATCCGACAGAATCAGAATCGTCGCTCCGTTATCCACCGCGTCGACGGCAGCCTGGAATAGTTTTTCCAGATGCTGTTCCATCCCCTCCGGTCCGTCGGCCACGTGAAAGAGTGTCGACAACGTTTGCGCCCGGATATCCCCGATTTCCATTGCGCGGATTTGGGCCAATTCGCGATTACTCAGAATCGGCTGGGAAATACGGAACTGGTGGCAGTGGTCGGGGGTTTCATCAAACAGGTTTTGGCGCGCACCCAGCGTGGAATGCAGTGACGTCACCAATTCCTCCCGGATCGCGTCCAGCGGCGGATTAGTGACCTGCGCGAACAGTTGCTTGAAGTAGTCGTAAAGCAGGCGGGGCCGGTTGGACAGCACGGCCAACGGCGTATCGTCGCCCATCGAGCCGATGGCTTCTTTGCCGGTTTTGGCCATCGGGCCGAGGATAATCTTCATGTCCTCCAGCGAGTAGCCAAACTGTTGTTGCCGGGTTTGCAGCGTCTCAAAATCCGTGTGCGGCACCTTCTTGGGTTGCGGCAACCGGTCAAACAGCACCAGACACTTGTTCAGCCAGGCGCGGTAGGGTCGGCGGGCTGCCATCTCGCCCTTGATTTCTTCGTCGTCGATGATGCGGCCTTGTTCTGTGTCGACCAGGAACATGCGGCCTGGTTGCAGGCGACCTTGCTGCTTGATATTGGCCGGTTCGACTGGGATGACGCCGGTTTCCGAGCCCATGATGACGTAGCCGTCCTTGGTGACCGTATAGCGCGACGGGCGCAACCCGTTACGGTCCAGCACGGCCCCGATACATTTACCGTCGGTAAACGGAATGGAAGCCGGACCGTCCCACGGCTCCATCAGGGAGGCGTGATACTCGTAGAACGCGCGTTTGTCGTCGTCCATCGTAGCGTGGTTTTGCCATGCTTCGGGAATCAGCATCATCATAGCGTGCGGCAGTGAGCGGCCGGTGTGATAGAGCAGCTCCAGCGCATTATCCAGCGCCGCCGAATCACTTGCGCCCGGCGCAATGATCGGGAACAGCTTTGGCATGTCGTCGCCGAACAGCTCGGACTGGAACTTGTACTGGCGGGCGTCCATCCAGTAGGTGTTACCGCGCACCGTATTGATTTCGCCGTTATGGCACAGGAACCGGAACGGTTGTGCCAGATCCCAGGTGGGGAAGGTGTTGGTGCTGTAGCGTTGGTGTACCAGTGCCAAGCCACTGACCATGTCCGGGTCGGCCAAGTCCGGGAAGAACGGTTTGATCTGGTCGGCCAGCAGCAAGCCCTTATAGATCAAGGTCTGCGAAGACAGGCTGGGGATGTAGAAATAGGGTTTTTCCTCGATATCCGATTCGCGGATGGTCCGTTCGATCACCTTGCGGATCACGTACAGTTTGCGTTCGAAATGGGCCGTGTCCTTCAGGCCGGGCCCGCGTTTAATGAAGACCTGTTCGATCACCGGCTCCACTGCGCGGGCCAAATCGCCCAAGTACTCATTGTGCACCGGCACCGACCGCCAGCCCAGCACGGTCTGGCCCTCAGCCTGTACCACCGCCTCGAACTGTGCGCGGCAAAAGGTGCGTTCGGCTTCTTTGCGGGGCAGAAACACCAGTGCGGCGGCGTAATCTTCCGGGTCGCCGACATCAAAACCCTCGGCCCCCGCCACTTTCGTGATGAAGGCGTGGGGCATTTGCATCAGGATACCGGCGCCGTCGCCGGTCTTCTCGTCGCAGCCGCAAGCGCCGCGATGGGAAAGGTTTTCCAGAATCTGCAAGCCTTGCTCGATGATACCGTGCGATTTCTCGCCTTTCAGATTGCAGATCATGCCCACACCGCACGCATCGTGCTCAAAGGCCGGACGATAAAGGCCTTGCGGTGGCGGCAATGCGCCGGTTAATCGGTTTGGCAAATGGCTATTCCTCATTCTTTTCATACCCCCTCATAAAGACACCACCCCCTTTAAAAGGGTAGTTCCGGAAAACGTAAGGCCGCTACTATAGCCGGAATTTATGAGAATGGAAGTGGGAAAAATTTTATAACGGCCAGCGCAAGGGGTTGACGGGTGTGGTACTGTAATTGATATGAAGTTTCCATTAAGCAAGATGTTCTGTGGCGCGATGTGTTTGGGTGGCCTGCTGTTAGTGGGCTGTGGCGGGCCCGACCGTGAGCGTACGGATCCAGACGGACCGCTGCGCGTGACGGCCACCACGACGATTGTCGGGGATATGGTGCAGCGGATTGGTGGCGATGAGATCGCCTTGCGGGTGCTGCTGCCGCTGGGAGCCGATCCGCATGGCTATATCTTTCGTCCGGCAGACATGGCTGCCGTGGCGGATGCCGACCTCCTGTTCATCAACGGTGGCGGGCTGGAAGGCCATCTGGACCGCCTGCTGCAAGCGGCCGGCAGCAGCACGGAATCGGTGTCGTTGGCCTGCGGGATATCCGCCCGCCCGCTGCCCGCAGCGGCCCGGGAGCACACGCACGATAACGGCCACGAGCACTGTCATACCCACACCCACGGGGGAATGGACCCGCATTTCTGGTTTGACCCGCACAATATGATGATATGGTGCAACACCATTGCCGAGGCGCTCAGCAAGTGGATGCCGGAACACCAAGCGGATTTTGAGGCACGGGCGGCTGCGGTCCAGACGGAACTGCGTGCACTTGATGAATGGATTGAAGAACAAGTTGAGCGCATCCCACCCGAACGGCGCGTATTAGTGGCGGATCATCACATGCTCGGTTATTTTGCCGACCGGTACGGCTTTGAAGAGGTGGGTGTGATCCTGCCGAGTTTCGATTCCATGGCCCAGGCGTCGGCCCGCCATTTGGGGCGGTTGACCAACCAGCTGCGGGCGCAGTCCGTACCCGCCATTTTCGTTGGTATGAACGTGAATCCCACACTGGCCGAGCGCGTGTCGGAGGATACGGGGACGCCGTTGGTCCGGATCCACCTTGAGTCGTTAACGGAACCCGACGGAACCGCCCCGGACTATTTCGCCATGATGCGCTATAACGTGCAAAAAATGGTCGAATACCTGGGCGCGCAGGACGGATCATGAGCGTGGCCTCGTCCGTGACACCGGTGGCCGAGGTACATGGCCACGAGGCGCACCACCGCCCGGAGGAACCGATCCTGGAGGTCAAGGATTTAACCATTGCCTACGGCCAGGTCGAAGCGGTCAGCGCGGTTTCTTTTCGTTTGGCGGTAGGCGATCAAGTGGCCGTAATTGGCCCCAACGGCGCCGGGAAGAGCACTCTGTTCAAGGCCATCGCCGGAGTCCTGCCGCCTGCAGCGGGCCGCGTGTGTATTGGCGGCAGTGCACCGGACGAACACATCTGTATAGCGTACCTGCCGCAACGCAACGAGATCGACTGGCGCTTTCCGGTTACGGTGAGTGACGTGGTGCTGATGGGCCGCACCCGGCGGCTGGGTTGGTTCCGTCGACCGGGCGCGCAGGATCGCGCGCTGGTCCGCGACTGCCTGGCGGTGGTGCAGCTGGAGGCGCTGGCCGATCGTCGCATCGATGAACTGTCCGGCGGCCAGCAGCAACGCATGTTCATAGCCCGCGCCTTGGCGCAGGAGGCTGAACTGATGTTGATGGACGAGGTCATGACGGCCTGTGATACGCCGTCGAAGGCGGAAATCTATCGCATTTTGGAAACCCTCAAGGCCCGGGGAGTAACCGTAATGGTTTCGACCCACGACCTTGACGAGGCGGCCACCCATTATGATCGCGTGCTGCTCTTAAACCGGCAGCTGCACGGGTTCGGTACCGCCGACGAGGTTTTTACGGCTGCAAAATTGACGGCCGCCTACGGGGGGGCTTTGCGCTTGGTGCAGACCCCGCAGGGCACGCTGGTGTTGAACGACTCGTGCTGCGGCGGAGGCGGTACACCATGATGGCGACCATCGGGGAGCTCTTATGGACGCCCTTGCAATATCCGTTCATGGTGCGCGGCTTGTGGGCCGTGATTTTGGTCGGCATGTTGTGCGGCGTGGTGGGCTGCTTTGTGGTCTTGCGCGGCATGGCCTTTTTCGGGGATGCCATGTCGCACTCCGTCCTGCCCGGCCTGGCGATCGGCTATCTGGTGGGCGGTGGTGCGCGCGGTCCGTTATTCTGGTGGGCCCTGGGCACGGCCATTATCGTGGCCCTGAGCATCGGGGCCGTAACCCGGTCCGGCCGCTTTCGTGAAGACACGGCGATAGGCATTATCTTTGCCGGCATGTTCGCGTTGGGCGTGGCCTTGATCTCGATGGGCGGCAGTTATTCCATGGACCTCGTGCATTTCCTGTTCGGCGATGTGCTGGGCGTGTCGCGTACGGACTTGGGCTGGACCGGCTTTTTCGCGTTGATGGTGCTCGCGGCCTTGGTGTTGTTCTATAAAGAATGGCTATTGCTATCCTTTGACGAAACACTGGCACGCACGTTGCGCTTGCCCACCGGTGCGCTCTATTACAGCCTGCTTATTGTGATTGCCGTCACCGTGGTGGCCGCCTTGCAAACCGTAGGCGTAGCGCTCATGCTGGCTATGCTCATCACGCCGCCGGCGACCGCTTCGATCTGGACCCGGCGGCTGCCCGCGATGATGGCCGCAGCGGCCTTGATCGGGGCCACGTCCGGCGTGATCGGCCTGTACCTGTCATTCTATGCCGGCATCGCCTCCGGCGCCGCCATCGTGCTCGTCTGCACCGCAGGCTTCCTGCTCTCCCTGTTGCTCAAACGCCTGCTTAAAGGCTAGCCCGCCTGACCGACCATGGACGCATTGAATTTAGCATGCGTACCATCGCAATAGGGAGCATTGGCGGTGTGCTTGCACTGGCATAGATAAGCTTCGCCATCGGCTTCGGCCACAAAGGGTTTGGGCGCGATGCCTGTGCCTTGGTGCGATCCGTCACAGAACGGTTGGTTCTTTGACCGCCCGCAGGTACAAAAATAGTACTCCTCCCCCTTTTTCAGATTCACTGCGATCGGTTCTTTCGCCGCAATAATGGGTGCGCTCATGTAGTCTTTCCCTCCTTTTGCTTCTGATTTACATATTTACTCCAGCGGCTTTCCGTAAACAACTGGATGATCGATGCGCATAGAATGATCCATACGCCACTCCCAATATACAATTCCATGGAATCCAGGAATGGGTCATCGGGCAAGCTTAAGACATGGTTCTTCACGATGTAGACACCGGTTGCCATTATAGCTCCAGCC
>PWVE01000071.1 GCA_003562335.1 PVC group bacterium
CCGCGAGCCGCCGAGCTTGAATGGTCTTTGACCCGCACACGCACAGCACGCAGTCCGGACCGTGTTCCCGCCGGAGTTTTCGCGGCCGATAGCGATGAAGGAAAGGTGTTCCAAACCTTGGAACGCGTTGGGGGTGTGTTCTCCAGGCCTTGGAAGTTTTGGCCGTGATTTTTCCAAACGTTGGAACGCGTTTTGCAGGTGTTTTCCAGGCGTTGGAAGTTTTTGGGTCGAAATTTTCGAGGCCACGGTGTATCGCGGTTGTCTTCCACACGTCGTCCTACTACACGTTGTCCATTCGCACTTAGTCCTGTTGCACTTAGTCCAAATAGCCTATGTGTTAATACTTCGGCTCATGGGAAAGCGGGACTACGTGTACCGGGGACTACGTGTGGTTGGACTATGTGTGAATGGACTAAGTGTTTAAGGGTGGCGAGTGTAGCTACATGGTTAGCGAACCCTTGCCCTTTTATCCGTGTACTCCGTGAAATCCGTGGTTCCCCTCTTTGGTTGCGGCTGTGCTGAATTTCTTATTCCCAATCCATTCAGCCCGATTATTCCTGTTCCGCCTCCAGCCAGGCGGCCAGGGGACGTCCTACCCATGTCCGCTCCGGCGGCGATATCGGGTTTATGGTCTTGATACACCCTTTTTCAATGCGTACCCGCTGGCCGGTTGGCCGGGTCCAGGTGGCAGGAGGGGTGGTGGCCCACTGCCATTTGTCCCCCCGCAACACTGCCGCGCGCCCCTCAATCGTTTCCGCCGGAACCCAATCCGTCGGGACCTGAATCTGCGGTGCCGGACCGCCTAAGCCGTAGAAGGCTTGCTCGACCGTGTCCACCGTCAGGTGCGGCCATCTTTCGATCAGATTCATGACCGGCGACCGGATGGAGGCGGTGGCCCGCGTGTCCCAATCGCCCGGCACGGGCTGTAACGCCGCACGCAGGGCTGACAGATCGGCCGCCACCAACAGCGTGCCGTGGTGCAGCACCGCGTTACGCCGATAGCAAAAGGCATTGCCGGAAATCTTGCGGCCGGCCACCGCCAAGCCGGTCCGGTGCAAGCGCTCCGTCGGAACACCCCACCGCGCCAGCAAACCGGCGATCCAGCCGAATACCGTGTCGGCCGTATACTGGGTGCGGGGCATGAAGAAGGCATAATTAAGGTTGCCTTCATCGTGGTACACCGCCCCGCCACCGGAGATGCGGCGCGCCAACATGATCCCGCGCCGGGCCAGCGCGGCCGGGTGACATTCGCGCCACGGATTCTGGTTTTTGCCGATAATGACGGCTGGCCGACTGCGCCACAGGTAACAGATAGGCGGAGCCGTCGAGGCCGTATCAAGCCACACATCCTCCCACGCCAGGTTCCAGTGTGGATCACGTACGGGCGACACCACGATTTTGAGGGGAATATCCGGCATGACGGTGTTGCTCATAAAGGCTCGCATTTATAACGCTAATACGGCATAATGACAGGTTAATCAGCAGAAAGGATTCAAAATGGAAAACGCTACCATACCGCTGGATTTTATCCGGGTCATCCCTAAAACGGATTTGCATGTGCACCTTGACGGGTCGCTACGTATTGGCACGCTCATCGAATTGGCGGATGAAGCTGGGGTGGAGTTGCCGGCACACGACGAGGCGGGACTGAAGGAAAAGGTGTTCAAAAACCATTACGCCAACCTGCCGGAATACCTGCAAGGGTTTGCCTACACCTGTGCGGTGCTGCAAACACCGGAAAACCTGGAACGCGTGGCGTACGAGCTGGCGCAGGACAACTTGGCGGAGGGCGTTCGCTATGTGGAGGTACGATTCGCCCCGCAACTGCATACGCGCGAGGATTTCCCCATTGCCGAGGTGGTCCGGGCCGTGGCACGCGGTATGGACCGCGCCAAAGCCGAGCACAATCAAGGGGCCGCCGTGCAAGCCGCCGACGATATTCCCTTTGAGTATGGGATCATCGTTTGCGCGTTACGTTCGTTTAACGAATACATGTCCCCGTATTACCAGCGCCTGCTGAACCTCATGTCCTACGCCCGTAAAAAGGAAGTGTTCGCCGCCGCCTCGCTGGAAATTGCACGGGCAGCGGTCGCGCTGTCGCAAGAGGAGGGCATCCCGGTGGTTGGGTTTGACTTGGCTGGCGAGGAGGCCGGCTACCCGGCCGGCGACCATCGCGAGGCTTTTGCCTACGCCCACAAGCATTTCCTGAAAAAGACTATTCATGCCGGCGAAGCGTACGGCCCGGAATCGATCTTCCAGGCGATCACCGATTGCCACGCCAATCGTATCGGCCATGGCACGTTCTTGTTCGCCTCCGACATGGTTCAAGACCCGTTAATCGAAGACCCGGCCGCCTATACGCGCTTGTTGGCGGAATACATTGCCAGCGAACGCATCGCCATTGAGGTCAACCTCACCAGCAACCTGCAAACCACGCCATCCATCAAATCCGTGGCGGCCCATCCCGTCCGGCAAATGATTGAGCGCAGCTTGTCTGTCTCCATTTGCACCGATAACCGGCTGGTGTCCAACACCACCGTCACCCGGGAATTCGAGCAATTGGTGGCCGCCGTGCCGTTAACCCGCGCCCAGTTCAAGAATCTGGTTATTGCGGGCTTCAAGGGGAGTTTCTTCCCGGGCAGCTATGGCGACAAGCGCCGGTACGTGCGCCAGGTGCTGAATCATTACGAGGCGCTGGACGCACAATGGTAACGGATGCCAGACGAAACCCTGCGCCACCACGAATCAAACCGGGAGCAAGCATGGAAAGCATTTTAATAAAAAACGGCGTGGTCGTTACGCTCGACGATGACCACCATTGGTGGACCAATGGCCAGGTCTATATAGAGGACGGGCAGATTGTAGCGGTGGGCGACTTCGACGAAACGGCGTACACGCCGGACCGGATTATTGACGCCGCCGGCAACATTGTGATGCCCGGACTCATCAATGCCCACCATCACCTCTACTCCACGTTCGCGCGCGGTTTCACCCCGCCCGGTGAACCGGCCCGCAACTTTCAGGAAATTTTGGAACGGCTATGGTGGAAACTCGATGTGGCACTGGAACCGGAAGACGTCTACTACTCCGCGCTGATCGCAGTGATGTATGCTGCGCGCGCGGGTTGTACCACCATCATCGACCATCACGCCTCGCCAAGTTGTGCCGAGGGCAGCTTGGATTTGATTGAGAAGGCGTTTCGCGAGGTCGGTTTGAGCGGGTGCCTCTGCTATGAAGTGTCCGACCGCAACCAACAGGGCGAGGGTATTGCGGAAAATGAACGGTTCATCAAACAGACGCAGGCGGCGGACGACGACCAGATTACGGCCTTGTTCGGGTTGCACGCGCTGATGACCCTAAGCACACCAACGCTGGAGCGCAGTGCCGAGATTGCGCACGCGCACGGCGTCGGCTTCCACGTGCACGCCGCCGAGGCGGAAGTGGACGTGCAGACCACCTTCGAACAGTATCAACGCCGCCTGATGGATCGCTTCCTCGATTTCGGTATTCCCAGTTCGCGCTCCATCTTTGTGCATGGCATCCATTTCGAGGCTCGTGAGATGGACTTGCTGAAAACCACCGACTCCATCCTGGTCAACAACCCGGAATCCAACATGAATAACGGGTTAAGCGTAACGCCCATTCTGGAGATGTGCGCGCGGGGCGTGTTGGTGGGGCTGGGCACCGACGGCATGTCGTCCCATATGATCTCGCAGGCCCGTGCGCTTTATCTATTGCAGCGGACCTATCGCCGCGATCCCCGGGTGGCCTTTGTGGAGGCCGCCGACATTCTGCTGAAAAACAACCGGGCCATCTGCAACCGGCTCTTCAAGACACCGCGTGGACAGCTGGCCCCCGGCCAATTAGCGGACGTCGTGATTGCCGATTATGTGCCCTTCACGCCGTTGAGCGCCGATAACTTTTATGGCCATCTTTTATATGGCCTTAGCTTCGCCCGCATGGGCACCACCATCGCCCGCGGGCGCGTCATTATGGAAAACGGACAGCTGGTGGGTATCGATGAAGCCGCCGTCCGTGCCAAATGCGTCGAGCGCGCCCGTAACCTCTGGGCGCGTATTACGTGAGCGTGGACTAATCGTCCCACTCTTCCGGGTTGCTTTCACGCGCGGCATCGTAGGCGTCGCGCTCCGATTCCGGAGCCACGGCCAGCACGCGGTGTCCCAGCATCTTTATCGCCCAAGCCCCGGTCGGTGCGGTTAGCACAATGCTCAGCACCGCGATCGCCAGGATCAATTCCCCGGGGCCCGTATCCATGCCGGCCGCGCGCATGGCGAGTAGCGGCGCCGCGCCAATCGCAGCTTGCACCGTGGCTTTCGGGAAGCTGGCCACTGCCACGAAACACCTTTCGCGCCCATTCAATGAGCTACCCCACAAACAAAGGCCGACCCCTACACCGCGCGCCAACAAACCTAAAGCGATGATTGCGGCCCCGACCGCCCCCGCCTGCCAGGCGACGCCCACGTTCACTTGGGCCCCTACCATGGCGAACAGGATGATTTCCGCAAAAACCCAGGTCTTGGCCAGTTTGGCCGAGAGTTCATGGGCCATATGTTCGCGTTTTTCCAATATAATAAAACCAATGGCCATGGCCGATACCAGCCCGGCGAACGGAAGAAAATGCGCCACCAAATATTGCAAGCGCACCAACAGTATCGCCAATGCGATAACGACCAGCACCCGTTTAGTGGCCCGCGGATTGAAACGGTCGAACAACCGGTACACCACCACCCCCACCCCCAAGCCCACGGCGGCCCCGAGCACCAAGGAAAGCGGTACGCTGGCGATTTGCATGAACACATTGGCCTGGTGGCCCACGTAGATTCCGAGAATGGCGGTGTGCGCCACGATCACATAGACGTCATCGACCGAAGCCGCGGCCATGATCATCGAAGGAATGTCTTTGGCCGCCCCCCGGCGTTCTTCGATGAACCGGATCATCGCGGGCACAATTACGGCCGGTGACACGGCCGCTAGGACCGACGCCAGGACGGCCGATTCGAGCAGGCTGAGCCCCAGTAGATGTGGCCCGGCCAGCGTGATCGCCACGCCTTCCAGCGTGGCCGGGATAAACGCCAACAGTAAGACGCGGCCGCCGATCCGGTGCAGCGTGGCCCGGCTTAACTCAAAGCCCACGCGCAACAGGATGACAATGAGCGCAATCTGGCGTAAATCCGGGCCGATTGCCAACAGGCTGGGGTCAAGTGCATTCAGCACGTGCGGGCCAAGGAGCACGCCCACAAAGAGCATACCGATCAGCCCGGGTACCCGGAATCGCCGACAACACCAATCGGCAATCAGGCATAGAATAATGAGTTCAGCAACCCTCGCTGCCATCTGGTAAACGGGCCGCTAGCGTTGAACGCGCGCATTACCTTGCCACACACTCCACACTTGCGCTTCATCCGCCGGTTGCCCGTAGTCGGTCAGCATGGTGGCGGCCAGGGCCCCGCAGGCCCAGCCAAATTGCCCCCACTTGGCCGGTTCCCAGCCGCGCAAGATGGCGTACAGCAAGCCCCCGACAAATCCGTCGCCACCGCCAATCCGGTCCAGCACCCCTATTGAGCGCGGCTCCACCACGTGCCACTCGTCGCCCACCGACAAAATAGCGCCCCATTCATGTTGATTGGCACTGCGCACTTCACGCAAGGTGGTACCGAAGACCGAAGCGTTCGGGAACGCCTCACCCGCGCGCTTGATCATGCCCTTGAAACTATCGATCTTTTCAGCAATCCCCTCGCCGCCGGGTTCCGGCCCTTCCAAGCCCAGACAAAGCTGAAAGTCCTCCTCGTTCCCCACCAGAATATCGGACACGGAAGCGATCTCGGTGAAGGCCTCGCGTAGCTCCTGTTCCCGTCCTTTCCAGAACGACGCCCGGTGATTCAAATCAAACGAAATGCAACTGCCGTGCGCCTTGGCGGCGCGTGCAATGGCCAAGCAGCATTGCGTAGTTTCGGAGGACAACGCGCCAATCAAACCGGACAGGTGCACGATTTGCACCCCTTCTTTACCAAAGATACGGTCCAGATCGAAATCCTCCGCACTCAGCGTGAGCCCTACTTCGCCGGCCCGATCATTCCAGACGCGGGGCCCCCGGGAACCGTACCCGCTATCGGCAATGTTAAATTGATGACGATAGCCCCACGCACCGCCCTGATCCACGTCCAGCCCTTCATAATCCATATGGCGCTGGGCCAGGTTGTCCTTGATCAAACGCGACATCGGGCTGCCCTTGACAAACTTGGTCAACACCTTGACGGGCAACCCCAGAAAAGAGGACACACTGGCCACATTGGATTCGGCACTCGTCACCTGAATCGTCAGCGGTCCGCCCGTATGCATCGGCTGCCCATTCGCCGCCGTCAACCGTAACCCCATACTCGTCGGCACCAACAACGCATACTTCGCATCCGCTCGCAATGATAGACTCATGATAACCTCTCCTTGTGAAAAAACCTTTACTCAAACGATTGAGTAAGCCTAGCGAAAGGCCGTCGCGCCGTCAATCGGTATTTTCCATTCGAGGCTCTTGCAAAACCTCCAAGGTCGACACGGAGGTCGACCCTCCGGTAAATTAACTGGCGTATTTTGTAGATTCCGGAGGGGCAGGCTCCGTCCTGCCCTCATGAATGGGAGGTTTTGCAAGAGCCTGATTCTGCGGGGAATTGATATTCGTAGCGGTGGCCGTCGTGGTTGGTGACGGTGATCTGGTCGGGCTTTCGTTCTTCAATATAGCTTGGTGTCAGCGGGACTTTGCCGCCGCCACCGGGCGCGTCGAGCATGTAGGTGGGCACGGCGTAACCTGTGGTGTGGCCGTGCAAGTGACGAATGATCGCTTCGCCTGTGTGGAGCGGCGTCCGGAAGTGGGCGGTTCCGGCCACGGCATCGCATTGGTGCAGGTAGTACGGACGCACACGCATCTTCAGCAGCGTGGTCATAAAGTGACGCATGACATCGGGATCGTCATTTACGCCCCGCAAGAGAACGGTCTGGCCGCCCAACGGGATACCGGCGTCTGCCAGCCGGGCGCAGGCACGATGGACTTCGGGGGTGCATTCCGTCGGATGGGTAAAGTGAATGCTGAAATAGAGCGGGTGATAGCGGCGCAGCATCTTGACGAGGGCTGGCGTAATGCGCTGCGGCAGGACCGCCGGGATTTTGGTGCCCACACGAATTATTTCCACGTGCGGTATGGCGCGCAATGCGGCCAACAACGATTCAAGCCGGTCATCGCCAATCGTCAACGGGTCGCCGCCCGAGATCAGCACGTCCCGGATTTGGTCGTGCGCTTGAATATAATCCAGGGCCAACTGCCACCGGCGCATGGCGGGCGGTTTGGCGCCGGAACCGACTTCGCGCGAGCGGGTACAAAAACGACAATAGGTGGCGCACTGGTCGGTGGCCAAAAACAACACCTTATCGGGATACGAATGCACCAGGCCGGGGACGGGGCTGTGCGCCTCCTCGCCCAAGGAATCCTCTTGTTCACCGGGGGCGATGCTGAACTCTGCGGTGACCGGGATCATGGTGCGGCGCAGCGGATCGGCCGGATTATCGGGCGCGAGTAACGCCGCGTAATAGGGCGTTAACCCCAGCGGCAACGCCCCGCGCTGGCGTTTAAC
>PWVE01000047.1 GCA_003562335.1 PVC group bacterium
CCCCCGATTTTGCCACCCTCGCACCATGAAAGCGACACGATCAGCCAGCCTCGGACCTCAACAGCGGCCCCTCACCGGCAACCGCCCAAAAAGCAATTTCTTATCAGGCTATTCATTCTGGATCGGACGGCGCACGACCTCTCCCCGCTGGACGCCGTGCGCGGTCACCGTGCCGTGGGCGTGGTCTACAACCCGGAACGCGAGCAATTCGGTAACTACGTGCCCACCATCCTGCCGCGACGCTACGACGCATTTATTTTCATCGACGAAACGCGCGCCTTACAGCCGGTCTCTTAACCCGCTCAACGACAGTCGTTGGTAACCGTTCACGGGCTAGATTTGGCTAAAAAGAAGAGTAGGGTCAGAGAAGTAGTGTCTCCCTTATCATGTCTGAATTGGAACGGATGCGAGGGAAATCGGTCTCGTGGGCGGAAATCAGGTCAATTCTCTTGTTCGTCGCCCTCGTCTTCCGAAAGTTCAAGGAGCCGTACATCTTCCATATCTACAGCCCGACCGGCAGCCCGCTTGGAAGCGATGAGATCTTCTTTGGACAGAATAAAGAAGACCTGTCCCTGATAGGTGACCGTTTTACGATGCCGCCAGGCTTCATCGAAAATAATTCCGGGCGTCGATGTCTGCACATCTAGCCGAACGCGATCCTGAAAGATGGTTATCTCGTTTTCCAGCAACTTTTCGACGCTGGTCAATGTCGCTGTGCCAAGACCGGCATCCAGCAAAGCACGGAGGAGACGACTGGAGTTTTCCGGCGTTGCTTCAATCAGGATATCGAGGTCAAACGTGGCGCGAGGCACTCCGTGAAGGATTGAGGCAACTCCGCCAATGACAACATATTTAACTTCATGCTTTTGAAAGGACTTGAATACGTCCTGCAATCGATTGAGCATGCTTTCGCTCCTGTAGAGATGGCGTTACGGTGAGGGCAAGATCGGTGAAAGCACAGAGCATTTCCATCCGATCAGACATAGCAAGAGATTGAAACCACCTCGCCTTCGCCTCGGAGGTTTCTTCTTTTCGGTCATGCGAAATGGAACCGTTTCTTTTCATGTTGCTAAGATAGCTGAAGCCACCGGCTTCTGCAACTGCCGAACGTCAGCCCTCTGCCGCGAGAGCGGTGATCCCATAATCGGAGCCAGTGTTTCAGAAGAGTAGGGACAGAGAAGTAGAAGAAGAGTAGGGACAGAGAAGTAGTGTCATCTCTGTCCCTTCCGCCACTTGTCCCTTCCGCCACTCTCCCGCCACTGAGGGAATCGGGGTCACTCATTAGCCCCGCCTCCGGCGGATCGCCCGATTTTTATGTCCACATTGTGATTGACTCCGTTGGGAAAGCCCATTAAAGTCGGTGCGATTAATCGTGGGACAGGATAAACATGGGTCTTAACCAACAGGGAGCGTATATATGAAACGACGTACATTCTTGCAAGTAGCGGCTGGCGCTTCGCTGGCCGTCGGATTGAAATCCGTGGGTGCGGGTTCCGCACGAGCGGAATCGGCCAACACCGGCGGGTTGACCGTGAAACGTCCGCCGCGGTTCGGCGACGGGCGCGATTGGTTTTTTGAGAAACGGTTTGGCTTGTTCATTCATTGGGGCCTGTACTCCATTCCCGGTTGGCACGAACAGCACCAATGGCGTGGGCGCATTCCCCGCTCGGAATACGTCAAGTTGGCAGATCATTGGAATCCCGTACACTTCGATCCGGACCGTTGGCTCGACGTGATGGAAGAAGCGGGCATGAAATATATTACCATCACGGCAAAGCACCACGACGGCTTTTGCTTGTGGGACACGGAATATACCGATTACAACACAATGAACGCGCCTTATGGCAAGGACGTCATCGGCATGTTGGCCGAGGCCTGTCACCGACGTAATGTCCCGCTCTGTCTGTATTATTCGATTGTGGACTGGCACAACCCGCATTATCCAAACGAAGGTCGGTCGCACGAGTTGCCTCCCCAACCTCAGGATTCGCCGGATTGGTCAAAATACCTGGAGTTTCTGAAGGGGCAGGTACGGGAGCTGTGTACCAATTACGGGGAGATTCACGGATTCTGGTGGGATATGAACCGCCCGGGATATGAAGATCCGTCCATCAACGACATGATTCGCGAATTGCAACCGAAAGCGGTCATCAATAACCGGGGCTTCGATGACGGCGATTACGGCACGCCGGAACGAGACTTTCACGCGGACGAATCGTTGTCATTCGTCAAACCGGTCGAAGCGTGTCAGTCGGTCGGTATTCAAAGTTGGGGCTACCGCAAGGAGGAAGATTTCTATACGGACCGCCACCTGATGCGGAGTATTGATCGCTATTTGGCGCGTGATGCCAATTATTTGTTGAACGTCGGGCCGAAACCCGACGGGACATTTCCGGAGGAAAGCGTGGCGATCTTGAAACGCATCGGTGCATGGTATCATCCCGTTAAGGAATCGTTTTTGGACGTCAAGCCCGTGTCTCCGCTGACGGACAACCGGGATGTGATGTTGACCAGTCGGGGGCGCACACTTTATGTGCATTTGAATCAGGACCTGCGCGGGAACTTCGTGCAATTGAATCCGATCAACGTGGAGCCCGTGAGCGCGAAATTGGTGAACGACGGACGGGATATTGATTATGTCGTCCGTTTCGGCCCATGGAGTCATCGCGCCGAGGGCCAACCGGCTTATTTGAACTTGATCAATCTGCCCATGAACGAAATGTGCAACACGGTCCCGGTTGTGAAATTGGAATTTGACCGGTCCCTCACGGACTTGGCGCAGCCGAGTTCACCGATGGACGGCGATTCGGGGTTTAGAATTCCCGGCAATGACGCCTGACCGTTTGATTTGTCGAGCGTGTCGAGGGGGTGTGTTAGCGCAAGCCGGGACATATCGCGGTGGAACGCGATAAAGGTGTTGTGACGGCGTTGGATGGTGCCTGAGGGAGTAGTAGGGAGTAAGGGAGTAGAGGGAGTAGGGACAGAGAAGTAGTGTCGATTCTGCTGAAAAAGCCGCCCCCATCGTGGGCGGCTTACAGGAACACCTTGCAATGATTGGGTGTTTCCGCTGTAGACGCGCACGGTGGGGGCGTCGAACTGGTTTTGTTAACCCTTTCCGTTTGGTTTTCGACTGTTTCGTTCGCCCTGAGCGAGTCGCGCCCGAATATCATCTTCGTGCTGACGGATGACCTGGGCTACGGAGATATCGGTGTCCTGCACCAGAATGCCCGGCGCGCCGCCGGTAAGCCAGGCTTTCATACTTCCTACCTGGACGCAATGGCCGAGCGTGGCGCCACCATGACGCGTCACCACGCCCCCACGCCTGTTTGTGCACCGACGCGGGCCTCGCTGTTGCTGGGAGTACACCAGGGCCATTCAAATATCCGCAACAACCAGTTTGATCAGGAGCTCGACGACAATCATACGCTCGGCACCGTCATGCGCGAGGCCGACTACTCAACTGGCTGGGCGAGCCGCATAGACTAATCAACACTGCCGAGGGTGAAATAGACACGTGGATCCACCCGGACTACGCTGACCGGGAGTGGTCGGACGCCGACAAGCGGCATGCGACCATGGTGCGCCGAATCGACGACGCCATGGGAGATTTGATTAAACTGCTGGAAGATATGGAAATACTCGACAACACCATCATTGTGTTCACCAGCGACAACGGCCCCCACAACGAGCCTGGATCGCAGGGTCGATACCGCCAGAACCCGCGCTTCTTCCAAACCTATGCCGATATGGATGGGATCAAGCGCGAGTCCATACCGGCTCAGGCATGGCGGAAGCGTAGCGATTGAGCAGGAGATTGATGAGGTCTGGATCGCGTCTAGCTATCCATACCCCTTCTCGATCAACGTCTCACGTTTACGCTTTCCATCCTGATGCGGATACTGTAGTTGTTCTCAGACCTAGAGGGAGGGCTTGCGCTTGCGCCGAAAGACGTCGATTATGAATCGAAACGATGGCGCGTTGATAACAGGGGGGAATGATGAAGAGATGGCTGGGTGTAGTGATCGTTTTTTGTGGCGGGACGGTTGTGGCGGGGGATGATTATGACCCTGTTGTGCCGATGGGGGTGGAACAGGAACCGCGCGTTCGCTGGGAAATCGGTCCCGACGCCTATTTCTACCAGTATGAAGAGCCCGGGGTGATGGAGTTGGACGGGTTGATGTACGGGGTGCTCGGGCGGGTGTCGTGGTTGATTCCTCGTATGCGGGAAATCCATAGGGACGAGGGCGAGGCCGGACCGCTCTTCAAGGATGACCTGCTTGTTTTTCGTGTTGAGGGGAGATACGCCGTCGGCGAAGCGGACTACGATGGCGCCTTGCTGGATAACACGCCCTACAAGGTGTCCGGCATCGATTCCTCTTCCTACGAATTCCGTTTGCTGGCGGGCTACGCGCCCGGAGTACAGCACGACCGGGTGACGGCCTTTTATCTCGGTTTCGGCTATCGCTTTAAAGACGACGACTCCTCCTTTGATCCGGCGGGCTACAAGCGGGAATCGACGTATCGCTACATTCCGATCCTGCTGGAACACATACGCACGCTGCAGAACGGAAACGATCTCGCGTTTACCGTTGAATACGACCACTTGGTGTCCGGGGAGCAGGTGTCTGATTTGACTCCGTTGGGCGGCAGCAAGGTGACGAACGACCAGAGTTCCGGCTACGGGGTGCGCGGGTCGGTGGCCTATTCCGGTTCGGCTCAGCGGTTCGACTGGGTGATTGAACCCTATATCCGCTATTGGGATATCGACGACTCCGATGTCGCGTTTCTGACGGACGGCGTATCCTTTATGGGGTTTTATGAGCCCGAAAACAACACCGTCGAACTGGGCGTCAGCGCGCGCATGCTTTTTTGACGCACATTCGTCACCCTTTCTCAATGCGTTTGCCCTCGACTGCGGGCTTGACCTCTTCCGTCCTGCTTGTCAGGGTGTATCACTGTGAAGCACTTCAAAAAGGGGTAGACGCAACATGGAAATTACCAGCCCGGCATTTGATCGAGGAAAGGACATTCCCGTCAAGTACACCTTCGACGGCGAGAACATGAGTCCCCCCTTGCGAATCAGCGATGTGCCCGCCGAGGCGCGTAGTCTGGCGTTGATCGTCGAAGACATCGACTCGCCGATCGGCCCGTTCACCCACTGGGTGGTGTGGAATGTCCCGCCCGAGACGACAGAGATCGCGGAGAACAGCCAGCCGCCGGGCGCGCAGATCGGTATCAACGGGTTCGGCGAAGTTCGGTGGGGCGGTCCCTGTCCGCCTTCCGGACGCCACCGCTACCGATTCCACTTGCTGGCGCTGGATACCGTGCTGGAGGCGACGAGCCCGGACCGGCGCCACCAAATTGAGAGCGAAATGGAAGGCAGTATTCTTTCCCGGGCCACGCTGACAGGCAGGTACCAGACAGATGCCTGAAAAGGGGCGCAGGGGAAGAGTTCATTAAAAAGGAGTTTACCGCGAATGCCGCACACAACGCAAAAAAAGAGACAGAATAAACTGAGGAAACATAGGTGCCTTCGTCTTGCCGGTTGAGTGCGATATCGTACGGACCACGGAGGCGAATGACGAAATCGCCGCGCCTCGTGTTTTGACCGAAGCCACGGGCCTCGGTGTCGGGGACGAGTTCCAGCCCGAGCTCGGAACAGGCCGAGCCCAGGGCTTTCATGTCCCGGATTTGGGTTTGGATGGATGCAAAATGGCTCATATGCGTGTTCTCCTTTCGGTTGGGGTGAGGTCTTGGGGTTGGGGGGAAAGAGAAAGCCCGCCCGCGCCACGGTCTCCTGAAAAAGCGAGACGGACGCGGACGGGGCGGGCGAGCATGTGTGCCGGGCCTCCGTAAGAGATGTAGAGGGGAGGCGGCGTGTGCGCAGGGCTCCCGCAAGCCCTGCTGTGGGGGGTGGCTGGCTACTCAGGCCGCCAGCGTGAAACGCCGGGTGCCCATGCGGCCGAAGCGCTCCACGATCTCACGGGCATCCTGGCCGGCGAGTTCCCGGGCCTCGTCACGAAGCCGGCCGAGACCGGTCACCAGCCGGTGCCGGGCGCTCTCGTTGTCGCGGTACTCATCGGCGGTGCGCGAAAGCAACTCACGCCGGGCCGTTTCGAGCATGGTTTCGAGCTGACCGTCGCCGGCAAAGTTAAGCGCCCGGAACTGATCCAGGAACTTCAGTAGCCGGTTCAGGGTCTTCTGATGCACGCCCTCGGTCTTGCCGCCGCGCATGGAGGCCAGCATCTCCTCGCAGATCTTCGCCGTCTCCTGCCGCAGCGTGGCAACGCAGTCGCCAATAAACTCTCGGGTACCCTCGTGGATACCGCGTGCCGCCTCGTTGGCCGCACGCTGACGGGCTTCGACAATCGCACGCTGCTCGCCGGCCTGTACAACGTCGAGCCGCATATTGGCTTCGGGCACCGTGACCTGGAATAGGTGCGTCGTGAAGCCGTAGTAGCGATTCATGGCTTCCGGGCGGGGGAATGCGGCTTCGATTGTCGCCACGAGCTGGTCAGGATCGGCATTGAGCTTGCGAGCGGCCTCCCACCATTCGCGTACGGCTTCCGTGCGCAGCGAGGCATAGCGGCCGAGGAAGTCCTCTCGGGCCTGCTGGAACTCGCGTTCGAGGTCTTCAAGCCTTGTCGTGACCTCCGGGAGTTTGGCATTGGGCAAAAAGTGCCCGATGCCGCCCAGGAACGGAAACGTCGAGGCCTCCACCAGGGCATGCGCCCGGGATTCGATCAGGCTGAAGGTTTTCAGCGCGTCGCGGGGCAGGAGCCGTTTATGGCCAAGGCTGATCAAACGATCCGTCACGCGGTCGGGGTCGAGGCCCAGGTCTTCGGGCCGGAGTTTCTTGGCTGCCCGCCAGTAGCGCACGCTGACGTCGATTAACACGCCCTCACGGGTGAGGGCTTCGAGGATGGGGTTGGTGCTCATGGTTGGGTTCTCCTTTGTTGGGGTTGTGGTTATGGGGTTCAGGGGTCGCTGTAACGATGGAAATGGGGGACGGGCGGGGAAGGTGGCTCACGCACGGACGCGGAAGTGCAGAGGGGCGACGGGGAGCAGAGCCGGGCCAGGATACGGAGCAGAGCAAGCTACCGGGCGAGCCGCTCCAGTCCGGCGCGCATCTTCTCCATCACGCGGGTTCGCAGTGCGGCCGGCTGCAATACCTGCACGTCCGGCTGCCAGGACAATATCCACCTCACCAGCTCCTTGCGCCCCGTCGTCTCCAGCCGCATCTCGACACGGCCGTCGCGGCGCGTTCGGAATGCCTGTGATGGGTGCCACTGGCGCTCGGTGATGTAGACGGTCAGTTTCGGCTCGAACAGTAACCGGACCTTCATGGGCGTTTCGCCGCCGACGATGCCGAAAGCCTGCCGGGCGTATGTCTCGGGGTTGAACCCGGCCAGCCGCATGAAAGCCTGCCCTGTCATCGCGATCCGCCTGAACCGCGAGAGGGCGAAGGTCTCGACCCGGGCCTTGGCCGTGTTCAGCGCCAGCAAGTACCAGTTCCCGTGGTAGGCGAGTAGGTGGTAAGGGTGCAGTTCGTACTCGGAAACCCGCCCGTCGAAGGTCTGGTACGTCGCCCGG
>PWVE01000012.1 GCA_003562335.1 PVC group bacterium
CATGGCCGTAGTTGACGTGGAAAACTGTTGGCGCATCCTCCGCCACCAGCGGCAGCTTGACCCACGCGACGAGCTGGCCAGCCGCTTGGCTGAACGACTCGATTTCGTGCGGCAGCAAGGTGCCGTCTTCAAGGGTGAACGCCAGATCGGATCCGTCCGACTGGAGCACATCGTCCACCAGGAACGGATGGCTCAGCTTGACGAACACCGGGAAATCTTCCAGGTCCTCATGGATGAGGGTTTCGTCCACCGTCAGGCTACGGCTGTGGTCGTAGTCCGGCAGAATGGCGGACTCCTCAGCACCTAGTGCCAAGAAGGCTGCCGGATCGATTTGCTGTGCGTGGGTAGCTTGCAGCCACGCGTCCGAACGCAGCCCCCGCGAGAGGCGGACTTCGTCCATCAGCCCGGCGTACCAGGCACTGTTGCCCAGATAGGCTCCCAGAATGAGCGGCGCGTCGGACGGCAGCGGGGTTCCGTTGTTGAACTTCGAAGCCACCACGACGCCGTCGACGAGGATTTCCATCTTGTGCTTGAGTTCCTCGGTCTTCGATCCCCACGGATGTTCACCGCGGGTGAAGCGACCCACGACGTGGTGCCAACCGCTACTGATATCCACGCCACTCTTCAAGTTGCCCGGACCCCAGACATCGAACGTGGGCTCGTCGTACTCGAGGCGCAGCCAGTAGTCGCCCGAGACAAACTGCTCGCCCTTGCTCAGCGGAATCGACCACTTCGCGGGGTATTCTTCGATCGGGATCAAGGTCTTCGTCAGCGAGAGGTCCGCCTCACCGACTACGGGCGGGTCATAAATCACGGTCTCATCATCCTCATCCGTCACCGGCGTGTCATCAGGGGCGTAACCAGTGACAGTGGCTGTATTCGGCACACTGCCTGCATCAATGTCGGCTTGTGTAATGGTGTAAGTCGCGGTCGCATACCCGAATTCGCCTTGGGGCAATGTTGAAGGGGTTACGGGCAAGCCTACCGAGCCGGTCAGCGGATCATCAATTTGAACGTTGGTCAGGACAACGCCGTTCGCATTTTGGACGGTGAAGGTGTACGTGATGACCTCCCCAACCTCGCTGTAGGTTGTGGGATCGGCGGTCTTGATAAGGACAATAGAGGGCTCGGGGGCATCGATGGTCTTGCAGTCGGGACTGGGACCGGGCAGCTTGCCTTCAATGTGGCCCGGACCGCCTTTCAGCGCTAATTTCATCTGATTACCATTGGCGGCATAATTGTCGTCAACGGTGAAGTAGAAGTGGAACGTATCGCCTTCCTCGAAGTTCTGATTGAATTTGAGGCCTAGGACGCCAGTGGGGGATTGCACTTTTGGTGCGGCGGGGAAGCTGTCTGGTTCCGGGGATCCGCTGCCGGGCGCGAGGCTGTCAAGGTCGGATCCATCCCACGTCCCGGCTCCCAATATATCCAAGGTGGGACATTTCAGTCCGAAGATCACATGGCTGATGGAGGGCTGGGTACCGGATGTAACCGAGTAGTACCACGTGGATTCACCCGGATTGGGAAAGTCATAACGGACCGTGACAAATGTGGCCGAGTGCTGGCCAATCTGAACCGTTACGGATGCACCTGCACTAGGCGAAAAGAAAGTCAGCGCCAAGAAAGCGAGGGCAAATCCAAACGCCCTGCTCCGATAAGTTGAGCTATTGATTAGTGATGTTGTCTTCATAATACTTCTCCTTAACTTGCACTTTATGGGGTGTCTAGCACATTTGCCCTATCTGTGTCAAATGTATTCTTTGTCTTTTTTTGCCTTAGTTCGCGTGCTCTTGCGCTCTTATCGGCTTGCGAGTGATGGCGAGGTGGAGGGGCAGCGATTGGCGGCTGGGTGCCGCATCAAGCAACGCGCTTGACCTGACATCTTTCCGACGCGCATAATTTAAAGAGAAATGCGGGCTAGACAGCGCCGTCAGCATGCGTTTAAGTGTAGACACCAAAGGCGATTTACGGAGGGGTGGCTGAGTGGTTTAAGGCGCGCGACTCGAAATCGTGTGTGCGTGATGAGCGTACCGAGGGTTCGAATCCCTCCCCCTCCGCCAGTGTGCTGAAGCGGGTTGTCCATGTCCTTTGCAGCGAGCAGGACAGCCAGCTCTCGAACGCGTGAAGGCGGGCAGCTCCGTGGCAAAATCAGTGTGTGGAGCTGCCATGCAAGTGAGTGATCAGGGCAAGTGACGTTGATGGATATTGATCCCCTCTATAAAATATTACTGGTTTTTTGCGCGATGCTGCTGCTGATTCGCCTGAAGATCCCGATGGGGTGGGCGATGGTGGCCGGTGGCGTGGCATTGGCGCAGTGGGCCGGTCGTGGATGGGCCCTGACGTGGGCTGACCTGCAGGTGGCGTTAGCCGATCCGGCACTGTGGCTACTGATTGTCATTATGGCCCTGATCTTTGAATATGGGCGCTATCTTTCGGAGGAACGTAACGCCCAACTAATCCTGCGGGCCGCTTCGGCATGGGGAGGGCGTCATAGCCGTGCGGTAAGTCTGATGGCGTTGCCTGCGGTTATCGGATTAATTCCAATGCCGGGCGGCGCCCTTTTTTCGGCCCCGCTGGTGGCGCAGTTGACCCGCGACCCGGGGTTGTCGGCGTCGTGGAAAAGCGCGGTAAATTATTGGTTCCGTCACGTGTGGGAATATTGGTGGCCGGTCTACCCGGTGGTGATCGTGACGTTGTCTATCTTCCCGATGCCCTTGAGCCTTTTCATCGCCATGCAATTGCCCCTCAGTATCGCCGCTGCCGTGGGCGGCTATTTTTGTCTGGTCCGCCCGCATATACAGCGGCTCTCGCTTGTGGCCACCGGTGAGGAGGAACCGGCCGTGAACGCCAAGGGCGGCCGCGTGTTTTGGCCGCTATGGTTGGTTATCGGGGCGACTTTACTGCTTCCCCCGGTGTTGGGCCTGGTGATGGACGTTCCGCTTTCGGTACGACGCTTGGTGGCGATGTGTCTTGGCCTGGGCGTGGGCCTGATCGGTATCCTGCGCGATTCCGGCCCGCACGCGTTCCGCAAGTTCGCCAGGCAATTGCGGGATCCTAAGGCGTTTAATCTCATCGGTACCGTTGCCGGCGTGATGGTTTTCAAGACCATGCTCGAACGCTCATCATTGTTGCCCGCCGCAGGCGAACAACTAATCGATTCCGGTGTGCCGTTGATTTTGGTGGTGGCGTTGTTGCCCTTTATAGCGGGACTGGTCACTGGGATCGCAATTGGTTTTGCGGGCATCGCGTTCCCGTTGCTGATTGGGCTGGCGACCTCTGGCGCCACAGAGCTGGCTCCGGTATCGACCTTGATGCTGGGTTTTGCTTTTGGCTATGCGGGGATGATGTGTTCGCCCATTCACCTGTGCCTGGTCCTGACGCGCGGCTACTTCGGGTCTTCGCTCGGCGCACTTTACCGCTATCTTTTGCCCTGTGTACTGTTTCCGTTGGTGACCGCAGTGATCTTGTATGGGGCGCTGACGCGATTCGGCTGGTGAGTGACGAGAGGAGAGTGGCAAGTGGCGAGTGACAAGTGTTGGCTGTTGGCTGTTGGCTGTTGGCTGCTGGCTGTTGGCTGTTGGCCGTTGGCCCTGCGGGCTGAAACGGTTGAACCGGTGGCTCCGCGCGTGGTGAGTCTGGCACCGAGCTTAACGGAGCTGCTGTTTGCATTGGAGCTGGGCGATCACGTGGTCGGGCGTTCGAGTGCCTGTGACTATCCGGCGGCGGCAGCGGACGTGCCTGTAGTGGGCGGATTTGGTCGTCCCAATCCGGAGGTGCTTTATCGATTACGACCCGATGTGGTCGTAACCACCGATTTGGAAAAGCCCGGTTTGCGCGGTCAGTTGGAGCGGCAGGGGGCACGTGTGCTCGTGTTGCCGTGCGAGGATTGGGCAGGATTGCGGACCGCAGCGCTCCAGCTCGGAACCGTGTTGGATGCATCGGCACAAGCGGAGCAGTGGGTGCAGCAGATGGAGACACGCATCACGCGATTGCAGGAACAGGCCGCACGGCGTGCAGCAGATAGGCAGCCCAAGATATACATTGAAGTGTGGGGCAATCCCATCATGACGGCCGGCCGCGATTCGTATCTCACCGAGGTAATAGAGTGGGTGGGGGGCCGTAATGTGGCGGCGGCGGTTGCCGGGCGCTATCCGGCCATTAGTGGGGAATGGGTGATGCGCGAGGATCCGGATGTGATGGTGGCGGCGTACATGCTCGCCGAGCTACCGGCCGCCCAAAGCATTCGTCAACGGTTAGGCTGGTCACGGCTAAGCGCAATCCGCGACGACCGCCTGATTGACGATATCCACCCCGATTTACTGCTTCGTCCCGGCCCCCGCCTGCTGGATGGGGCCGAGGCACTGGCTGCGCACTTACAACGCTGGTGGCCGACAGACGAAAGCGGTCCGTAAAAGCACAGCCCGTTAGCTACGGAGGCTTTTGCAAAACCACCTAGGGCGACACGGAGGTCGCCCCTCCGCAAGTTCCTGGAGGGGCAGGCTCTGTCCTGCCCTCATGAACGGGAGATTTTGCAAGAGCCTGAACGGAATAAGGGTATCCCCGATTGACGCCTTACGGAGGGGGGGGCTAGCCTGCTTGTTGAGTACGAAGCTTGCACTATCACTATCAGGGAGGAAGACGAATGAAACCGATCATGACCCGTAGGGAAATGCTTAAAGCATCGTTGGCCACCGCAACCGGAATCACGCTGGGAAATGGATTGGGCTTAGGCCAGTTGTCCCAACTCTACGCCGCGACTAACCAAGCGAGCCCGATGCCTACCAGAAAGCTGGGCAAAACCGGATTCGAGGTCCCTTTGTTCAGTCTCGGCGGCCAGTCCACCATTGAACAGCCCGGCAAACAGGACGAAGCGGTTGCTATCATTCACCGGGCACTGGACTGCGGTGTGAAGTACATTGATACCGCGTCGATCTACGGGCGGGGTATTAGCGAAACCTATATCGGCGAGGTCATGAAGGAACGCCGGGATGAAGTATTCCTGGCGACGAAAAGCCGTGACTACACGTACGATGGAACCATGCGCGTGATTGAGGAGAGCTTGCGAAGATTGCAGACCGACTGGATTGACCTGTACCAACACCACAATGTGTCATCCGACGACGGCCTGCGGCAGGTCCTTAGCCGAAATGGTGCGTTGAAGGCGTTTAATGAACTCCATGAACAGGGCGTGATCAGGCACAAAGGAATCACCGGTCATTCATCCCGCGTGCTGTTGAATGCCATCCGGGCGTTTGATTATGATGGTGTCCTGATCACCCTGAACCCGGCCAACATGTCGATGCGCGACGGCGAACACATGGCGGAATTCATGGCGGCGGCCGTCGAAAAGGAAATCGGGATCATCGGCATGAAAGTCGTGGGCCGCGGTAACCTCCTGCGGCGCGGGGTTACGATGGAGCAAGCCATGCGCTATACCTTAAGCTATCCGGTATCCACCGTGATTATCGGGATTACCGACATCACCCAGATCGAAGAGGACGTGCAGATTGCCAAGGCATTTGAGCCGCTCTCGGAAGGCCAAATGACACAACTGGAGCAAGTGGCGCGGGCCTGAACGGTAGATAGTATAGGCGATGCCAGCCAGACCGCATAGGAAGACGGTAGCGCGGGCGCCGTGGCCGGCGGTGGCGGCGTTGGGATGGGTCTGTCAAATCGGGCAGATTCTGTTGCTGCGTGAGTTTCTGATGGTGTTTCACGGGAACGAGCTGTCGATTGGTATCGTGCTGGCGGCGTGGATGGTTTGGGTGGGCGTGGGGAGTCAGGTAGCAGCACGCGTGGTGCCAGCCGTAGCCCGCCCCCAACGCTGGCTGTATGGGAGCACGCTGCTGATCACTATCCTTTTTCCGCTCACTATTCTGGCTACCCGGTTGGCGCGAGGTGGGTTCGATGTGGTGCCGGGCGCGTTTCTCTCCATTACGGACATGATGGTGGCCAGTTTCCTGATCATGGCACCGGTATGTCTGCTGCTGGGCGGCCAATTTGTGATACTGGCACGATTGTGGCGCGAGCACGAAGAGAGGACCGACACGCATACGGCAGGGAAAGCCTACATGGTGGAGGCACTGGGCAACATTGTCGGTGGGTTGCTTTTCACCTTTCTGTTGGTGCACCTGTTGGAGCCTATGCAAGGTGCCGCGCTGCTGGCGGTGGTGCTGCTGGGTGCCGTGTGGGCCATAACCCAACGCGGCTGGCGTCGTGGCTGGCCGCTGTGGATCGGCCTGATAGCTGTAGCCGCGCTATCGCCCTGGCTGGGGCGTATCGATGGCTGGGGGTATCAACAGCAGTGGCGCCATATCGCGCCTGAGCACACGCTGGTCGAAAGTCGTCTGTCCCGCTATGGCCGCATTGCCGTGGCGCAGCGTGAAGACCAATTCAGCTTCTTTCAAAGCGGGCACCTGATGTTTTCAGCTGCCGGGCCGGAAGCGGACGTCGAGTCGCGCGAGGAACTCGAAGCCGCGACCTTGGCGCATTTCGCCTTATCGCAACACCCTGATCCGCGCGCGGTTCTGCTCATCGGCGGCGGCATGCGCGGCACACTGCGGGAACTGGCTCGCCATCCGGTGGACCGCATCGACTACGTGGAATTGGACCGCGTGCTGGTAGACCTGGCCCGCGAGTTTGTCGGGCCCGCCACGCTTGCCGCGCTGGAGAACCCGGTCGTTCACCTTAGACATATGGACGGGCGCTTGTTCGTTAAGACGCGCGAGGCGCAATACGATGTCGTGGTGGTTGATGTGCCGGACCCCTCCACGGCGGTGCTGAACCGGTTCTACACGCAGGAATTCTTCCAGGAAGCGGCGCGCAGCCTGCGTCCGGGCGGCGTCCTTGTGTTTTCGGTCATGTCCACGGCGGATTTGCGGGGATCGGCTGTAGCCAATCGCAATGCCACGCTCCAGCACACGTTGAGCAGCGTTTTCGCGGAAGTCCTGCCGGTAGGCGACCGTACCCTCTATTTTGTGGCCAGCGACCAACCGGGGCAAATCCTGACCGATCCCTTTGCCCTGCGGGCGCGCTTCATGGAACGCGGGATTCAAGACACCCCGTTTTCGCCCGGCCAGTTTCAATTGTTGCTGGAGGAGGGACCCTTGCGACGGGTGAACTGGATATTACGTCATCACGGACGGCACGCCCAAGCTCATCTGGAACCGCCCGATACCGGTCCCATGTTCCCGCCGTCCGTGGACGATCAAATCGCGGTTGCCACCGATTGGCCGCCGGTGCACGAGCGGACTTTCATCAATACCGATTTCCGGCCGGTCGGCTATTTTTATACGCTGGCCTTCTGGAACGTCTTGACGCGCACCGATCTCAGTGCGGCGTTTCATTGGCTCGGCCGCATGCAACCGTGGTGGGTATGGCCGCCCGTCGGTCTGGCTTTCGGGATCGCCTTGCTGTTGCGGCTGCTGGCTGGGAAACGGTCCTGGGGCCGTCGCTACGGCGTACAGGCCGCCGTGTTCACGACCGGACTGTCCACCATGGCGTTGCAAATCGCCATCCTCTTCGCGTTCCAAAGCGTTTACGGGTTTGTGTATGCGATGATCGGTCTGATTGTGGCGTTGTTCATGGCGGGG
>PWVE01000163.1 GCA_003562335.1 PVC group bacterium
CCCCGGAGCCGGTGGTACCGCCCCCCCCGCCTGTGGACGCGCCGGAACCGGAATGGTACGCGGCCATTCGCTGGCCGGACAAGATACCCGATTGGGGGAAGACCCTGCTTGACGATCTGCGAGCCATTGAAGCGGAACACCCCCCGCGTTGGTCGTTCGAGTTTGATATGAAACCTGATGAGTGGGTGGCCAGCCGGGTGGCACTGGAGAGTGAAGCGCGGGGATTGATCGTGCGCGGGGTGCCGTTTGACCAATGGCGGTTACGGGCCCGCGCTGCGGATGGTCAGGTCGAGTTGCTGGAGGCGTCACTACGCAAACAGGACGAGGTCTTGACCATCGAAGGTTCCGTCGATTGGGCACAGCGCCAAGCCACGCTGCGCGCTCAAGGTCGCCTGGCTCCCGTCTATTGGCGTAATTTACTGCCGCCGTTCTTGCGCGAATACAAAGAGTGGGCGCGGGTTAAGTTGGAGGGGCCGTTGGCGTTGTCGTTTGATAGCGGCCCGCTGGATTGGGACACTTTTGGCCGCGAAGCCAGCGGCTATGTGGAGGCCCAAAAAATGACCCTGCACGATGTGCAGCTGGAGGCGTTTAGCGGTCATTACGATCTGTATCCCGACCGGATTGAGGTAACTGACATGGAGATGCGGGTCGGACAGGGTAGTGGACAGGGGCCTGCCGCCGGAAATATGACCTTCGACTGGTCACAAGGCGTCTATCACGGAGCGGTACGCGCGCAGTTTGATGCGCGCGCGGTGTTGCCCGTGGCGGGTTACTCACGCATTGCGGCCGAGATTATTCAAGATATGCAGTTTGGCGAAGTGCTGCCTGAAATTGATGTCAACTTTTCCGGGCACATCGAACAACCGCGCCCGCAATTTAATTTTGACGGTGTTATCAAGGGGCAGGATTTTATTTTTGGCGGGTCATGGGTTAACGCGTTTGAGTCGACCTTCCTCGTGACCAACCGCGTGATGCGCATGGACCCGCTGCGTATCGAGCGCGAGGAGGGGGCGGTCACCGGCTGGTATCAACAGGACTTCAATAACCAGTGGATTGATCTGGAAGTCGAGAGTCAGGTGGACCCGCGCGCACTGGGGCGGTTGGCGAGCGAAAATGTAGAGCGTCTGATTAACCGGTTCCGCTTCGAAGGACCGGTCGATCTGTCCATTGCGGGTCGGGTGGACTATGACGCACACCAGGAAACGGATTATACCGTTACGGCCCGCGCCGAACAGGTGGGTTGGCGTTGGTTGTTGGCCGAGGAAGCCGCCGGCCGCTGGGAGGCCAAAGGAGATCATATCACCTTGACCAACATTCAGGCCCGCTTGTATGGCGGTGAGCTGACTGGGGACTTGCGGTTGACGGGTATGCAGACGCAGGCCGAGAAACCGTTGACCTACACGGTCACGGGGCGGGTAAAAGACGTGGAATTTCCTGAGTTGTTACGTGCGTTGCGCCAAACGGAGGACCATTTGGAGACCGGACTTTTGTCGGGCCGTTTCACGTTTGAGGGGCCCACCGGCTTGGATTGGCGCGAGGCGATCAAGGGGGAGGGGCGGGTTCGTATTCAGGAAGGCGAAATCTTTAGTGTGCGCCTGTTAGGCGGGCTGACGGCCTTGCTGGAGCGAATTTATCCGCGGCTGGGCTCGGTGACACAAACCGAGGTGCGGGCTGATTTCGAGGTGGCTGAGCGTCAAGTGCTCAGCGAAAATATCAGGCTCGAA
Source organism: PVC group bacterium (assembly GCA_003562335.1). Taxonomy (GTDB): domain Bacteria; phylum Verrucomicrobiota; class Kiritimatiellia; order SLAD01; family SLAD01; genus SLLF01. The sequence continues at coordinate 1,725 of PWVE01000163.1, forward strand.
GGCAGCCTGCTCAGCTTGCGTGCCTGGGGGGCGTACGACTTGGATGATGAACTCGATTTTCGCGTTCACGTCCAGCCGTTGCGCAGCGGTTGGTTAGTGGATGTGGTTCGCTGGGTTACCTATCCGGTATCGCGTTTGCTGCAGTTCCAATTGGAAGGCACGCTTGAGGAGCCGAATTGGCGCATCGAGCATATCCCCCGCGAGTTATGGAGCCTGTTTGAACGCGAAAACAATGACGAATGAGTCCCCTATGGCGTGGCACGTCTGTTGCCTGCAAGTGGCCTGCGAAGTGGCGGAGGAGATGGCCACCTACATCCGGGAACACTGGCCGGTGGAGCCGGTGCAGCTGGAGCGCCCCGGCCATGCAATGGTTTGGTTGGAATGCTACTTCCCCGATGCCGCGTCAGCCGCGCAGATGCGGGCTGAATGGGTTCGTGCGTTTCCCTCCATAGTGGTCGCCACGCGCCGTTGTGATGCGCGCGATTGGGATCAATTTTGGCGCTTGCACTTCAAGCCGCATCCGATTGGGCGTTATCTTTATTGCTGCCCGGAATGGGAAACCCCGCCTGCGCTGGAACCTGAGCGTCGTTTATTGAAGATCGTGCCGGGACTTAGTTTCGGTACCGGCGAACACTTCACCACCCGCTTTGCGCTGGAGATGATCGATCGGCTCACTCCCGCCACGGGTGCCGCCCGGTCGCTGTGGGACGTAGGCTGCGGGAGTGGAATCCTAGCGGTGGCGGCCGCCCTGCTGGGGTGGTCGCCGATTTACGGGACCGACCATGATGCGACTTGTCTGACGCAATCAGTGGCTAACGCCGCACTCAATAACGTGGGCGAACGCATTGAATGGGGGGTGGACGACATCCTGACGCCGGCGACCGTGCCGCTTGCACGGGTGGACGTCGTCTGCGCCAACCTGTTTGGCACATTGTTGATCAAGGCGGCCAGCCGGTTATGGGACGCCACGGATCATTATCTGGTATTAAGTGGCATCCGCGAGCAGGAGGTTGATACGGTAGCGGACACGTTTGTCGCGCTTGGCGCCCACGAGGTAGTGCGGGATGGCGACGGCGATTGGGCTGGTATCTTATTACGTCGTTAGTTGAAACTTTAGGAAAGAAGGGTATACTAGGCCGCGAATTTGAAATACTTGCGGTGAACGCGCGGTGGCCTACGGAGGATCGTGATGGAAGTAGCCAATGTTAAAATTTGGAGTGAGCGCTGGCGGTTGGCGGCGTTGTCGAATGCGGAATTGATTCGGATCGGTCTGTTTTCGGTCATGCTGGGGGTGCTGTATATCCTGTTTCATGTGCAGGGGAACACGGTACAAACCGATATGTACACCCGCTCGGCCTTTAATTGGATGTTTTCCTATTGGAATTCGGAAGTGGCGTTTGACGGGACCGACTATTCTCACGGGTACCTTATTCCCTTTGTCTCGTTGGGGGTGCTCTGGTTGCGCCGCAATGAGCTGGCCGCTGCACGCAAGTACATCAGTGGCTGGGGCCTGGCCGTGGTGGTGTTGGCATTGGTGTTACATTGGCTGGGGGCCAAGGCGCAGCAAACGCGCCTGTCACTTTTTTCTTTGATTTTATTAAGTTGGGGCGTTCCTTTTTATTTTTATGGCTGGCAGGTGGCCAAACAACTCATCTTCCCCTGTGCGTACTTGATTTTCTGTATCCCGCTTAATTTCCTGGACACCTTGTCGTTCCCGCTCCGTATGTTTGCCGCTTGGGCCTCGACCGGAATATTAAACGGCGTGGGTATCGCGGCTGAACGATCCGGCTCGGCCATCTATTCCGCAGCCGGTGGCGGGTTCAGTTTTGACGTGGCCGATCCGTGCAGCGGCATCCGTTCACTGCTGGCGATGACCGCGCTGACGGCCGTCTACGCGTATCTCACGCAAAAGACGTTACTTAAGAAATGGATATTGTTCGTGTGCGCGATCCCGTTGGCGATCATCGGGAACATGGCACGGGTGGCGACCATTGCCCTAGTGGCGCAGGCGTTTGGGGAGCAGTTGGCCCTAACGTTGTACCACGACTATTCCGGCTATGTGGTTTTCGGGGTGGCCATCGGTTGCATGGTCGCAATCGGATCTGCCCTTAACACGGATTACCGCGCGAAGTGGCGACGCTGGAAGCAACAGAATTTGCAACCGGAGATGCGTGCGGCCACGGGATAGCACCTTAATCCCCAATTGTTAGAGCAAATGAGTCAAAACCTCTTGGGCTAGTCTTGCAGGAGCGCGTCCAGCAAGTCCTGGTTGGATTTGGCGCGTAGCATTCGTTTGCGGCGCCGTTTGTCTTGCAGTAAGCGGCCGATTTCCGACAGAAACTGGACATGCGGCCCCCCGCTACCCTCGGGCGAGAGCGTCATGATAAAAATCTGGGCGGGTTTGCGATCCAGGCACTCAAAGTTAATCTTGCGCGGCGTGATCCCGATTGCCGCGATCAATTCGTTCACTGTACTGCTCTTGGCGTGGGGAATAGCAATGCCGTTTTCCATGCCGGTTGACATCTTAGCCTCGTGCGTGAGCAGATCCTGCAAGGCTTGATCAACATCGCTTACTTTGCCCGATTGCGCCAGGAGCTCGAGTAGGTGCTGGATGACACTACGCTTGTCGTGGCCGGCCAATTGGGTGGTTACACATTCAGGGGTTAACACGTCTTTTAACATGTCGGCATTGTAATCCGCTATTTCATGGTCTGTCAAATCAGAGATGCTTGAACCGAGCCGATTGCGCTGCTGGAACGGTGCGTGAATAGAGGCTGAAAAGAGGGTGGTGGATTTCAATCCCCCAGATTAGCTTCCAAACCGCCAATGTTTTTGAGTGGAGGAAGGGGACGTGTGAGTTTTTCGATCACAACACACGTGATGCGGGGATTCTTTGCGTTGGTAGCTCTGGCGTACATTCGGCCGCACTGGATACAGTGATAAGCCGCACGCTCGCCTACTGTCATTTTGAGCGGAGCGGCTCGTCCGCCGTAGCCGTCTTCGGCGAAGGCGGAAGCGGAGTCGAAAAATCTCGTTCTCCGCCGAGCCGCGTCGCCTTTGAATCCGTTCCCAATGCGATGGTGGCTGGCGCGATTCGGAGATGTCTCGACTTCGCTTCGCTACGCTCGACATGACAACGTCCCTTCATACTCAACAACAGCCTCCTCACACGCTCCCCCCGAAGCACATACTCCATCAACTTCTTACAGCGCAATCGGCTCCACGCTGGCTAAAACGTTCGTGTGCAATGCGGGCTAACGCATCCGGCGCGTATTCGAAATGATCTGGTAACCCTGACGGATACGCTCATTTACCCGTGCCCTTGGCGGGGCTTCGTCGCGCACGGTTTCCAGCAAGTCAATGGCCGTCCGGCAATCGGACTCGACATTTTCCAGCAACTTCGGGTCACGGCTTTGCAAGAATTGCTGCAGGGTCGCATCTGCTGCTCGTAGCACCTGCATGGCCTCGACATAATCCGGATGGTCCCATGGTTCATCGGTAGTCGGCTGCGGGGCTCGTTCCCGGTCGGGCGACGGCTCCCGGCGGGTGGGGGGCGTCTCGCGGGTTGCGCGGGGGGTGGGTTCGCGGTCGCGTGGGCGGTCGGGCCGGGACTGCACGTGTTCAGGCGACGCTGCGGCATCCGTCAGCGTTGCCGGGTCAGTATCCGCTTGGCGTTCCGCAGCATCGGGGACAGGAACAGGCCGAGGCGCAGGTGATGGCGTCGGCGTAGCCGCAGGTGGCACCACCTCGGGAGCCGCGTCAGGCGCGCCGACTGACGGGAGGCTCCCGTCCCAGGCAAAGACTCCCCAATAGGCGGCACCGACCAGCAACAGCCAACCGCACGTTTTAGCCGCCGCCGGGGCCCAACGTTCGCGTTTGACCACTGCAGCGCGCGGGGTGGATGTTGACGACCGGGCGCGGTGGCTCGCCATGTGGATATTTTTTTTGGGCAACTTCAAGCGAGGCGCGCCAGCCGCAGCCGCACGCGTTCGATGCGGCTTAACTATTTTGCGTTTGGTCGCCTTGCGGCCGGTTGGTGACCGCTGGATAAGGGCGCGCCGCATGGATTGTTCGCGACCGGCGGTGCGTTTTACGGTGCTTAACCCGGCCGGCAAAATCCCTCCCTGCGGCAATTGTCCGTTGCGCACCCGTTCCACGTCGGCGAGGACAGCGTCCCACGTCGGGTAACGGTGCGCGCGGTCTTTCACCATCAAGTGTTCGACCAAAGCGACCACGGCATCGCCCAGCTGCGGGTTAAGGGACTGGGGATCCTCCAGGTAACCGGTCTGTTGCTCTTCCATGGCCTGTTCGTCCACGGCGTTGGCGAACGGGCACACGCCGGTCAGCACATGGTACAGGGTGGCCCCCAGCCCATATATATCGGCACGGCAATCCAGATCCTCCGCGCCGGCGGCCTGTTCCGGCGAGGTGTAGTTCGGTGTGCCCGCAAAATAATCCTCACTGCCTTGCTGAGCCATACTGTCAATGAAACGCGCCACGCCGAAATCGGTGATACGAACGGCCTGCTCTTCATCAATCAGGATGTTGTCGGGCTTAATGTCACAATGAACCCCCTGGTACTTATCCCAAACGGCCTGCAAAATGCGCGCCACCCCGTCGGCGATATCCAAGGCCTGTTTTTCGGGCAAGCTTTTCCGGGTCGTCAGCAGATGGCCAACCGTTGTACCCGCAATGTATTCCATCGCGTAGTAAACACTACCCTCATACTCGCCGGCATCATAAATTTGGCATAATCCGGGGACATGCAGGCGGGCCGACGCCCTGGCTTCCTGCATAAACAGCTGCACGTCCTCGTCGGTCTTGACGACCCCCCGATTCATCACCTTCAAGGCCACTGGCCGGTCCAACGAGGTTTGGTTGGCCTTCCATACCGTCGACATGCCGCCGTCGGCAATCTTCCCCAGTATTGTGTAACCGGGAATAGTCGGTTTCGTCATCTCATCACGTTTCCTCTTCGCCGCGCGCCATAATTACCCGGCCGGTGCGAATCAACTCCACAATACGGAACTTACTCAGCATCCGGACCAAGGCATCCAACTTGCCCGAATCGCCCGTCACCATCAAGATGAGCGAACCTTCCGTAAAATCAACCACTTTGCAACCGAAATGTTCGGCCAAGGGCAACACTTCCGCACGCGCGGTGGCGTCGACCGCCACCTTGACCAGGGCCAGCTCTTTGCTGACCACATCTTCGTCGGAATGGTCTATACAGTGGATCACATCAATCAGTTTTGATGCTTGTTTAATGATTTGATCCAGCCCATCGGCCTGTCCCTTGGCGGAGATCGTCATACGGGAATAATGCCCGTCCATGGCCGAGGAAACCACCAGCGAGTCGATGTTAAAGCCGCGGCGTGCAAATACCTGGGCGATGCGTGCCAGCACCCCCGGTTTATTGGCCACGTAAAGACTAATCGTATGTGTATCGTTTGTGATCATTATGTGTTCCTTTAGGTAAGTCAGGCGAGCCTCAAGTCGATCCGGTTGGTTTTTCCAGTCTATATTTTGGAGCCTCAACCAGCATGTCCTCCAAGGCCTTGCCGGCGGGAATCATGGGATAGACATTGTCTTCCTTCACGCATTCGGCGTTGATGACGCATGGCCCTTCATTATAGGCCATGGCGCGCTCCAACACCTTCTTCACGTCCGCCGGGCGTTTCAGGGTAAATCCTTTGGCACCCGGAAAGGCATCCGCCAACTTGGCGAAATCGGGATTGCCCTCCAAGTCCACCCCGCTCTTGCGATCTTCGAAGAAGAGTTCCTGCCATTGCCGCACCATGCCCAGGTAATGGTTGTTCAG
>PWVE01000215.1 GCA_003562335.1 PVC group bacterium
CCATCCCGTTTCACCACGCGCAGGTGTGCCTTGACCACTTCCTCATAGGTCGTGAACCGATGATTACAGCTCAGGCAAACGCGTCGACGCCGGATCGCCTCCCCGTTCCGTACCGAACGGGTATCGACCACTTTATCTTCCTGAAACCCACATTTTGGACAGCGCATGACCGTTATTTTCCTGTATCGACCTACCATAAGCGGTGGCCACGGAGAATATGCCATACCGTATATTGTGTGGTCAACGAATTAATGCCCAATGGGGTTGGCATTTCAGGGGGGATGGGTACTATTCAGGAATAAGAGAAATGGCAGTCGCCACTTAACTGTTACGGGCCGTGGCGACTGCCATTTCGTTCGGTAGTCGGCGTTATTTCTTTTTCGCCGCTTTCTTCTTCGCTACCTTTTTCTTGGCCGGCGCCTTTTTAGCCACCTTTTTCTTGGCTACTTTTTTCTTAGCCGGAGCCTTCTTGGCTACTTTTTTCTTGGCGACCTTTTTCTTCGCCACTTTCTTTTTCGCCGGAGCCTTCTTGGCTACTTTCTTTTTAGCCACCTTTTTCTTGGCGACTTTTTTCTTAGCCGGTGCCTTCTTGGCTACCTTCTTTTTAGCCGGCGCTTTTTTCTTCGCTGCTTTCTTTTTTGCTGCCATGTTCTTCTTCCCCCCTTTCGTTGCTCCTCAGTTGAGGATTATTTTTCCCTACTGACCCGGCCTGCACGCTGGGTGCGGGCCAAGTGCTCACGAAATTACGTTTCAACGTGCTCACCCTTTAGCATCACTGGAAAACTAGGCGGTTCAAACAAAGCCGTCAATGCAATAGCAAACTTTTTTCACAATTTTTTTTAGTGCCTATTAAAGTAGGCAGCAGGGGGTTAGTCCACCAAGCGGTGGGTACGGTGGCAGGCCGCGCGCCAAATGCTGCGCAGAACACGGTAGGAATCCTCGAGGCGGTCGTTGACGATGACGTACTGGTAGTCGCGCCAGTGGCGCAATTCCTCGGCCGCTTTGGCCAGGCGTTTGGTGATGACGGCTTCTTCGTCCTGGCCGCGGCCCCACAGGCGCAGTTGCAGATCGTGCAGTGAGGGCGGCGCGATAAAGATGTCGACATAGGCGGACTGCAACGGGGCCAGCGCCGGATCGTGCTGCAGGGCGTGGCGGATTTGGGCGGCGCCTTGCACGTCGATGTCCATCAAGACATCGCGGCCGGCAGCCAACGCGTCCTGTACGGTTTCTTTGAGGGTGCCGTAGTAGTTGCCGTGTACCTGCGCATGCTCCAGAAAGGCCCCGGCCGCCACACGCTCGGCAAAGGCGTCTTCGGTCAGGAAGATGTAGCTTTTGCCGTCAATCTCGCCGGCGCGCGGTGCCCGCGTGGTGCAGGATACGGAGTAGATGATGGTGTCGTGTTCCGCGACCAAGCGGTCGCACAGGGTGGTCTTGCCGGCGCCGGAGGGGGCCGAGACGACCCACAACATAGGTGTACGTTTTAGTGTGATCATTCGATGTTTTGTACCTGTTCGCGTATACGTTCCAGCTCCGTCTTAAACGCCACCACTTGATGCAGGATATGGTGGTCGTTGGCTTTGGAGCCGATGGTGTTGATTTCCCGAAAACATTCCTGCGCGAGGAAGTCGAGCGCGCGACCTGTGGCCGCTTTGCTACGCGTCAGGCGGCGGGCTTGTACCAGATGGCTTTGCAGGCGCGTGAGCTCTTCCTGAATATCGGCCCGGTCGGCGAACAAAGCCACTTCTTTGAGTAAACGATCGTCCGCCTGGCTCCAGTCCACACCGGCTTCCGCTACGCGCTGGTGCAGGCGTTGGCGATAGCGGCGGGTAACACCCGGCGCGGCCTTGGCGATCGCGGCCACGAGTTGGTCCAATTGGTCGATGCGCTGTAACAAGTCCTGCTGCAACGCCCGGCCCTCGCGTCGCCGCATCGTGGTGCAAGCGCGCAGCGCCTGGCGCACGGCTTTCTCGAGCGCGGCCTCCACTTGTGCGCTATCCTTCGCTGGCGGGTTGAACTGCAATACGTTGGGAAGTCCGGCCACAAACGTGATGTCGAGGCCGTCGGTGGGCACGTCTAATTTTTTGGCGGCGGCGCGTAAGCGCTGGACATAAGCGCCCGCTAGTGGTGTATCCACTTGCAGCGCCCGGGCACGCGCGCGGGTGGACCAGTCAATGGCCATGTCCACCGTTACCCGTCCCCGGGTGATGACCGGTTGCACCAGCTTGACAATACGGGGTTCCAGCGCCGCCCATCCCTTGGGGAGCCCGCACTGGATATCGAGTTGCTTGCGGTTGACCGTATGGATTTCCACTTGGACCGTTACGTCCCCCGCGTGGGCATGGCCGCGACCGTAGCCGGTCATACTTTGTAGGCTCATCGTGTGTGCTCCTGCTTCCAGGCGGCGACCTGCTGCACGTCCTTGTCGCCCCGCCCGGAACAATTGAGGACGAGCACATCGTCCCGTTGCCAGCGGTCGGCCTGCTGCACGCACCAGGCAAAGGCGTGCGCGGTTTCCAGCGCCGGCAGGATGCCTTCCCAACGACCCAGTGCATCAAAGGCCTCCACGGCCTCGCGGTCCGTGACATGCGCGTATTCCACGCGCCCCAGATCGCGTAGCCAACTATGTTCCGGCCCGATCGCCGCGTAGTCGAGCCCGGCGCTGACCGAATGTGTGAGCTCAATTTGGCCGTGGCGATCCTGTAGGAGAAACGTCTTGGTGCCTTGCAGGATGCCGACTTTGCCGCCCGCGAAGCGGGCGGCGTGTTGCCCTTTGCGAATACCGCGGCCACCGGCTTCCACGCCGATCATCTGTACTTGCGCATCCCGGATGAACGGGTAAAACAGCCCGATGGAGTTGCTGCCGCCGCCCACGCAAGCCACCAGGGCCGTGGGGAGGCGACCGGCTTGGCGCTTGATCTGACGCCGCGCTTCACGCCCAATCACGGATTGAAAATCGCGGACGATGCGTGGGTAGGGGTGCGCCCCCAGGGCCGAACCGAGAATGTAGTGCGTGGTTCGGACGTTGGTTACCCAGTCCCGCATGGCTTCGCTGATGGCTTCCTTCAGGGTTTGCTGGCCGGCGGTAACCGGGACCACCTGCGCGCCGAGACTGCGCATGCGGAAGACGTTCAGGGCCTGGCGTTCCATATCCACCGCACCCATGTAGATCACGCATTCCATACCAAACATGGCGGCCACCGTGGCGGTAGCCACGCCGTGCTGGCCGGCACCGGTTTCGGCGATGACACGGTGTTTACCCATGCGTTGGGCCAATAGCGCCTGGCCCAGCGAATTGTTAATTTTGTGGGCACCGGTATGACAGAGGTCCTCGCGTTTCAGATAGACCCCGGCACAACCGAGTTCCCGGGTCATGCGCTCCGCGAAATAGAGGGGGGTAGGGCGGCCGACAAAATCACGCAGGTAACCGTTCAAGGCGCGGCGAAACGCCGGATCGCGCCGAGCCTGTCCGTATTGGTCGGTTAGCTCCAGTAACGGGGCCATCAATGTTTCCGGCACGTACATGCCGCCGTACGGGCCGTAATAACCCCGCCGGTCCGGTCCAGTTGTTATAGGTTTGTTCGGCATTGCGCTATAAAGTCCTTTACTCGTTGCCAATCCTTACGGCCCGGGGCCTGTTCCACGCCGGAACTCACGTCCACGCCCCACGGGCGCACGGCCCGTATAGCCGCCTGCACATTGACCGGTGTCAGGCCGCCCGCCAGTACTACCGGTCGTGGCGTTTCGCGACAAAACTGCGCGGCCTTAGCCCAATCGAGCGTGCGTCCGGTACCCCCGTGCTGTTCATTGCTTTGGTAATCCAACAGCAACGCCTCCACCGGGTAGTCGGCCGGCGGATAGGCCGGTTCGCGGTTGAGCGGAATGGCCTTCCATAAACGCCCGCCCAAGGCCGCACAAAACGCGGGTGACTCCGTACCGTGCAACTGTACCACGTCGAGCTTCGCCGTGGCGACGGTTGTTTTAATGGTCTCCGCAGTCGCGTTCACAAATACGCCGACCTTTGCTATCGCGGGCGGACAGTCGGCGGTCCAGTCCCGCACGTCCTCCGCGCACACCGCGCGTGGGGAGCCGGGATAAAAAATGAAGCCCATGGCATCGGGTTCCAACGCCATCACCGCCTCCACATCCGGTCCTGAGGCACACCCACAAATTTTAACCTGTACGGACATAACGTACGCAAAGTAAAACGCCGCCGACAAAGCGTCAAGCGTGTCCGTGTTAAGTGTCCGTGTAAAGCCGGACGCTCGCCCGCTGTCATTTTGAGCGGAGCGGCTCGTCCGCCGTAGCCGTCTTCGGCGAAGGAGGAAAGCGCAGTCGAAAAATCTCTTTTTACGCCAGGCCGCGTGGCCTTCGAGTCCGTTCCCAACGCGACGGTGGCTGGCGCGATTCGGAGATGTCTCCCTTCGGCTTCGCTCAGGGCAGGCTCAGCTCGACATGACAAAGTCCTTTCGTACTCAACAACAGTCTCCACACATGCCCTCCCCGAAGCACATACTCCATCAATTTCTTACAGCGCAACCGGCTGGCTGCGGGAAAGATCAATGACAGAGCGCGGACAGGCAACGATGTGCACGTGCACAGCGTTTTCCAAGGCCTGGGGAAAAGGTGATTCCCCGCTTCCAACGCTTGGAAAACGCCCACCATTCGGCTTCCAACGCTTGGAAAAATTGCCCCCAAAAGTTCCAACGTTTGGAAAAACAGGCTGGCGGGCCTTCCAAGGGTTGGAGCGGGGCGAGCTCAACTTTTGCTCATACGTACAAACGGACACTGGAACGCCCCTGCGCCTCTGCGGGAGTCCTCCTCGCTTGAGCAGGCCCATGGCCTGCCGCACATCTAGTCTGTGAACGGCAGACAGCTCAGCGGCTATAGGTTTGCCACAACGCTTCCGCCTCTTCGTCCGTGATGGTGCCGTCATAGACAAAGACACGATAATTACGGACAAAGGTTTCGCCGGGATCGATGCGGTCACTTTCCTGTTGTACGGGATTGAAGTTTACAAACACCGCCCCATCACTTTGACCGCTGTTCCAGGTCCGCAACCGCTCGGGATGTCGGGGATTCGAGGGATGGCTCATCATCACCAAGCCCGCCCGCGCATCGCCATCCGCCTCTCCTTCAATGCGGACCCAACGTCCAGGCGTCTCATTAGACGAGTCGCGGTCTTCACCTTCGCTAGTGCTAATAATGCTGGTATGACGATCCCAGTCGGCCGTTCCCCGGATGGCAAAGCCGCTGTAATGATGTTGCGTAATGGTCAGCGGGGCTTCGGTTACGTTCTCGTGGATAATTTCCATATCCAGGAAGTAGCCGTGTGCAGGGGCCTGCACTAGATCCGACACAGTCGCATTCAACCGTTCATGAATCAGGATGTCCGGGGCACCGTCCGGTGCCGTGAAGTCACGATAGACACTGAACGCGGTAAATCCGTTTTCCGTCAGCTCGCTTTCCTGCGCCTCGACGCGACCCTCTCCATGCTGGAGCTCCCAAAACAATACTCTGCGCCCGTCCGTTTCCACATACTTCCAGGGCCACCATAATCCGAAATGATGCCGGTGGCGGGGTTGGATACGCGTCACCGTAAAGCCCGCAGGTGTCTGGAGTGGATGGATAAAGTTGCTACCCGCAAATCTTTCGCCACCAAGGGGATTCGACATCGGTCGGGCCTGATAACCGATGCGGTCTTCCCCGCCTACTTGAATAGTCAACACCTCTTCGCCTGCGGCCATACCGGCCCACAACGTGGTCAGGATGGTGACCAAGATAACATGTTTAATCATTTTGTTCCTTTCGGTTGACGACTACGGCGACGACTACGGATTACGGAGAGAGGTGCTTGAACCCGTCCACCGTAGTCGTCCACCTATTTACCTTTTTATGAAAATTTCGACACTTTTTCGTATTGCCTCTCACCCAATCTCAGGCAGTTCATAGCCTTCGCGGCGCTCGTAATCGAGGAATTGGTTGGCTTCCGGCGAATTGGTGAACTGCTCGGCCTGCGGATCCCACTTGAACCGGAAACCGGTCTCGCCCATGAGCTCGCTCATCCAGCGGGCGATATTGGCCAGATGGCAAACGGTCGCCGACCGGTGTCCAATCTCCACGTCGGTAGCCAGCGGTGTCCCCTCCTTGATGGCATCCAACCAGTTCTGAATATGATTGGCGCTCCGGACAAGCTGGATGGGCAGCGCCTCCACTTCCTCGGGGCGGACTTGCAGGATTTCCGGCGAACTCGCGCGCGAAGAATTGCGGTCCACACGCATGTCCCCATCTTCACCATAGAAGTGTCCTCCACCCATCGGTCCGCCGTCCATCTCCATCAGGATGCCTTCTCCACCGTCATCATAGCGCATATACACCTTGGGCTTATCCGGGCCGTGAAACCGGCCGGGCCGCGGTTCGGTGATAATCCAGGGTTCAAAAACCGGCCCCTCCGTCCAAATTTCCACCGGTCCGCTCTCGTCCATGCCCAGCGCCCACTGAATCTGGTCCAGTCCGTGCGTCCCCCAGCCGGTCAATTCGCCGCCGGAGAATGCACGGAAGGACAGCCAGCCGGGATTCCCGCGGTTGACATAAATTTCAGGGTGATAAGGCACCAAAGGAGCCGGTCCGCACCACATCTCCCAGTCGATCTCCTCCGGCACCGGCTCTCCCGGCAAGGCGTTGTTCATGGGGCTCTGGTAATTATACGCCTTCACCGACTTGATTTTCCCGATGGCCCCGTTGCGGAGCAGCGTGCACGCCCGCCAGTTATCAAGCATCGAGCGCTGTTGACTACCCACTTGATGCACCACCTTGTAGCGGCGAGAGGCTGCTACAATCTTTCGGCCTTCCGCGATCGTGTAGCTAACCGGCTTTTCCGTATAGATATGCTTGCCCGCCATCGCCGCACTGATGGCGATGGGCGCTTTCCACTGTTCATTGGTCGCAATGATCACCGCATCAATGTCGTCACGGTCCAAGGCCACCCGGTAATCCTGCACGTCGCCGCGTTCCTTGTTGACATCCACCCGCAGGGCTACCGTCGCATTTTGCACGCGATTAACGGCATTTGCCACGCCACGCCCCCGGTTGCCGTGGCCAATACACGCTACTACAATGCGCTCATTGGCCCCGGGCGTTCCCTCAATGCCCAGTACATGACGGGGCAAGAACATCGGCGCACTGGCGGCGGCCACCGTTCCGGCTGCTGTGCGATGCAGAAATTGACGGCGACTGATAGCTGACTTTTTCAATACAGATTTATTCATGACATACTCCTAGTGAGGTGCGATACGTAACAATGATCATCCTGCGCGAGTAGAGCACAGACCGAATTGCTTTGCAAGTCCGCTCATGTCCCAGGGCAGACGCATCTAAATTATGGTCAGGCTCTTGCAAAACCTCCCATTCATGAGGGCAGGACGGAGCCTGCCCCTCCGGAATCTACAAAATACGCCAGTTTATTTGTCGGAGGGTCGACCTCCGTGTCGACCTTGGAGGTTTTGCAAGAGCCTCTGGTGATAA
>PWVE01000226.1 GCA_003562335.1 PVC group bacterium
GAGCCGCTCCGCTCAAAATGACAGCAGGCGAGCGTGCGGCTTATCACGGTGTCCAAAGCGGCCGGGTGTTCGCCAGCGCTCTCATCGCAAAGAATCCCCGCGACACATGCGTTGTGGTCGAAAAATCCGCATTTTTCCTTTCTCCACTCAAAAACATTGGGGTTTTTGAAGCCAATTTGGGGGATCGAAATTCACCACCCTCTTTTCAGCCTCTATTCACGCACCTTCCCCACAGCGCAATTGGCTCCTCGGGATCCCCCTCCATTTGCAGTCGAAGGCCTGGTGTGCTAAGCTATGCCTAGTCCAAGCGGATAAAAACAATCATGAGGCATGTGCGTATGAAAGGCGTCGATTCTTTATCGTGTTCAAGTTTACTTCTCGGTTTGCTGCTGCTCGTTATGGGGTGTGCTACCCTGCAAACCGACGATGACGACCGGGTCATCAGCGGCGATGCAGAGATCGTGGTCTATGGTCTAAGTTGCCCGCTCTGCGCCAGCAACCTGGACGAGCAAATCAAGCGGGTGGACGGCGTCACCGCCGCCGATATCGATCTGGATACGGGCCATGTCGCTATTACCGTGGCCCCGGATGCCCACGTCACCGTAAGCGCGCTGCGACGTGCCGTGGCCGATGCGGGCTTCACCCTGCAAGCAGTGCGTGAACGGAGCGCCGCAGAATGATGCGGCGGACTATGGCCCTGCCGCGTCCATTGTGGGTGGGACTCGCGTTGTGCCTGGCGTGGACAACCACTTGGGCTCAGGAACCGACGTTTATGGAGGCGGGCACACATCCCGGGAGCCGCCAATGGTACGGTCGTGCGACCTGGCGCAGTGCGACCATCACCGACGGCACGAGCGATGATGAGCTGGAAGTCAAAGCCGCCTACGGCTTCACGGCGCGGCTGGCGCTGTTGCCACAAGTAACCTTCGACCGTGACGGTGCCACCGAAGCGGGACTACGCTTGCGCCAACGGATATGGCAACGCGATACGGGACCGATTGATACATGGCGCGCCTCGCTACAAGGCGGCGGGGAATGGTTTGACGGCCGGTCACCCGGCGGACGCGCGGGCTTGGTGTCCACCACCATTCGAGGGCGGCACGGAATCAATGCCCAAGTGGAATGGCGCGGCGGCGCGCCGGCTGCACGACGGTTCGAAGCCAACCTTTCGCACCTGTACCGCCTCTATCCGCAGCGTTATCGTCCCACTACCGCCGGTGCTTGGTATACCATGGTCGAGGCCTTGAACTATTTTGACCGGGACGGCAACCGCCAATCCGACGCGGCGGTAGGCCTGCTGTACGAGGCACGCCGCTGGGCGGCGGAGGCCAGCTTTTACTTGCAGGAACCGGAAGAAGGTCTGCGCAGCAACCAATCACGTTTAGCGATCGGAGGGCGCTATCTTTTTTGAGGAACTGTTAAAAAGAATTTCATGAAAAGATGAATGAGTTGACGACTACGGAGAGAGATACTTGAACCCGTCCACCGTAGTCGTCGCCGTAGTCGTCAACCGGAATGGACATTAACCCAAGGGGATAAAATGAAAATACATCGCGTACTGTTTGGCGTACTTGTGTTCAGCCTGGTTTCGTCACTGGGGGCGGCCGAATCCCCCAAAACCGTCGTGTACCCGATTGTCTTCGGTGATCCCGAGGCGTTGGAAACCTATGCCCGTACGGTGGTGGCCGATGAGGGACACGTGGTGCTGGACCGACGGGGCAACCGGCTAATTATCATTACCACCCCCACGCGCCATGCGCAGCTAAATGAAGTATTGGGAGAGGCCGACGCCCGGACGGGCAATGTGCAGATTCAAGTCCGCTTTCGCGATTTGCGTCAACGCCAGGAACGCGAAGCGGCGGTGGATGTGGATGGCGACATCATCTTTGGTCCCGGCGGCACCCAGGCGGATATCCGCTTGCAGCCCCGCCTACGGCACACGGACATTACCGAACAGGCGGATACCACCCAGATGATCATGGCCGCCAGCGGTCGTGAAGCTTTATTGCGCGTGGGCGAACGCGTGCCTTACCTTGACTGGATCACCACCTACACGTGGGGTGGCGGGTACACCACTTCCCGCGTGAACTGGCAGGACGTGGGTTCCTACCTGCTGGTCACCCCCACGATACTACCGGACGGACGCACCGTACACATCCGTTGCACGCCCCAGTTGCGTGGCTACGTGGACGGCGACCGCTATCACCAATCGTTCACGGAATTGGCCACTGAAGTCTACGTGCAAGACGGGCAAACGGTTTCCGTGGGCGGGGCCGCCGAAGACCAGGCTTTCTATTCCCGCTTTCTGATCGGTGTGGATCGCAGCGGCTACCAGCGCCAGCTGGACATTGATTTGACACCGACGATCGTTCAGCCCGACGGGCGCAGGTCATCCGGGACCGGCGGATATTGATCGTTGAGCGCATTGCGAATCAGTTCTTTGGTATCATCGGGAAAATCCTTGCGGAGCATCCATTCCAGATAACTGCGTTCATTGGCGACCAGGTCGCGCAAGGGTTGGTTCTGTTTCTGCCCAAAGTTCAACACCAACTGGCCGTCCAACCAGCGGACCTTCCCCGTTTCATCCGCCCAGCTAGGATCTTTGGGGTTGCACATGGCATCCAACGCAGCCAAGTCCCGGGGCAAATCAGCATAGCGCTCCAATTGTGCTTCCATCACCTGTACGGTGGCTTCAACATCCTCCAGCGCCCCGTGAGCCCCCGCGTGCGGCTGTTCACAATAGAATTGCAAGGCGGCGGAAAGATCGCGGGGCTCCTTAATATGATAGATGCGCTGAGCATCCAGCACCCGCCGTCCCTCCATCGTAAACGGCACCCCGGCGCGCTTGAATTCTTCCTGCAACAAGGGAATATCAAAGCGCAACACATTGAATCCGGCCAAGTCACAATCCGCCAGCACGTCCGCCACTTCAGCGGCCACGGCCCGGAAGGCCGGGGCATCCTTCACATCGTCATCGGTGATCCCGTGGACCGCTGCGGCCTCGGCCGGGATCGGTTGCCCGGGATTCACCCGGAACGTATGGGATGTCCGCTTGCCACCGGGATGCAAGCAGATGATCGCCAAGTCGATAATACGATCCGTCTTGCGATTCAATCCCGTGGACTCGATGTCAAAAACAGCCAGTGGCTTGGTCAATATGTCGGTAATCATGAGCGGATGATAACCGGGATCGATTGGCATGGCAATAATCGGTGTAAGGTAATTACACGCACAGCGACTACACGATTACTGCAGGGTGGTACTTCGACCGCCCTAAATGAAACCGTTGTTCAAAAAATAGAGGATCTTGAAAAACCTACAGCCACACCCGGTGGCACGGGCATCTTGCCCGTGGATCATGGGCGGGACGTCCATGCCACGATAGGTTTTGCAAGAACCTCAATAATTAACGAAAGGAATTAGGTATGAACAAAATTACACTGTTATTGGGTGCTGTGGTGCTGAGTGCTGCAACCGTTTGGGCTGGCCATCACGGGGATCGTGAAGAGGCCGCTGCCGAGTGGTCACTTGATCCCGCCCATTCTGTGGTTGGCTTTACCGTGCGGCACTTGGGCTTGGTAAATGTACGTGGTCACTTCAACACCTACGAAGGCACCATACATTACGACGGCGAGAATATTGAGTCGCTCAAGATCAAGGCCCACATTCAGGCGGAATCCATCGACACCAATGTGGAGCGCCGTGATGACCATCTACGCAGCGAAGATTTCTTCGAGGTGGAAACTTATCCAACCATTAGGTTCCACAGCACAGGCGTAGTCGCACATGGCGATGGGCACGGGCTCACCGGACACTTGACGATCAAAGACGTGACGAAGGAAGTGACGTTGCCGCTGACGGTGAACGGACCGGCCGAAGATGCCTGGGGCAATGATCGCATCGGTATCGAGTTGGGTGGCGAGATTGAGCGCCACGATTATGGTGTGGGCTTTGATGGGGCGCCGGACCGGATGATTGGGTCCACGGTCCGCTTTGATATCCACCTGCAGGCCATTGCGGCTTCGGACGATTGATTAGTGGGGATTGATCAACGCGCCAAGGTAGGGCGAACCGTCCCGGTGAGCCGCAGAGCATGGTGAGGATTGAGATCAGCTCATGCTCCGACTCGCGGTCCCGCTCATGATCACGGCTCGCTCGGTGAGCTCGCCCTACCTTGCGGGTTGGCCGGTCGATTGGTAGGGCGAGGTGACCTCACCGATCTGATCCATCACCCATTCGTATTCTTGGATGATGCTGGTCGTGACGGGGCCGGCTTTGAGGTCGGGGGGCAGTACATCAAACGTGTACGTCTCGATCTCGACATGCAACTTGGGTTGTTGAACCAAATGCTGCCAAAAGGCGGGCGTTAGCGTTTGCCGCGTCGACTTTAAAGGCGCCGTACCCGACCAGCAAAGCGGTACATGGAAATGAACGCGCAGGGCCCAACCCTCCGGGCAGGTGGACAACGTATCCAGCGCCTCCTCCAGATCGGGTGCCCCGCAAACTTTGCCTGCGGGGTCACGCCACCGGGTTTGGTGCAGGTAAACGGGTTCTGCAAAAGGGAGGAGGGCCTGCCGCATGGCCGCGTTGTTCGAACCTTCCAAGGCCGCGCTGAGTTGGACCTTTGACACATTGATGCCTGCCCTTTGGTAACGCTGCCAAGCGACCAACGGATCCTCGAATTGCAGGGCCGCATGGCAGGTATCCAGACAGATTCCTAAATGCCGCCGAATCCACGATTCGGCCGCCGTCTTGCCGGCGCCCAATTGGCGGCTTAGCCAGGTACGCCCACGGCGCAACAGGTGTTCCTCAAAAAAACGCACGCCCTCGTCCGTGGTCTCCAACAGGCAGTCCGGCTCCGGTTCCAATCCCAGCTGGATGCAACATCCTGTTCGCGCTTCCAAATCGGCCAAATAGGCCACCGTCTCCATCAACTGCCGCACAATCGCTTCAAGATGCGGCTCATCCTTGATCGCGTATCGATAGCCTCCGGGAACCGTGCTGATGCTGCCCACACCACTCGGCGGTTCGAGGGCCACCAGAATATCGGCTAACCGGCGGGTATAGGTGCCGCGCTCGGGTTGACTCCAATCAGGGGCATAAACCTGTTCCTTGATACGGGTTCCGTGGAAGGACCCGTAGGGGAACCCGTTGATCGTAAATACATATTGATTGGCTGCCTCTAGTTGGCTCTTGAGTGCGGCCAAGTGATCCGGAGCTTGTAACGCGCGGGCGGCTTGGTCTCCTAGACGTAGTCCCACTCCAAAGGCACCACCCTCCCCCACCCGCTCACGTTGTACGGCGGATACGTAGGTGGCCAAAGCGTCGGCCTGATCCGTCCACGCCTCGCCAGGATGGATATTCATGCAATAGGTTAAGTGCGAGCCGGTCCCGAATTTCATGGGCTCACCGCCCCATCGCGTGCGTGCACCCGCTGTCCGGCCACATAGGTGGCCACGATGGCGCGATCATCGGCCAACGTCATTTGCACGAACAACGCCTCCTCCAGATCATCCGCATACCGCATCCGGTATTCGATCAAGGGCGTCGACCGCCAATCCAACACCGCCACATCGGCTTCCCGGCCCGGGGCCAATGCGCCCACCCTATCCTCCAACCCCAACGCCGTGGCGCTGCCCAGCGTGGCTAGATAGAACGCGTGCGAAGCGGGCAAACTCGAACCGCTTAACTTGGATGCCTTATAGGCCTCGTTAAGCGTTTGCAACATGGAGAAGCTCGTCCCCGCCCCCAAGTCGGTGGCCAAGCCGATCCGGACAGGCTTATCGCGCAACTTCAATCGATTCACGTCCAGATAACCGGACCCCAAAAAGAAGTTGGAAGTGGGACAATGCGCCAAGGCCGTCCTGGACTGGTGCAAACAATCCAGTTCTTCCTCGGCCAGATGGATTCCATGCCCGTAAATGGCGCGCGGCCGAAACAGACCGAACCGGGCATAGATATCCGCATAATGCCTGGCTTCCGGGAATAACGATTGCGCCCAAGCCACCTCGTCCACGTTTTCGGAAATGTGCGATTGGATGACCGTATCGGGAAATTCACGGGCCAGCGTGCCACAGGCTTCCAGTTGAGCTTCGGTAGAAGTCGGCGCAAAGCGCGGTGTAATGGCGTACTCCGCCCGACCACGCCCGTGCCAGCGCTCCAATAGAGCGCGCGACTCGGTATAAGCGCGCTCGGCCGTATCGCACAGGGCGGCTGGCGCGTGACGATCCATACACACTTTGCCCGCGATGATCCGCATGTTGTGCTCCGCCGCCGCCGTGAACAACGCGTCGACGGATTGCGGAAAGACCGTGCAAAACACGCTCGCGGTGGTAACCCCGTTACGCCATAACTCCCGCAGGAAGACCCGGGCCACTTCCGCCGCATGGTCCGGATCGGCAAAGCGTTGTTCGGCCACAAAGGCGTACGTATTTAACCAGTCGATCAATTGGCGACCGTAGGCACCGATCATTTCCGTTTGGGGATAGTGCACATGGCTATCGACAAACCCGGGCAGTAGCAAATGGCCGGAATAATCATGCACCGGGGTTTTCGATTCCAAGCCGGGCAATAGTTCAGCGGCCGTGCCCACCGCCATGATCCGGCCCGCCTCCATGACGACCAAGCCGTCCTCAATATAGTGACGCACCTCCTCGACTGGATGGGTCCAAGGATCGCCACTATACGTCAGCACGTCACCCCGCAAACAAAGCTTCATGTTGGCAGGCTGCCGCAAAAAGGGGCGCTAGTCAAGAAACGGCCCGCAGGCAAACGCGCCATAGCCAACCACGCGGTCATGCGATCCGGCCGTATCACCGGAATTACGCACGTCCAACGCTACACAACGGGCTTGGCGGTTAGCGGCCCACTGCAGCAATCCTTGCACCGGGATATAACCACAGGCGGCGTCCGCATCGAGGGCTTTCCAGTCGCCCGCCGTAATCGCCCGTACCGTGCGCTCATCCCGTTGACAAGCTGTGGCATAATCGTAAAAGTGACTCAGATCGGAACTGATCACGATGCGGGTGCCCGCTGTTTCCATAACGTCCGTCAATAGAGCCGCCACGTCAGCCGGATCGGCGTAGCCCGCCACCAGCGGGATAATCGCGGCCTCGGGACACAGATACTGTAAAAAAGGGCAATGCACTTCCAATCCGTGCTCTTCGGCATGCGCTGAGTCGTCGATTACGATGCGGCGCTCGTCGGCCCAGCGGGCCAGCGCGGCTTGGTCCACCGGCAGCTTTCCCAATGGAGTCGCGAAATGGGTAGCGGACGAACCGGCTATGCCGCGTAGCGGCACGCGGTGAGCCGGCCCGATCAGCACCACCCGACGAATACGGTCGGCGACCGGGCGCCACTGGGCATAGGCTGAGCCGGCGATGGGTCCGGAATACGGGTAACCGGCATGGGGTGCAATAAGGGCTTGGGCGTCCACCGGCGCGGGTTGGCACTGCGCGCCTTCTTTCACATAGTGGACGACCTGGGTCCGCAAGGTGTCCGGATCATCCGGGTAAAACAACCCCGCGACGGCAGCTGGTCGGATGGTGTTCATGTCCACAATTTACCAGCTAGTGGTATCAACGGCAATCCCTGTCCCCTCTCTTAGGTTGATTTTTGAGGCGGGGAACGACATCATGTCCGTACTAACACGTTCGTGAACGGTGATCGTTTGAACTGGAGAGTGGCTATGGATTTATCAATTGTTATCCCCATATACAATGAAGCGGAATGCGTGGAAGCGTTATGCCAAGCGCTGGATGAAGCGTTGCGCCCGCTGAGCAAGGATTTTGAGGTGCTGCTGATTGATGATGGGAGTACCGATGAAACGCCTGCCTTATTGGCCAAATTGGTAGAAAAATATGCCTATTTGCGCGTCATCCGCTTCCGCCGTAATTTTGGCCAGACGGCTGCCATGAGTGCCGGCTTTCATCATGCGCGTGGCGAAATAGTCATTACCATGGACGCCGACCTGCAAAATGATCCGGCCGATATCCCCAAACTGCTGGCGGCCATGAACGCTGACACCGACGTGGTTAGCGGTTGGCGTAAGGACCGCCAAGACCCCTTCTGGTCGCGCAAGCTGCCCTCCATGCTGGCCAATGGGCTGATCAGCCGGATCACGGGCGTCGGGCTTCATGACTATGGCTGCACCCTTAAAGCGTACCGGCGGTCGGTCATTCAGGACGTCCATCTGTATGGCGAAATGCACCGGTTTATCCCCGCGCTGGCGAGCTGGGTGGGTGGCCGGGTGATTGAAGTCCCGGTCGAGCATCATCCCCGTCGCTTTGGCACTTCAAAGTATGGTTTATCCCGCACGGTGCGCGTCATCCTCGACCTGATCACGGTCAAATTTCTGATGCGCTACAGCTTGGGTCCGATGCAAATGTTCGGCAAGATTGGCCTGTTCTTTGTTGTGCCCTCCCTCCTGTTGTTTGCGCTTATGATCGGCGGCCATTTATCGTTTCTGGTGTTCGGGACCACGCTGGCCGCCGAGCTGGTTAAACGGCCTTTCTGGATTGTGTCGGCCACCATGCTGATGTTTCTCGGCGTGCAGTTTATCAGCATGGGCTTGCTGGCGGAAATCCAAATCCGGACCTATCACGAGGCACAGGATAAACGTACCTACGTCATTCGCGAATGCTGGCCCCCGGTCAAATCCTGATGGTGGGGGACCAAACCATGGATTTCACTGTGGCGTGGCTGTTGGGCTGGTTGGTGGACAGCCACCTGCCCGCCGACGCCGCGACACAAGGGGTCATCGCCCTCTACGCGGCGCTCTTTGTGACAGGGTTGTGCGCCTTATGCGGGATTGGGCTGTATCTATTACCACGCGGCCACTACTGGCCACCTAAAGCCGAACAGCTCCGGCATCGGCCTTGGCGAGTGGGCGATGTGGCATTGATCGTCGCCACCTTGGTTTTGCTACAAGCAATTGCCCTCACGGCCATGCTTGTCCTACGACGTTGGGGGCGCTTCGCTGTTGTCGACTCTCAACAAGCCTGGATCATCATTCACAGCATCGCCTTGCACTGGTCGGCCTTGGCCTGTGTGGGATGGGCCATACACCTCAAACGCGTATCCTGGGCGCACGCGTTTGGAGCTTTTCAGCGCCGTCCGTGGTGGATACGGGTGGGTCAAGCGTGCTGTATTTATGCGGCGACGATGCCGCTGCTGATGGTGCTGACCATCGCTTATCAGTGGTGGCTGGAAGCCACCGGATATACACCCACACCGCAGGACGTGGTCCTCTTGTTCTCCGAACTGGAAAGAGGATGGATGTATGCGTACTTCATCTTTCTGGCCATCGTGCTGGCCCCCGTGTCGGAGGAACTCCTGTTCCGCGGCATCTTGCTGCCTGCGCTGGCTAAGCGCTTCGGGCTGTGCGCGGCCATCCTGGTACAGACCGCCCTATTTGCCCTGCTCCACCTGCACATCCCGTCGTTAATCCCGCTGCTGGTACTGTCGGTTACCTTGTCGCTGGCGTACCTGTATACGGCCTCTATTTTCGTGCCCATTATAATGCACATGATCTTTAACGCCATCTCGCTGCTCGCGATGGTCCTGCTGGCCGCCTGACCGGCGCATCAATGCGCTGGCACTATCAAGAAAAGGTAGTGCGAGCCTACCTGCTCCCGCTACGAAGTCGGAGAGAAAAGCGGATTAGCGGGCAGCCAGCTGCTCACGACTGTGGCTATACGTTGCAGCGCTGGAATCGAATGCGGGCAACGGACGCGAACCGACGATCGACACAGGCTCGAGCAAATCGAGCTGATACAGCATACGAATCATGTTCACATCGAGCGTGTGGCCGGCCTTGTAGGAAATCACATGGCCCACAAACCGCCCGCGATCAATCAGCGCCAAGGCCGCAAACAAATCCAGTACCGCCCGATGCCAAACGGCCTCCAGCGATTTGCCGGCATGCAACAAGGCTGGCGCATTTAAATAACGGCGGCGGCCGGCAATGAGTACATTCTTGTCGCTGTACCCCAAGTTACGGATGTCGGCAAACAGTTTGCCTATCGTTTGGCAGTACAATTTCTTACCCGCCGACGAATTGGTGCGGGCGGAGGCCCCGTGGCGGAAGTTCTTGTTGTTTAACGGGAACCGAATACGTTGACAGCCAATGGCGGTCTTAAAGTCAACCGCACAATCCACCGTCAGCATGGGACGCCCGGGCACTGCGGGAACCAATGTGAGGAAACTCCCATTCGGCCCACCGACGGTAACCGTTTCTTTTACCGTCACGTAGTCAACTGCTCCGGGCACAACCCGCTTGCCCGCCTGTTCCAATGCTTCTACCAGTTCCATGCTGCCGCGCTCAAACAGCGGTGGATCGCCCGAATCCATTTCGATCAACAAATTGTCGATATCGAATCCTAACCGCAAGGCCACGATGTGCTCGACCATTCGGATATAGTTGCTCGGCGGTCCGCTACGCAATACGATATTGCTGACCACGCCTCCGGTCGTCCACACATTGAGCACGGAGACCCCCACCGGGAGGTATTCCCCATGATCCGCTCGATTAAACCACCAGCCTGGCTGGTCGATGGGTTTGAAGGTAACGCGTCGTTGCGCTTTGCCGAGAAAGGTGCCCGGTCCCGTAGCCGAGACTTCATGTGCGATGGTGTATTGCGGGCGTTCCGTCACCAAGGCGGCCTCATCCATCAGGTCACAATCCACTGGAATGGCTTCAAAGCGCTCGTACGCGCGCCGAACCGCATCGGCTTGACCTTCGAGCACGAGGCCTTCAGGCCGGTCTGGCACCAAAACTTCGTTCATGGCGTATCCCCCGCCGTCGCTTGGGCAATTGGTGCGATAATGGGGGGTTCCGTCAATGGCCTGGCCTGGGGTTCAGCAACAGTAGATTCGGTGGCGTCTTCCGTACTGGACCATGTGGTGCGGTTCGGTTGCACATCCAGGGCACAATTGAGTCCGCCGCCCTCTTCCACTATCAAGTGTTTGGCCATCAGCTGGCCGAGCAAGTGACCACTGGCCCGCACGGTGACGGTACCCGTGGCTTTAATCCGCGCCTTCAACTCACCGCAGACCTCCACATCATGTAGCTCCAACGTACGCTCAAAATCAAAAGACGCCTCCGGGCCGATTTTTAGACTGCGCGCATCCAACAAGTCTTCCGGCAATTCCGCGCCCTTGGCCAGCGTCAGCATTTTATGGGCGCGGACTTGGCCGCTCTTAATGATCCCTTCGAGCAGAATGTCGTTGGCGGTGATCTTGCCACCATCCACAATGGCACTACGCGTCAAGGTAACCTTCCCCGCCGTAACGCACTCTTCATGGAACCCGCCGGTAATCGTCTCATCCTTCATACTGAGGCGGGCCCCGCATTTAGGGCATTGGGTGACAGTAGTACGACCACGGACCACAAACTGGAAGCCACAGCCGTAACAGACCACCTCGTTCTGCGTGGGCATAGTGGTGCGGCCAATCCCCATAGGGCGCGGACGGGTATGACCCGTCCGGTCCGCTGGTGGGGACGCCTCGTCGTCAGCCGCCGGGGACTCAGCGTCTATCGATGGACCAGTAGCGTAGCGACGCACACGCGGCTGCCGTTGCGTAGCCCGCAGCGTCGCCAATCCGCTGATCCATTCGTTGGTGCCTCGATTGGCCATGGAACGGACGCAAGTCAGGGGGGTTATTTCTTATTGAACAGCGAAGACCCTTTACCCTCGCCTAACTCACTATTCTTGGGTGGTACCCCGCCACTAACGGGCGCGGCCTCGCTGGACGTGGTCGCCGCTTTGACCGGTTCACCGCTGGGATTTACTTCGGACCGGCCGACGAACGTCACCCCGTCTTCCACCGTCAACCGCTTGGCTTTGATATCCCCCTGCACCTGGGCCGATGCCAACATTTGAATACGGTCTTTGGCCGTCACGTTCCCTTCGATCGTCCCGGAAATAGCCACGGAATCAACCTCCAGATTGCCTTTGACGGTAGCGCCCTTGCCAATGGTGGCACTCCCCTCTGCAATCAGGTCGCCATTAAGCGTACCGTTAAATTGAACTGAACCGGAGGTCTTGAGGGTCCCGGTAATTTCGACCTCGGCGGCGATGACAGTTTCTGCCCCTTGTGTATGCTCCATGATATTATTCCTTTTTGTTTATGATGGCTATTCTTGCTTATCTTGATCGTCTATCGACGGCTCCTCGTCCACCGGCTCGGATACGGACGGTGGCGCGCCTTCGTTGATCATATCACTGACTGGCGGTTCCTCTACCGTTTCCGGCGGCGGCGCTTCTACCCGCAACGGGCGTCGCGTGGCCGTCGAGGTCTGTAGTTGGCGCAACCTCTTTTGCATGGTTTCTTCGCGCTGTCGCAGTCGCTCAATTTCATCTTCCGCCATTTTCTGCTGATGGGCGACTGTCCGTTCCTGACGCCGCATACTGTTAAGTGCGTCTTGATAGGACTTCCGAACCGAGAGCAACTCCATTTCGCTCGCACGCCGCTGCTCGCGTTCGGTCTCGTAGAATTTCTTCTGCTGGTCAAGACGCATTTGCAGCCCTTTGCTCTCCTGTTCCAACTGAATGGCACGATATTGCAACTGCTCCACTTCCAACACACGCTTTTCCTGTTCTTCGCGCAGTTGTTCACGCAACTGATCCTGTTCCAGTGCCGCTTGATCCAATTGCGTTTCGAGACTATGCCGCTCATCTTTGGCTTGCTCGACTTGCTGATGCAGGTCGTCCATTTCCAACTGATGGCTACGCTGCATTTCTTCCCGTTCCCGGGTACGTTGCTCCGCCAAGCGCTGGGCCTGGGCCAATTGTCCCTGCATGGTTTGCTCTTCTTCACGCAACTCGGCCAAGCGCCGCTCGAGTTCGTCCTCCATCTGCTCCATGCGTTCTTGCGCCTCGGCCGCCGCCGCTTGTTCGCGCCGTACCGTCGCCTGCCACTCGTTCAATTGGTCCTCCGCATCGCGCAGGGCGGTTTCCAATTCCAATATCTGACGGTCGGCGGTTTGGCGCCGGGCCATTTCCTCGCCATACGTCTGGCAGGTTTGCGCCAGTTCGGCATCACGACGTTGTGCCCGTTTCCACTCCTCCTCGAGCAGGCTCTTGTACTGTTGGATGTCGCTTTCCAACTGCGCCACCCGGGCTTGGCGATCGGCATCGGCTTTCTCATATTCGGCTGCTGCGGCCGACAGCTCTTCTTCCTTGGTCGTCAGTTCCGCCATCCGCTGACGGGTCGCTTCCTGCTCGCTTTCCAATTCAGCCAACCGGGCCGACAACGTATCGCGCTCGGCTTCCAGGGCGGCGCGGTCCTGCGCCCACTGCTGTTCGTGCTGCTCCAGCTCCCATTGCAATTCGTCGGCGCGGGTCGTCGCCTGCTGCAATTGGTTCTTTAAGGCATCCAGCTCAGCGGTGGTTTCCGTTTCCAGCCGCTGGGCCTCTGCCTGTTCGCGTTCGTAGGCCGCGCGCACCTCTTCCAGTTCGCGCTGGGCTTGGTCGGCCTGCTCACGCAGCTCCGTCTCGGTCCGGGTCTGGGTGTCCAGTTGCAGCTGCACACTGTTCAATTCCTCCGCATACCGCTGGGCTTCACCCTCCGCGCGCTGCAAGCGTTCCTGCAAGGCCTGCTCGGTTTGGCGGGCATTCTCTTCCAATTCAACAACCCGGTCGCGGTGCTGGCGCAGTAACGCATCCTTTTCAGCCGCCAACTCTTTCGTTTCATGCACCTGATTGGAAAGATGGGAAATTTTCTGTTCCAGTGCGCGGTTACGGGTTTCGGTGTCGGCTTGTTGTGTGCGCGCATTTTCCAAATCCGCTTCCAACGTCCGTTCGCGACTGGAGGAGTCCTCCTGTAACTGTAAATAGAGCGTCTTTTGCTCTTCCAGCTCCTCCGTCTTCTGGGCGGCAATCGCCGCCTCCAGCTCTTCCGAAAGTCGCTGCGTCGTCTTTTCATGCTCGCGGCGCACCTGCTGCAGTTCCGTTTGCAAGGCGCGCAACTGTTCTTTCTGACGTTCTATTTGCTGGTCATTCTCCTTGCTGACCCCTTCCGCCACGTGTAACTGGCTGCGAATTTCGTCCAGTTGCCCGCTTAAGTCCTGAATGCGACGCGTAGCGGCGGTATCGCGCTGCTGCGCTTCCAATTCGTGGATTGTCTCTGAAAGAGCCTGCTCCCGCTCCGCTTTGGCCGCCCGCAACTGTTGCAATTCATCCTCGAGGGCGGATACCCGTTGGGCCGCTTCTTCGGCGGCACTGCGGGCTTCGCGGGCCGCTGTCAGCTCCTCTTCCAAGCGGCTATTCTGCTCTTGTAACTGCGTCAGCTGCGCTTCCATTTCCGAAGTATTGCCCGCCTCATCAGCCGCCTGCTGCGCAGCGGCTAGTTCCTCTTGGCTGCGCGCGTGCGCCTGTTTGACCTCGTCCAGTTCCGCCTCCACGTCACTCAGCTTGCGGGCGAGCTCCTCACTGCCGGTCTGTTCCGTGCGGGCCTGTTCCAATTCGCCCTTCAGTTGTTGCACGCGCGCCTCCGCTTCGCGCACCTTTTCCTGAGCGGGCTCGACCCCGGCAGCTGCTTGCTGCGCAGCCGCCAGCTCCTCCTGGCCTCGGGCATACGCTTGCTTGACGGAGTCCAGCTCTTGCTCCAGTGCGCTCATTTTGCGGGCGAGATCCTCGCTGCCCGCTTGTGCGGTCCGCGCCTGTTCCAATTCGGCAGTCAGTTGTTCCACGCGTGCGGCAGCTTGTTTGGCCTCGGCCTGGGCGGACTTCGCCTCGGCCAGCTCGGCTTGGACGCGTTCCAATTGCCTTTCGAGTTCCTTCACCTTGGCCGCCGCCTGTTCACCCGCTTGGGTGTCCACACTCAGCTGTTGCGTTTTCAGCTCTTCAATTTGTGCTTCCAACTCACGTTCGCGTTGCTGACTGCGATCACGTTGCTCGTCCAGCTTTTGCTGCAACGCCTCGATTTCTTTGTCGGCATCCTCGTTGGCCGTTGAGGCTGGCGCCGATTGGGGAATCTTGGGCCGACCGCGGGGGGGCGCTTGGGCACCGCCCATCCCGAATATGGATTGCGTGCGCTCAGGATCCGCCAACAGTTCGGCTACGTTGACTTTCTCGCCCGTTTCCTTGTTCTCCGCCTGGCTGTCCTCTTTGACCGCACCCGACTGGACAAAATCTTTAATGGCCTCACGATTCACCGGCCCAAACGTCTTGCCGTTGGTTAACTGCACCATCCAGCGCATTCCCAATTCCGGCAGCGACTCCACCGCGGTCCAATTCTTTTTGTCCTGGGATACTTTGTTGCCCGGCGCAATGCGACAGTTATTTGCCCAGTTGCGCAACTGCCCTATTTCGATCGGACCATAAACGTCACCGTCGTCCGTTTGCAGATACCACTCACTTGAATTTTGTGTGTCTACCATGATTACATCCTCTATTAGGGCAGACAAAATTGTCCGCCGATGATTTGCCAATCTGTCCCGACTTTTAAGAGGTTCGTCCGTCGGAGTAAAGGAAAAAAGCCTGCGGATTGCTTCATGGGTTGACATTGGCCCAACAACCATTACATTTCAAACCCGCACGCGCGAAGGAGGATTGTGGGTTCACCGCTACGGCGGAACCATAACTTGCGAGGATTTATGAGGCTGATCAAAATTAAGAAGGGGTTGGATATTCCCATAGCGGGAGCCCCTGCACCGGAAATCAAGGACGTGCCCTACATGGGGCCGAGTGCCGTTTATCAGGAAATTGAGGGCTTGAAGGCCAAGGTGGTCGTGGCCGAAGGTGACACGGTGCAACGCGGCAGCCCGTTATTTTTTGATAAAAAGAACCCGGATCTAAAGTTTGTTTCCCCGTTAGCCGGCACGGTCAAACAGATTGAACGGGGCGCGCGGCGCGCCTTGTACCGCATCCTTATTGAACCGTCCGCGAACCAATCTTCCGTGGCGTTCCCCCAGTACGCGCCCGAGGCCCTGCTTGCGCTTGATCGTGACGCCATACTGCAGTCACTACTGCAATCCGGCCTGCTGCGCTTTATTCAACAACGCCCTTTCTCACACATCGCCGACCCGGCCGTTACGCCCAAAGCCATTTTTGTGAACGGGATGAATACGGCTCCGTTCACCCCCGACCTGAATGTGGCGGTGGCCGGGGCCGAGACGGCTTTCCAAGCGGG
Source organism: PVC group bacterium (assembly GCA_003562335.1). Lineage (GTDB taxonomy): Bacteria > Verrucomicrobiota > Kiritimatiellia > SLAD01 > SLAD01 > SLLF01. The sequence goes on from PWVE01000226.1 coordinate 16,135, forward strand.
CCTGAATTTGTTGACCCGCCTGACCGACGGCGCCGTACACTTATGCCTGGCACCGCCGGGTCCCGACACTGCGTCCGCGCTCAAGGACGCGCAACATGTCAACATTCACTATTTTGAGGGGCCGCATCCCGCAGGTAATTCCAGCGTGCACATCCATCATATTGACCCGATGTTGCCGGATGACAAGGTTTGGATCGTGAGGGGGGTGGACCTTATTCGGATTGGCCAGCTCTTTATTTCCGGTGAATACCCCCGCACCAAACTGATTACCCTGGCCGGACCCGGCGTGAAGGAAGACGCACGCGCCTATTACCGTGTCCCCGTGGGCATGCCGCTGAAGGACTGGCTGTCCGACCTGATCAAAGCGGGCGAACAACGTATCATTAACGGCGATGTGTTGGCCGGACAAGCCATATCGATTGACGAGCACATGCGGTCGGGGGCAACGACGGTAACGGTTGTCCCTGAGGGCCGTGAACAACACTTTATGGGGTGGCTTGCCCCGGGCATCAACAAGCTCAGCGCGTCGCGTACGTATTTGTCGGGTTGGTTCGGACACAAACGAAAATGGGATTTGACCACGTCAACCAATGGAAGCCCGCGGGCCATGGTATTGACCGGATTATATGACCAGTATATGCCCATGAACATTATGGTTGATTTTCTGGTGCGCGCGGTGTTGGCCCACGACACCACGGAAGCGATTCAGCTGGGCATTTTGGAGACGGACCCGGAAGATTTTGCACTGTGCGCCTATGCCTGCCCATCCAAAATGGATTTATGCGGCGTTATTAAACAGGGCCTGCGCGAAATTGAGGAGGAAGGCATCTGATGAAGTTTTTGCTGAACCATTTGCACAAGCATAAAGGCCTGTTTATGCCAGGCGGTAAGCTGGCTTGGCTCTACCCTCTCTACGAGGCTCAGGAATCCTTCCTGTTCACACCGCCCGACACCACCCAAAGTGCGCCGCATGTGCGGGACGGAGTGGACCTGAAACGGGTCATGATCACCGTCATCATCGCCCTCATTCCCGTCGTCCTGTTCACGTTCTACAATACAGGGCGGCAATTCAACATCGTCAACCAGATACCCGACGCCACTGCGCTCGATCACTGGACGCAGGGGCTGGCCATTGTAATGCCGGTTATCCTCGTTTCATACATTGTGGGCGGACTGATCGAGGTCTTATTCGCGATCATCCGCAAACATGAAATTAATGAGGGGTTCCTGGTCACGGGGCTATTGTTCCCCATATCGCTACCGCCCACCATTCCTCTTTGGCAAGTTGCGCTGGGCGTAGCGTTCGGCGTGATTATTGGCAAAGAAATCTTTGGCGGCACGGGCTTCAACGTATTGAATCCCGCCTTGGTCGGCAGAGGCTTCCTCTTTTTTTCGTTCCCCACCCGATTTTCGGGCGATGTTTACAATGTCGTGCTCGATATCGACAATGTGATCGACGGCTATACCGGGGCGACGCCGCTGACCCTGGCGGCATCCGTGCCGCAGGGCGAATCGGTGATCGAGGCCCTGACGGAAGCCGGCTTTACGTGGTCTACGATGTTCCTGGGACTGATGGGGGGCAGCATGGCGGAGACCTCCGCGCTCGCCTCGCTGGTCGGAGGGGTTATCCTGCTGGTTACCGGGGTTGGCGCCTGGCGGATCATGGCGGGCGGCGTCATCGGCTTAACCGTGGCGGTAACCTCCATGAACCTGCTCCCGGCCGATTCCTTTATCCCGTTCACCCAGCTACCCATCTATTACCACTTGGTAATGGGTACGTTCGTGTGGAGCATCATATTTATGGCCACCGACCCGGTCTCATCGGCGGCCACCCTACGCGGAAAATGGATCTACGGTATCCTCATCGGCGTCATGGTCGCGGTCATCCGCGTGGCCAACCCGGCCTTCACGGGCGGGGTCCTGTTGTCAATCCTATTTGGCAACGTGATGGCGCCCATGATCGACCATTTCGTGCTCAAAGCGCACATCCGCAAACGTCAGGTCTACATCCAGTCAAGGAATTCCCGCTATGCAAAAAGCTGATCGTCAACTGGTTAGATTTGCCTTCATCGTCTGCGTGACCTGCAGTGTCCTCTTGTCCGGCGTGGCCGCCGGCTTACGGGAACGACAGGAACGCGAGGTGGAACTGGACCGCAAACGCAATGTCCTGATCGCCTTTGGCGTGGAGAGCCGGGACGAAACGGGCCGCCGTATTTCAGCGGAGCGCGTGGCGGAGATATTTGCGGATAATGTGGGGCAGGTGGTAATTGATCCTGATACGGGAGAGGAACTACCGGACTCCGTCGTGGAGGATCGGGCTATTCGACGCAAACAACAGCTCCCGCTCTTTTATTGGATGGAAGACGGCGAGCGGCAACGCTATACGATGCCCATCTCCGGTGACGGCTTGTGGGGCCGGATCTATGGCTATCTCGCCTTGGAAGACGATCTCATGACGATCGCCGGTATCACGTTTTTCGATCATAACGAAACGCCGGGCTTGGGCGCGGAAATCGAGCGTGACTGGTATCAGGAACAGTTCCGGGGCAAACAGCTCATGGCCGACGGGGACCTGAAGGAGTTCCGCTCCATACGCGGTGGCGTGGAATCGCAATATCCCGACGGGAATCCACACGCGGTGGACGGCATCAGCGGTGCCACCATCACCAGCGAATCGGTGGCCCGGCTCATCACGGAGGATTTCCGCCGCTACAACATCTTTTTCAAGCGGTTACGTGACGGCTAATCATAATGAGGAACAGTTGCATTTCGTAAAGGACGGCGTACCACTATTGAGTGCCGGGAGGTTTAGACAAACATGGCGACACGTAAAAAGACAATAACGGATCCCCTATCCGACAATAATCCCATTACCATACAGGTGCTGGGCATCTGCTCGGCCTTGGCGGTGACGGTACAGGTTCAAACGGCCTTCGTCATGGCCTGTGCCCTGACGGTGGTACTCTGCAGCTCAAACGTGCTCATTTCACTCTTGCGCCATCATATCCCCAGCCGCATACGCATGATTGTGGAAGTGTCGGTCATCGCCTCGCTGGTGGTGGTAGTGGACCAGGTGTTGCGAGCCTTTTTCTTCGAACTGAGCCGTCAATTGAGCATTTTTGTGGGCCTGATCATTACCAACTGCATTGTGATGGGCCGGGCGGAGGCCTACGCCATTCAAAACCCGCCGGCCCCCTCCTTTATGGACGGGCTCGGCAACGCGTTGGGGTACAGCTTTATTTTGCTACTAGTCGCCTCGTTCCGGGAAATCATTGGCAGCGGTAGCTGGTACGGCTGGAACCTATTCCCGGAGGGTTATGTGGGCAGCGGCCTTGCGATCCTGGCCCCGGGCGCGTTCTTGATTCTCGGAATCATTATTTGGGTGCAGCGCACCGTGACACAAAATTTCAAAGACGATTAATCGCGGAGTATTCATCATGCATTACATCAGCTTGGCCGTAGAAACGATCTTCATAAACAACATCGTGCTAGCCTATTTTTTGGGCATGTGCAGCTTCCTGGCCTGTTCCAAGAAGGTGGAGACCGCTACCGGCTTGGGCTTGGCCGTTATTTGTGTACTGGGATTGACTGCCCCTTTTAATTGGGCCGTCCATAATTTCTTCCTGCGGGAAGGCGCTTTGGCGTGGACGGGCGTATCGGCTTTAGCTGAACTGGACCTTTCATTCCTTAATTTGATCTGCTTCATCGCCGTCATTGCCTCGACCGTGCAATTGGTGGAAATGATTCTGGACCGCTTCTTCCCTCGCCTCTATACGTCGCTGGGTATTTTCCTGCCCCTAATTACCGTGAACTGCTCCATTTTGGGCGGCTCGCTGTTCATGGTGGAACGCACGTACACCTTTCCGGAAACCCTGGTGTATGGGTTCTCGGCGGGAACCGGCTTTGCCTTGGCCATCATCAGCTTATCGGCCGTGCGCAAAAAGATCCGCTATTCCCGCATACCGGCGGGCTTACAAGGCTTGGGTATGACCATGATTTTGACTGGACTGATGTCGATGGCCTTTATGGCTTTTGCAGGAATTGACCTTTAACCGATAGGGACCATTATGGAGATCACCTTATACGTCCTCAGCAGCATGCTGGTCTTTACCGGCATCATTATGTTTTTGATTGTCGGCATTCTGATGGCTTCCCGTAAATTGCAGCCAGCGGGCGAAGTCGTGATCGATGTCAATGACGGCCAAAAAGAGGTGACGGTTTCGCCGGGGGCCAACCTCCTGAACGTGCTGGCGAACGACAAGGTGTACCTGCCTTCGGCCTGCGGCGGTGGTGGGACCTGCGCGATGTGCAAATGCCAGGTAAAAGAAGGGGGTGGCGAAATCCTGCCCACGGAAACCGGCCATATTACCAAGCAGGAAGCCCGGGCCGGTATGCGCTTGGCCTGCCAGGTCAAAGTCAAAGACCACATGAAGATTAAAGTACCGGACGAGGTCCTTGAAATCAAGAAGTTCGAGGGCACAGTCCGTTCGAATAAAAACGTGGCCACGTTTATTAAGGAACTGATTGTCGATCTGCCGCCGGGCGTTAATCTGGATTTTCAAGCGGGTGGCTATATCCAGATCGACATTCCGGAATACGAAGTGGATTTCAAGGACTTCGAGATAGACGAGCGGTTTCGTGATGCGTGGGACCAATACGATTTATGGCAATACCACGTCAAAAATACGGAACCCTGTTTCCGGGCCTATTCCATGGCCAATCATCCGGCGGAAGGAAATTGCGTTATGCTCAACGTCCGCATCGCCACGCCGCCACCCAGCGCGCCGGACGCACCGCCGGGCATTGCCTCCTCCTATATCTTCAATCTGAAAGCCGGTGACAAGGTATGGCTGAGCGGACCGTTTGGCGAATTTTTTGCCAAGGAAACCGACCGTGAAATGGTCTATATCGGGGGCGGCGCCGGTATGGCGCCCATGCGCAGTCATATTTTTGATCTGTTCCATACCAAGCGTACTAAACGCAAGGTCCGGTTCTACTATGGCGGACGGTCCAAACGCGAATTGTTTTACATGGATGACTTCGAAAAGATTGCCCAGGAGTTCCCCAACTTTTCCTTCAATGTCGCATTAAGCGAGCCGTTGCCGGAAGATAACTGGGACGGGCCGACCGGCTTTATCCATACCGTGGCCAACGAATATTTGAGCCAGCACGAAGATCCTACGGAAATTGAATACTACCTGTGCGGTCCGCCACCCATGATAGCGGCGGTGAATAAAATGCTCTATGACCTGGGTGTCGAACAGGAAATGATTGCCTACGACGAATTCGGGTGATGCGTGCATTTGGTCCAACCACGCCCTTTTAATCCGCGCAAGACGCTCATCACCGGCAGCGTCCTCCTCATCTTGATGGTGGTCTACCTGACCCGGGACCCCGCCGGGCCTGTGTCGCTGCAATGGCGCGGCCAAACCATGGGCACGCACTATAACATCCAGATAGCCGACTCGCCCTTGTCACAAGCCGAAGGCCGAAAACTGGAACAGCAGATAAAACATTATCTGCGCGATATCAATCAGCAGATGTCGACCTATATTGCCGATAGTGAAATCAATTCATTCAACCGCTGGCCCAACACAACGCCCTACCCTGTTTCCCCTGAATTCGCGCATGTCACACGGCGCGCATTGCAGTGGAGCACGAAATCCAGCGGCGCGTTTGATCCCACCCTCGAACCGCTGATCAACCTGTGGGGATTTGACGAACGCACCCCTAACCAGGCGTGGCCAGACGAAGAGGCGATCGCAGACGCCTTGGAACAAACCGGTGTCCGCGCCCTGCACGTCCCTGATCAGGCCCACCTTCAGAAGGACCGGCCGGACCTGCATCTTAACTTGAACGCAATTGCCAAGGGGTATGCCGCCGACGGCATTGGCACATTGATCGCGCAAGCGGGAGCCACCAATTATTTTGTTGAATTGGGCGGGGACCTAGTCGTTTCCGGCCTAAACCACCAGCAAAAACCCTGGCGCATCGGTGTGGAATGGCCGGACCCGAATGTGCCGCACGGCTCATCTTTTTATGCCATTGCACATCTCACCGACGGAGCACTGGCGGGCTCAGGCAACTACCGGCAATGGCGAACCGGGCCGGACGGGCAAACCTATTCCCACATCATCGATCCGCGTACCGGTTACCCCACGCAACATGATCTGGTGGCGGTCCATGTCTGGGCGGCACACTGTATCGATGCCGATGCGGTCGCCACGGCCCTCATCGTCATGGGCCTTGAAGAGGGATTGGCCTGGATTGAATCCCTGCCCGATACGGAAGCCCTCTTTTTTCGTAGAGACGATGAAGACGCATTCGAATCTGTCATCTCCAGCAGTTTTGCGGCCCGGACAGGGCTGGAACGGGTGGTGCCATGAAACACAAAGACAACGTTGATCTCATCTGCGATATTGCCGAGTTGGCCGGTCTGTTCGAACGGAGCAGCAGGTTGGTGGACTTTTTGGACACGGCGACCAGCATCATTGCCTGGCACATGAAAGCCGCAGTTTGCTCCATTTATCTCTACGACGAAACGACCGACGAGCTGGTACTGCGCGCCACACAAGGTCTTGATCCTTCGGCGGTCGGCCAGGTGCGCTTGCAGGTAGGCGAAGGGATTACCGGGTTGGCCCTGAAAGAGCTACGCCCTATTTGCGAGGGCCGCGGTTCGAAAAACATCAGCTTTAAGCATATCCCCGGCATTCAGGAGGAGCAATACGAAGCGTTTTTAGCCGTCCCGATTTTACGGGGCTTGGCCAGGATCGGAGTTTTGGTGGCCCAGGATCCCGAGCCCAATTATTTTGACAAAAATGACGTCAAAGCCCTGCGCGCCATCGCGGGCCAACTGGCGACGACCATTGAGAATGCCAATCTCCTAATGAGTGTGCATGACACACCGGAACCGGAAACCCCGGACGCCCTGCCATTACCACAGTTTATTAAAGGCGTCGGTATTGCTCCCGGTGTAGCCCTGGGAAGGGCCTCGGTGGTGGGCGAAGTGGATTTGGAGGCTTTGCGCGCCTTTGAGGTCAATCCGGAACCACGAACCTTGGACGACTTCCACCGAGCCCTGCGGGAAACCGAAGAACAGCTCACCACCCTGCAAAAGGAGCTCGAAGCAGAATTATCCGATGTGGCCTCGCTGATCTTTAGCGCACACTTACTTATTCTCAAGGACTCCTCGTTTACCGGATCCGTCGAGCGCAAAATAAACAGCGGCGTTCCCCCTCCCGAAGCCATCTCGCAAGTCCTTCATGAATACATCAAAATTTTTGCGGACAGTAATAATCCGCGGCTGCGCGAAAAAGTACTCGACCTTAAAGACCTCGGCCACCGTTTGCTGCTGAACGTGATGTCACACGATCCAGAACAAGCGGACTATGGCCATCGCTTAATCGTGGCCCAGGAACTATTACCGTCGGAATTACTGAAGCTGTTTGCACAGCGCGCAGCCGGACTGGTCTTACTGCGGGGCGGAATGACCTCGCATGTGGCGATTCTGGCACGCTCATTGGCGATACCCTCCGTGGTAGTGGATATCGACCCGCACCACCTGGACCAACTGGAGGACCGTGAAATCCTGATCGATGCCGGTCAAGGAACCCTGTATGTGGAGCCGGATAGTGAGTTGCGGAAAACCTATGCCCCGCTGCTTGAACCCATGGACGCGGCGGCCGCGCCGGATACGCCGGTGGCCGC
>PWVE01000057.1 GCA_003562335.1 PVC group bacterium
ACCAGAAGATCTGGCCGTTGCTGTCCTATCAGCGGGAGGGCGACGAATCGCGGTTCCGGTTGCTGGCGCTTTCGCCCTTGCGTGAATCGGGGCCGATTGAGCGTAATTATGCCCCGCTCTGGACGCTGTTGCAGAATACGCGGGTGGACGACGCCTCCGAGACGGAAGTGCTGTGGGGGTTATTCCGGCGGCAACGGGAAGGTGATGAACAGGCCTACACGTCCGTGTTCCCGTTGGTGAACTGGGAACGTGACGACCGCGCGGACGAAGCCGTGCGGCGTTGGTCGGTGCTAAAGGGTTTGCTCGGTTATGAACGGCACGGTACAAACAGACAGTATCGCTTGTTGTACGTCTTGCGCTGGGGCGCTAACGAGGAGTCGGAACCATAATCACGCGGGAACCAGAATATTTTGAGCCACCGCCCAATTTCCTGGGACGGTTGGGGCGCAATGTGTTGCTGCTGTTCCGCAATACCGGCACGGCGATGTGCATGTTGCTCGAAGCGTTCCGTGACATGCCGTTCATGCTGTCGCGTCGCCATCGGCACGATGTGTTGCACCAGCAATTCCTGACGGCGATCAAAAGCCTGGGCGTGATCACCGTGGTGGCCCTTTTTACCGGCATGATCCTGGCCCTGCAAACCGGTTTGGAGCTGCGGCGGTTCGGTCAGGAAGTCTATATCGGGTCCGCCGTGACGGTTGTGATGCTGCGCGAGATGGGGCCGTTTATGACGGCCCTGATCATCGCCGCCAGCGTGGGCTCGGCCATGGCGGCCCAGATTGGGACGATGACGGTCTCGGAAGAAATTGCGGCTCTCGAAGTGATGGCCATCAAACCCGTGCGCTATCTGGTGACGCCGCGTTTGCTGGCCATGATCATGATGATGCCGCTGGTCACCATCTACACCAATATCATCGGGGTCGTCGGCGGGGCCGTGGTTGGCCACACGCAGTTGGGCGTATCGATTACGGCTTACATGGACAACGCGACCCAGTTTGCGGAAAACAAGGATTTATATGTGGGCCTGCTAAAATCCATCCTGTTCGGCATTATTATTGCCACTGTTGCCTGTCACCAGGGCTTTGCCACCACCCAAGGCGCGGTGGGCGTTGGCCAGGCGACGCGCCGCACGGTGGTGGTATCGTTCCTGGTGATTTTGACGGTGGGCTATATGGTAACCCGGTTGTTCTACCAATGATACGCTTTGAACATGTACATAAGCGGCTTGGCGGCCGCGTGGTGCTGGACGATATCAGCTTCGAGATCGAGGCGGGCGAGACGTTTGTGATCGTGGGCGCCTCGGGCGCGGGCAAGAGCGTCAGTCTGAAGCATATGGTACGGTTGCTGACGCCGGATGCCGGCCGGGTAATGGTCGGGGACGCGTGTGTCAGCCAGGCGCGCGGCGAGCGACTGGACCACATTCGCGAACGATTCGGGTTCCTGTTCCAAAGCGCCGCGCTGCTGCAATGGTTGACGGTCGGCGACAATGTGGGCCTGCCCTTGCGTATGAAAACGGACCTGTCGGACGACGAAGTGGACCGGCAAGTGCGGGACCGCTTGGCCATGGTCAACTTGCAGGACGCCTTTGAAAAGTTGCCCGGCGAGTTGTCCGGGGGCATGCGCAAACGGGTGGGTCTGGCGCGGGCCATCATCACGGACCCGGAAATCATTCTCTACGATGAACCCACGTCCGGTTTGGATCCCGTGACCTCGCGCACGATTGACCGGTTGATAAACCGCTTGCGTTCTGAACTGGGCGTGACCAGTGTAGTGGTGACCCACGACTTGCACAGTGCTTTGGCGATTGGGTCGCGCATTGCCATGCTGCACGATGGGAAAATGGTCGAAATCGCGACGCCGGACGATTTCGTGCGCTCGCGCAATGAATTTATTCAAGGTTTTTTGGAAGCACAATATATTACCACCCAGGGGAATTGGGGCCAAACGCCGGAGGCGTCATGAAAAGAAGTCAATTACGCGATATATCAATGGAAGTCATGGTCGGCGCGTTCATGTTTATGATCCTGCTGGCTCTGGGCTTCTTCACGATCATCCTGAGCTATGAAAACATCTTCCGGCAATACCACGAGGTTACGGTCAAATTCGATCACGTTAGCGGTTTGCGCCAAGGGGATAATGTCTTTTTGCGCGGGGTGATGATTGGCCGGGTTCGCTCGCTGATCGTGGAGAATGACAGGGTCGAGGTGACGGCGAGTTTGCAGCGCCCGGTGAATATGCGGGAAGGATACCGCATTGAAATCATTCCGTCATCCGTGCTGGGCGGGCAGTACCTGTCGATTGACGAGGGCCCCCCGGACGCACCCGCGCTACCGGAAGACACCGTGCTGTACGGCCGTCCACCGGTGGACTTGATCGATGAAGCCACCAGCGCCGTGCAAGCAGTGCGCCAATCGCTGGATGAAGGCGAGGTGCTGCATAACCTCGAGGCCATCATGGCACAGGTGAACACCATTACCCACCAACTAAGCGCGGGGGAAGGCACGCTGGGGCGCCTGCTGATGGAGGACGAAGTATATAATGAGTTGGCACAGGTGACGACCAATTTGCGGACGGTCAGCGAGCAGCTAAGCACGGGCCAAGGCACGCTGGGACGCCTGCTGATGGAAGACGACGTGTATAACGAGCTGGAACAGTTGACCGCCAATTTGCGGTCGGTCAGCGAACAGATGAGCACGGGCCAAGGCACATTGGGTAAATTGATTGCCGATGATGAACTGTACGAGGAAGCGCAACTGCTGATGCGTGAAGTCCGCGCAGCGATTGACGACTTCCGGGAAACCGCGCCGATCACGACCTTTACCAGTATCTTTTTCGGTGCTTTTTGAGGTGGATTGAAGGATGAAAGTACCGCTTAGCTGGCTAAAGGAATATGTTGCGTTCGAGGACACCGTGGCCGGGTTGGCCGATCGGCTGACCTTTTCCGGGGTTGAAGTCGAAGGCATCGAGACCATCGGTGGGGATTACGCGGGTCTACTGGTGGCCGAGGTGCGGGCGGTTGAACCGCATCCGCAGGCGGATCGCCTGACCGTGTGCCGCGTGTACGACGGGCAGGCGGAAGTGACCGTGGTTTGCGGGGCGCCCAATGTACGTCCGGGCATGAAAGCCGCCTTCGCGCCGGTGGGCGCGGCCCTGCCCGGCGGGCAAAAGCTGAAGCGCGCCAAGATTCGCCAGGTCGAGTCGTTCGGCATGTTACTGGCCGAAGACGAGTTGGGGTCGTCCGACGATCACTCCGGCATCATGGAATGTGCAGCTCAATGGGCAGCCGGCACGCCGCTGGCGGAGGTATTGGGGCCGCCGGAAACGGTGTTGGACCTCGAGATCACGCCGAACCGCCCCGATTGCCTGTGCCTGTTGGGTATTGCGCGTGAAGTGGCGGCGCTCTATGGCGTGTCCTGGCAGCGTCCTGCGGTGGAATTTACCGCCACCGGGCCGGTCGTCGATACCTTGACCCATGTGCAAGTGGAAGACCCGGAGGCGTGCCCGCGCTATACCGCCCGGATATTGCACGAAGTGAAAATCGGGCCCAGCCCGGACTGGATGCAGCAGCGGTTGTCCCGGGCGGGCATCCGCCCGATCAACAACGTCGTCGACATCACCAATTACGTGATGCTGGAAACCGGTCATCCATTGCACGCGTTTGATCAGACGCTATTGGCGGGCGGCGGCGTAGTGGTTCGGCGCGCGACGGCCGGGGAAAAAATCATGACCCTGGACAACGTAGAGCGGATATTGACACCGGAAATGTTGGTGATTGCCGATGAACAGCGTGCGGTGGCTATTGCCGGGGTGATGGGCGGGGCCGGCAGCGAAATCCGTGCGGAAACCCGAACCGTGTTGCTGGAGTCGGCGGCGTTCGACCCGCACCGGACCCGCCGTACCTCGCGTGATTTGGCCTTGTCCACCGAGTCGTCCTACCGTTTTGAGCGCGGAGTGGACCCGGCGACGGTCGAATGGGCGAGTCAGCGGGCGGCGGCCTTGATGGTGGCCCATGCCGGCGCGGTGGCGGCGCAAGGGGTTATGGATGTCTATCCCCAGCCGGTGGTGCCGCGGACCGTACGCGCCCGCTGGTCGTTTATTCGGGAATTAACCGGTATGCCGGTATCCAACACCGAAATTGCACAACACCTGTCGGCGATTGAGCTGGTCTTGCAGGAGCAGGACGACGCAGGCTTCACGGCGCAGATCCCGTCGTTCCGGGGCGATTTGGAACGGGAAGTGGATATCGTGGAAGAGGTCGCGCGCTTGCACGGTTTGGAGCATATTCCCACGCCGCCGCCACGCGCGGAGCGTGTGCCGGGAGCGGAGGATCGGGGGCCGCGCGCGGTAGCGGATCTCAAAACCCGTTTGGCCGGTCTGGGCTTGCGCGAGATCATGAACTACAGTCTGACGTCGCCCGCGTTACTTGATTTATTCAACCCTGCCGATTGCCCACAGCGGGTGGTCCTGCCCAATCCCATCAGCGCGGATCAGTCCGTTTTGCGGCCCTCGCTCATCCCGCATATGGCGGAGACGTTAGCGCGTAATCATGCGCGGCAGATTGAAGAGGCCCTCTTTTTTGAGTGCGGACGTGCCTATTGGCGGACGGACGACCAGGTGCATGAAGAGGACCGCGTCGCCGTGGGCTTGTTGGGGCCGGTTGGTCGTGACCAGTACACGAAGCGTACGCCCCCCGCGCCCGAGGAGATGTTTGCCTGGTTAAAAGGGGTCATGGAGCGTTTGTTTGCGGCCCAGGGTATCGTCCAGTGGCGGTTGGAACCGGTCGAGGTTGCCGGTTTTGAGCCCGGACAAGTAGTGGAAGTCCACATCGACGAGCAGCGGGCAGGGGTGCTCGGTCTGCTGCACGCGGATATCCGGCGTGAATGGCGGTTGTCGGCCCCGGTTGGGCTGGCGGAATGGTCGGCTCAGTCCCTGTTGGGCCAAGTGGGGCGGGTGACCCGGGCGTCTGACGTGCCGGTTTATCCGGCTATTGATCGCGATATGGCCTTGGTCGTGGAGACGGGTATCACGCACGCCATGATTATGGACGTGATACGGAAAGCCGTGGGTCCGGAACTGGAACAGGCGGATTTATTCGATATTTTCACCGGCAAAAGTATAGGGGCCGACCGCAAAAGCATGGCCTACCGCCTGCGTTACAGGGCGGCAGATCGGACCTTGACAGATGGGGAGGCCAACGCGTATCATGAGGGCGTTAAGGATGCGATACGTCGCGAGCTTGGCGTGGTCATTCGGGAAGGGTAGTTTGAGGCCGGATGATCGGTTGTAGGTTTAGTTTAGGATAAGGCAGAATGATGAACCCTGTTTTGCAGTGGATTGAAACTTTGACCCTGATCTTGTGGTGTGGCCTGCTGGCCCTGCCGCTGGGCCAGGTTTGGATTGCTTACTCGCTTGAAACTGATTCCGTTCAAACGACATGGTGCCGGCCGTATCGGCGGGCCTATGCCGTGGTGGCCAGGTGGTGTCCTGGTTGGCTGGGAGGCGGCCTCCGGCGGAATCCCGCTTAAGCATTGTAGTGTTCTTTGCCATTTTAAAGGGTTCATGGCGCTCCACGGGGAGACCAAAATTACCCTGCCTTGTTCGTGATTGACCTCAACGGCTCCGACCCATTGTTTCTTGTAATGGGAGCTGAGCGCGCGGCCGGCGCCTGCACGTCCCTTTAGGGGGAAAGCAGAAACCGGATTCGGCGCGGCACCCACCCTTAACTTAGGGAACGGAGACATGGTCTTAACGGCAATGGCGGGGTTTTTTTGTGGGGATAACGTGAACGCGGATTTATTTGAACAGCAAGGTGCTTCAGCGGAAGCCACTCGTAGCGGGAAACCGCTGGCGGCCCGCATGCGTCCACAAACCTTGGACGAGGTGGTCGGGCAGGATCATCTGCTCGGCCCGGGAAAGCTGTTGCGGCGCGCGATTGAGGCCGATCGGCTGGGCAGCCTCATTCTATATGGACCGCCCGGTTGCGGAAAAACCACTTTGGCGGAAGTAATTGCGCGTGTGACCCGCTGCCGTTTTGAGCGGACCAGCGGGGTGCTGGCCAATGTGCAAGTGCTGCGCGACCTGCTAAAAGCCGCCGAGCACCGCAAGAAACATGGCGGCGGTGAGACGGTCCTGTTCATTGATGAAATTCATCGTTTCAACAAATCGCAGCAGGACGTCCTGCTGCCGTATGTGGAGCAGGGGGCCATCACGCTCATTGGAGCCACCACGCATAACCCGTTCTTTTTTATCAACAGCCCGCTGACCTCCCGGTCACAGATATTCCAGCTCGAACCTTTATCCCCGGCAGCCATTGGCCAGTTGCTGGAACGGGCCGTAACCCACCCGGACGGTCTGGCCGCTCAGCCGGTGCACTTAACGGACGAGGCCGTGGCGCATTGGGCGGCGGTGTGCGAGGGCGATGCGCGCCGCGCGTTGAACGCGCTGGAAATTGCGGCACTGACCACGCCGCCGGGTGAAGACGGCACCATTCCAATCACGCGCGCGGTAGCGGAAGAATCCATCCAGAAAAAGGCGGTGGTCTACGATCACGACGAGGACGAGCATTACGACACCATTTCCGCCTTCATTAAAAGCGTACGCGGTTCAGACCCGCATGCCGCCGTCTACTGGCTGGCCAAGATGCTGTATGCCGGCGAGGACCCGCGATTCATTGCCCGGCGGCTGGTTATTCTGGCATCGGAGGATATCGGAAACGCCGACCCGCGCGGCTTGACGGTGGCGGTGTCCGCCTTATCCGCCGTGGATTTTATCGGTATGCCGGAAGCCCGGATCACCTTGGCGCAGGCCACCACGTACCTTGCCACCGCACCGAAGAGTAACGCCGCGTATCTGGCAGTGGACCAGGCCTTGAAAGACGTCAAGGAGGGACGCACGTTGCCGGTTCCGAAACCGTTGCGGGACGGGGGACCGGTCGGGCGCAAGCAATTGGGCTATACCGGCTACAAATATGCCCACGACTACGACGGGCATTTTGTGGACCAGGAATATTTGCCAACCTCGGCCACGTACTACGCACCGGTTGAGCAAGGTTACGAAAGCACGATCCGCAAGCGCATGGCGCATTGGGACGAGTTGCGGCAGCGCGCCCGGGCCGGGAAAGGAGGCGGCGATGCCTAAAGACACTTTGCGCCGGAAAATTCGCGAGCGGCGAGCGGCACTGACGCCCGTTGAGGTGGCCGAACGCAGCCGGGCGGCCATCATGCATTTGCAGGCCTGCCCGCCCGTGCAACGCGCCCGGCAGCTCGCCTGTTTTATGGCATTGCCACATGAGGTGCAGACCCAAAATTTTGTGGCGGACTGCATGGCGGAGGGCCGCCGAGTCTGTGTGCCCCGCCAGGCGGGGTCGGGGTATGCGTGGTCCTGGATTTCGGCGACGACGCAGTGGCAGCCGGGTGCCTTGGGCATCGCGGAGCCCGCAGAAACCGCACCGGTGGAGGTGGATGGTTTGGATGTGGTGATTGTGCCTGCCGTGGCGGTAGATACGACCGGCAACCGCCTCGGGCATGGTGGTGGCCATTATGACCGTTTGCTGGCCGATTTTGCGGGGCCGCGTATCGGATTGATTTTTGATTTTCAGCGTGTGCCGACCGTACCGGCCGCCGCGCACGATATTCCACTGACAGCGGTGGTTACCGAATCTGGCTATTTCCCACTGCAAGACACTCTTTCGAAACAACAACCAAAAAAAGAAAACGGGGCGCCGGTTAACGGCGGACCGTAAAGGAGTAGATTATGTTTGAAATCAAAGAAATATGGGTGCCGCTAGCAGCGCTGTTCGGCATTGTTTTGGGGTATGCCGCCCATATTGTGGCGGCCGAAATACGTCTGGCATCCGCGCAACATCGGGCCAAGCAAATGCTGAAAGACGCGGAACGCGAGTCAGACGCCTTGCAGCGTGAAGCCCAACTGCATGCCAAGAGCGAATACATCAAGATGCACGACAAATTTGAGGAGGAATCGCGCGAACGGCGGTCCGAATTGATGGCGTATGAAGAGCGCGTCACCCAGCGCGAAAACAACCTCGACCGTAAACTGGCCATGTTGGATAAGAAGGAGGAAATTCTTGACCAGAAGATTGCCAATCTGGAATCGGAGCGGCTGGCGTTGGCGGAACGGGATAAGGAGGTACAGGCGCTGTGCGAAGCGGAGCGGCAGAAGATAGAAGCCGTGGCGGCCTTGTCCGAGGAAGACGCGCGTAACCTGCTTATGAGCCGGTTGGAAGAGGAGTTGGAGGGGGAATTCGGCGCATTGATCCGGCGCAAACAGGAAGCGGCCCTGGAAACAGCGGAGCGCGAAGCCCGGCGCCTGATTACGCTGGCGGTGGAGCGGTACGCCGCCGATCAAGTCAATTCTGTGACCATCTCCTCCGTGCAATTACCGAGCGACGACATGAAAGGCCGGATTATAGGCAAGGAGGGGCGGAACATTCGGGCGCTGGAAGCGGCGACGGGTGTCAACTTCATGATCGATGATACGCCGGAAGTCGTGGTGATTTCCGGGTTTGATCCTTTACGGCGTGAGATTGCGCGTATTGCCTTGGAACGACTGATCGCAGACGGCCGGATCAACCCCGCCCGCATTGAGGAGGAGGTAGCCAAGGTGGGCGAGGAAATCGAGGACGCCATGCGCCAAGCCGGCGAGGAGGCGGTCATGGAGCTCGGCCTGCGCAGCGTCGCGCCGGAAGTGGTGCGTACCCTGGGTCGGCTGAAATTCCGGCACAGTTATTCCCAGAACGTGCTGAAACATTCCATTGAGGTGGGGCACTTAATGGGTCTTATGGCCGGGGAGCTGGGGTTGGACGTGCAATTGGCGCGCCGGATCGGTTTGTTCCACGACATCGGCAAGGCGTTGGACCATGAGATTGAAGGGAGCCATGCCTTAATTGGGGCCGATTTGTTGAAGCGCAATGGCGAAACCCAAGTGGTTTTAAATGCCGTGGCCGCGCATCATGGGGATGTGGAAGGGGAAAGTGCATACGCGCCGCTGACAACGGCAGCAGACGCCATGACCGCTTCGCGGCCCGGTGCGCGTTCAGAGACCACGGATTTGTATTTAAAACGATTGCAGAAACTCGAGGACATTGCCAACAGCTTCCGGGGAGTATCCAAATCCTTTGCGATTCAAGCCGGCCGGGAAATCCGGGTGCTGGTGGAACCGGGCAAGATTGATGATAATGAGGCGATGCAGATGGCCCGTAACATCAGCAAGCAAATCGAGCATGACATGCAGTATCCCGGTCAAATCAAGGTGACGGTCATCAGGGAAACGCGTTGTGTGGAATTCGCGCACTGATCCCGGGGATCACAAGTCGCCCCGCCTTGCAATTTGGCGACCACGCTGGCAGACTGCCGGTGGTGGCCATGGCGGAACGGCACTGCGGGGGGGGGCACCATGCGGTTAAATATGGTGAGCCGGGTGGGGCTCGAACCCACGACCACAGGCTTAAAAGGCCCGTGCTCTACCAACTGAGCTACCGGCCCCCACAGGCAGCGTAACGCCTCGCACGTGAGCGAGTGGACACGCTGAGGTCGACTGTATAAGAGAAGATGAACGCTGTCAAACGGATTACGGCAAAAAGGATAAACCATGAACAGGGATGCGGATAAGGTGGGATGGCAATGGGTGCCGCAGGCGGGGACCGGTGGGCACGTGCCCGGTGGGGGGGCGCGATGACGCTTTCTCCACCCCATGCCCCCATCACGCTGGCGACGCGGATCACGATTCTGCGAATACTCGGTATTCCGCTGTTTATCCTGATCTTGATCTATTACAAGATGAGTTTGGCGGCGGCCGAGCCGGTGGAGTGGTACCGGCACTTGGCGCTGGGCCTGTTCGTGCTGATTGCCGTTACCGACGCGCTCGACGGGTATTTGGCGCGCAAGCGGGATGAGGAGTCCCGGTTAGGCGCGATACTCGATCCGCTGGCCGACAAGGCCTTACTGTTATCGGCGATTATTTTGCTGACCAATCCCACGCTGGACGCGTTGCAGCCGCAATTCCCCATCTCCTTCACCCTGCTTATCATTAGTCGCGATGTAGTCTTGCTGAGTGGATCGTATATCATCCATACCGTGGTGGGGCACGTGGATGTGCGGCCACGTATGTCGGGCAAGGTGGCGACCTTTCTGCAGATGGCCGCCATCATCGCCGCGTTGATTCCGTTGTCGCTGGCGTTCCCCTGGATTGTGGGGGCGGCGGCGGCGTTTACCTTGATTTCCTGGCTCCAGTACATCTTCGACGGTGTGCGCCAGTTGGAACGGCACGAGGCGGAGTAGATGGCCGCAGCAATGGCACCAAAAACGCCAGTCCCCCGGGCGGTGGCGCTGGTGGGGCGGCCTAACGTAGGCAAATCCGCCCTGTTCAATCGTTTGGTGGGCCGTAGGTTGTCGATTGTGCATGAGGAAAGCGGCGTGACCCGTGACCGGGTGACGGCCGAAGCGGAATGGCAAGGCGACCGTTTTGAAGTGATTGATACCGGTGGCTTGCAACCGCCCGCGCGCGGGGCACCAACCGATTTGATTACGGCCGGCATCGCCCAACAAGTGGAAACCGCCATTGCCGATGCCGCCGCGATCCTGTTGGTGGTGGATATCACGGCCGGGCTGCACGCACTGGACCACGCCGTGGCGGATCGCTTACGCCGGACCGCGCTGCCGGTCTGGATACTGGCCAATAAGGCCGATCACGAAGGGGTGGACACACTAGGTTCCGAATTCACCGCGCTGGGCTTTCCGGTCCAGCCGGTATCCGCGCTGCATAATCGGGGTATGGACACGGTATTGAGCCAGGTGGTGCCTGCTCTGCCCGCCCAGGAACCGGAGGAGTCGGCGGTGCCTTTGCAAGTGGCGGTGGTAGGGCGACCGAATGTCGGTAAATCTTCTTATATCAATCGGTTATTGCGGAATGAGCGTGTGATTGTATCCGCCGTGCCGGGCACGACCCGTGACAGCATTGCCATTCCGTTCACGGTAGGACACGGTCCGCAGGCTCGCGCGTATACCCTGATTGATACCGCCGGTATGCGGCGTAAAGGTAAGATTAAAGACACGGTGGAACGCTTCAGCTTGATGCGCACAGAAAAAAGCATCGCCCGCGCCGACGTGGTGTTGCTGCTACTGGACGCCCAGCAAGGGCCCACGGCCATGGACAAACAAATTGCCGCCCGTATTGTGGAACAGCAACGGGGTATCGTGCTGGGCGTGAATAAGTGGGATCTGGCCCGGGCGGGCGGAGGGACACAGCGCGCCTATACCGAGGCACTATCCACGGCGCTGCCGTTTCTGGGGTTTGCGCCGATCGTCTATTTTTCCGCGCAGTCGGGCTATAATATCCGGCGCAGTATCGACGTGATTGACCATGTGGCGGCTCAAGTCAGGACCACCCTCAGCACCGGCCTGTTAAATCGGGTATTGCAGGATGCGTGTACGCAGCGTCCGCCGCCGGCCCGCGCCCAACGTCGTTTCAAGCTCTATTACGCCACGCAGGTGGGCACCCAGCCCATCCGTATTCGTTGCTTCGTCAATGCGCCCCGCTTACTGCCGGATGCCTACCGTCAATATCTGGTCCGTATTTTACGCCAAACGTTCGGGCTGGAGGGCGCGCCCATTGTGCTGCAGCTACGCGGGAAACCGGATCCTAAACCCGGTCGGCAATAACTTCGCCCGATCGAATAATGAACACAAAGGGCAAATCGATGGTCTCACCGCATAGAGAGGCCATTCGTGCATTGACCGCGCAATCGCCCTGATGCGAAGTGTTTCTTTATTTGCAAAATATTCTTACTGGGGTATATTGGTGTTCTCCGCTTTGATAGGTCATTAAAAGAAAGGAAAAGAAGTATGAGATTGTTTATTGAGACACTGATGCATTTGCTGGATGAGCAGCAGATGTCACAAACCGAGCTGGTGGACCGTTGTAATAAGCACGGGGCCAAAAATGGCTTGCAGATTTCCAAGGGAGCGGTCAGTAATTACAAGCAGGGACGCTTTCCGGAACCGTCGTACGCCGCCTTAATTATCCAAAATGTTTCCAAGGATCAGGTTGTGCGTAATGACTTGACGGCGGCGTACTTACGCGATGTACAGGAAGAGTTGGGAGTGGGCCATGGTGAGATTGACGTGGTCAACCTGCGCGCCCGCAAGGTGAATCAGCTGCAGGCACTGCCCAGTGTGCTGCGCGATCAGTTGGCTACGTTGGGGCTGGCCGCCGTTAAGGTGCGCGAATTCCGCGCGATTGTGGAGAAACTTAGCAAGCTGGCCAAAGTACACCTGAACCCCCGCCCAGCCAAAGTTCCAACGCGAGGACTGCGCCGCTCGCGGCGCAAAGCGTAAACCCTTAATCTGAGGCTGCTATGTGTTTAGCCGTGCCCGGCCGGATTGTGGAACTGACGGATACCGATCCGGTAACCCGAACCGGCCGCGTGAGCTTTGGCGGGATTGTGCGATCAGTAAACCTGTCGTGTGTGCCTGAGGCTGGGGTGGACGATTACGTCATCGTTCATGTTGGATTTGCCATCAGCCAGCTTGACGAAGCAGAGGCCGAGCGGGTCTTTACTTATTTGGAGCAGCTGGGCGAATTGGACGAAATAAGACAGCCGTCGCCGGCTTAATGGTCGGTTCCGATCAGCCGGAACGTGTCGTGTTGATGCACGCGCGGTGCCAGGTTTGACCATATTTCCGGTGTCATTTGGGGGTTGGCACGTTCTTCGCTGGCGGCTATCCGCTCTTCCTGCGGCGGTGTGGCCACCACCGTTCGCTGTAAAGTCTGTGGCGAGGTATGGATAGCGGGCAGCCGCGAATTGGTCGTCACGTGCACACCCAGCAATACCAACAGGGCGGCGGCCGCACCGTAGCGTACAGCGGGGTTAAGCAGGTGGACGGACAACGGCCACGCCCAAGCAGCGCGCCCGGAAGACGCAGCCACATCGTCTATCGCCGCGCGAATAGCCACCCGGCAGCGCGCCGCCGCCTGGGTGTCCGGGCGTTCGTAGGTTTTTAGGGTCAATAAACGTGCCACTCGGCAGGAGCATTCCCAGCGTTCACGCGCCGCCGGGTCGGCTGCTATGCGCTGCCGCAACGGCTCCGGCCATTGCTGCGAATCGTGATAGCCGATTAATTCCTGATCCAATGGCAGCATCCGGGGATATTTCACTTTACGTACTCCGCTAACTCATTCTGTAATTGCTGGCGTGCATAAAACAGACGCGATCGCACGGTCCCAGGTGAACAATTCATCATTTTTCCAATTTCATCGTGTGGTATACCCTGTATGTCGTGGAGCACAACCACGGCCCTATGTTTTTCTGACAGAGTACGCAGGGCGTTGTTCAATTTTTCCTGTAGCTCCGCCAGCGAGACGTCGCGCAACGGTGATTCGCGCGCCGAAAGCTCCACATAGGCCGGGTCATTTTCCACTGTGGAATCCATGTCGTTCAGGCTTAGAGCCGACCGGTTACGGCGTTTCTTGATGAAGTTGATGGTTCGGTTAATCGCAATCCGGTAGATCCAGGTGTAGAACGACGACTTGCCCTTAAAGTGCTTAAGCACCTTAAAACCCTTCAGGAAGACTTCTTGTACCAAGTCCTCCGCGTCTTGCTGGTTGCTGGTCATGTTGTAGATCAGGCCGTAGATTTTGGCCTGGTGCCGTTGCACCAGCTGGTCATAGGCGGCCACATCACCCGCTTGCGCACGCGCCACCAGGGTGTGATCTTCCGCTTCCGGGAGTGCGGGGTTTGATTGGTCAGTCGCCCGTTTCATATAGTGGGGGATGGTATACCATAGGCCACCCCATCAGTACAAGATACCCTCGCACTGGGGGCAGGGCAGACGCATCTAAATCTTATGCGTTTGCCCACAAAGACTGAATGACGAAACACCCAAATACCCAAGGAAATCCGAATTGCGAAACCCGAAATACAGTCATCCACCGCTTACTTGATGACCGCTCTGACCATCCAAAGATCCCGCATTCACGCATAGTACGGCTTGCATATTCGAACTTAGGGCTTCTTTCGGACTTCCTCCTTCGCCGAAGCGGCTACGGCGGACACGTGGGTGTTTGGGTATTTCGTCATTAATCACCATAATTTAGATGCGTTTGCCCTGGCACTTGGGGGAATGTCCGCTTGCCTAATCAATGCACGATGGGCCAAACTGCGGACAGGATGCATATTGATGACGTTTGCCCTACAAATATTTTGCGTATTTGGCCTGATCGCGTGCGGTTTCTATGCCCGTAAGCGTGGTATCCTGAGCGCACAGGGAACCCGCGAGCTGGCGCAGCTGGCCACGGATATTATCTACCCGGCCCTGATCTTTGTCTCGATCACGAGCCTGTCGACCACTGACTTGCGGGCGAATATTCTGCTGCCGCTGTGTGTGCTGGGTATCGCGCTGACCGGCCTGTTACTTGGACTCATTGCCGTTCAGTTCCTAGGGCCTATTGCGCCCGCCACGGCCCGGGCCTTCTTGTTCCATTGCATGGTAAACAACTATCTATTCCTGCCCATGCCGCTGGTGCTATTCCTGTTCGGTGAGCGCGGGGTGGCGTTGCTGGTCTATTCCTCGATTGGCTATGAGCTGATCTTGTGGACGGTCGGTATTTTTCTGTTTCGTCGCGCCACCACCCCGGGTGAACAATTCCGCTACCTGATGAGCCCTCCGTTTATCACCCTGATGGCCAGCATGTTGTGGGTATTGCTTCGCGATACGTTGGGCATAGAATGGCAAGGCCTGCTGGCGTCACTCGCCGAGTCGATTGTATTCGTGGCCCGGTTGATGGGGCAGGCTACGGTTCCGGTGGCGGTATTGATTGTCGGCAGCCGGTTTGCCGTGCTCCGCGCCGGTACCATGCTGGGCTGGCGTTTATGGTTGTTGAGCGCGATCCGCTTGGTCGTCATTCCGTTGGTATTGTTCCCGCTGCTGTGGTGGGTTCCGCTGGATGCCACTGCCCGCGGCGTGGTTTTTATCGTGGCGGTCATGCCGTCGGCCATGACCAGTGTGGTCTTTAGCGAACGTTTTGGTGGCGATACGGAATTCATTGCAGGCGGCCTGCTGCTGACGCATCTATGGGCGTTGATCACGGTCCCGCTCCTGCTGGCCTGGGCGCTGTAGCTGGCACTCCGCGCGGGACTGCGGTAGGATAGCGGCATGACGATTCCCGAGGTGGTTAAGAAGAAGTTGCAGACCCTGCCGCACAAGCCGGGCGTCTATTTCATGCGCGACCGGCATGGCAAGATTATCTACGTCGGGAAAGCCAACTCGTTGCGGAACCGGGTACGCTCCTATTTTCGTAAGGGTACCCTGCGTTCGGCTGAACCCAAACTACGCGGCTTGATCCGGCAAATTGCGGATTTCGATATACTGGTACTGCGCAACGAGGCCGAGGCCACCTTGACGGAAGGCCGATTGATCAAGGAGTACCGCCCCCGCTATAATGTGTTGTTCCGCGACGATAAACGGTTTTTGTTGCTGCGGGTGGACCCCGCCGAACCGTTTCCGCGCTTCACGACCTGTCGCCTGCGCAAGGAAGACCAAGCCCTTTATTTCGGACCTTACGCCAACTCGGCCGCCGCCTATGCGGCCAAGGAATTCGTGGAAAAGGAATTCGGCCTGCGGGTATGCCGGCCACGGGTGCCGGGCCCGGAAGATCATCGTCACTGCATGAACGACATCATCCGATTCTGCACCGCGCCCTGCATCGCCAAGATTTCACCGGCAGGCTATCGCGCCCGGGTGGAAGAAGCCCTGGCGTTCATGCGCGGCGAGCGCCCCGAGCACCTGAACGCCATTCGCAGGGCCATGGAACAGGCCGCCCACCGCAAAGAATTCGAGAAGGCGGCCGCCCTGCGCGATACGCTGTTTCTTTTGCAGGAAGCGGTTAAACGCCGCATCCGCGGCGAAAAATCATTGGCGCTGAAAGCCGAAGAAGCGCGCGCTGGCGTCACTGAACTCCAAGCGATCCTGCAGTTGGCCCAGCCGCCGCGCGTGATTGAAACCTATGATATTTCCAACATCTCCGGCACATTTGCCGTGGGCAGTATGGTTTGTGCCGTGGATGGCCAGCCCCAACGTAACCGGTATCGTTTGTTCCGCATCAAGACGGTGGAAGGCAGCGACGATCCGCGCATGATGGCCGAGGTTATCCGACGCCGCTATGCGCGCCTGGTGGACGAGCAAGTGGCGTGGCCGGATTTGGTCATCGTCGACGGCGGGATCACTCAGTTACGGGCAGCCCGCACCGAACTTGACGCGCTCGGATTGCAGGCGCTGCCGGCCGTGGGCTTGGCCAAACGCTTTGAGGAGATATTCCCGATGGATATGGCCTATGCCCGCCGACCTAAAGGCGGTCCGACCATTGCGCAGGGACCCATTCGGTTGCCGGAGGGCAGTAACGCCCTGAAAATCTGCAAGCAAATCCGCGATGAGGCGCATCGCTTCGCGCTCACTTATCATCGCCGCCTGCGCCTGAAACGGCTGCGGGAATCACTGCTGGACGAGGTACCCGGTATCGGGGAGAAACGCAAACAACAGGTATTGGGCCATTTTGGTTCGGTGGCTCGCCTACGCCGCGCCTCGTTGGAGGACTTGCAAGCGGTGCCCGGCGTGGGCCCGGCCATGGCGGGGCTGATCAAGGAAACGATCGGCACCTACCGCACGTCTACTCGCCCAGCTCCTCGCCCTTCCGAATCAAACGAGCGCTGTTAAAGACCACGATCAGCGAGCCGGCGTTGTGCACGATTGCTGCAAGAATCGGTGCCAACATCCCGAGGCCGGACAAGGTCAGGCCACCAAGAATAAACACCCCGCCGACTGCTATATTCTGGTGGATGACCACGCGGGCGGATCGGGACAGGTCGA
This sequence comes from PVC group bacterium, assembly GCA_003562335.1. Taxonomy (GTDB): domain Bacteria; phylum Verrucomicrobiota; class Kiritimatiellia; order SLAD01; family SLAD01; genus SLLF01. Next base: position 16,878 of record PWVE01000057.1, read on the forward strand.
TCAAGAACGGTAGCCGGCGCAGGTCATTGTTCATCAAGGCAATGGTCGCGCTATGAATGGCCACATCACTGCCGGCGGCCCCCATGGCAATGCCGATATGACTGGCCGCCAAGGCAGGTGCGTCGTTGACGCCGTCACCGACAAACGCCACGTGATAGCCCGCCTGGCGGGCCGTTTCCACGTAGGCCACTTTCTCGTGCGGCAAACACTCGGCTTTAACTTCGCTACACGCGATGGCTTGCGCCACTTCATCGGCCACGCCTTGCCGGTCGCCCGTTACCATGGCCGTACGTTTCACGCCCAGTTCCTTCATGCGTTGGAGGCTGTCCCGCGCTTCCGGCCGGATTTGATCTTCCAAACCCACCCAACCTTGGTATTCACCGTCTTTGGCAATGAAGATGGCACTAACGCCGCGCACACGCTCGCGGTGATCGCGTTCCATGCGTTCATCGGTTACGCCGTTGGCTTGCAGCCATGTCACCCGGCCGGACAATACCGTGGCACCGCTAACCCGGGCGCGCACGCCTTGGCCCGGCTCTTCATGAAAGTCTTCCGGCTCCGCCAGTTCCAGCCCGGCCTCTTCCGCCAGGCGTTGCAATGCCAGCGCCGCCGGGTGATTGCTATACCGCTCGGCACTGCCCGCATCAAACAGCAGGGTGGAGGAGTCCACCCCGTCAGCCGGCATTAGCTGCGACACGCCCAGCACACCCGTGGTCAGTGTGCCGGTTTTGTCCAGAATGAAGGTATTGATGCGCGACGCTTCCTCCAAGTCCTCCACGTTCTTGACCAGCACCCCCAGACGGGCGGCGGCGGAGAGGGCTGCGACCATGGCCGTGGGTGTGGCCAGAATAAAGGCGCAGGGACAGGCAATGATCAACAAGGCAATTACGCGGTTCCAATCCTCGGTAAAGAACCAGATTAACGCCGCCAGCATAAGAATGACCGGGGTGTAATAACGCGCGTAGCGATCAATCATCCGCATGATGGGCAACTTGGTCTGTTCGGCTGCCAGAATCAGCTCCTGCACTTTGCCCAGCGTGGTGTCGTCGCCCACCCGCGTGACCTCGACCTCGATCACCCCCGTCAAGTTCTGTGTCCCTGCAAAGACGTCCTCGCCGGGTTCCTTGTCGCGCGGCAGTGATTCGCCGGTTATGGTGGCCTCGTTCAACGTGGTGCGACCGTTGCGGATGATGCCGTCGGCGGGGATGTTTTCACCCGGTCGCACCCGTACCACATCGCCCACCACCAGTTGTTTGACCTCAACCTCCACATCCTGTCCGTCTGGGCCGATGCGACGCGCGGTCGAGGGCGTCATGCGGATCAGCTTTTCGATGGCTTGGTGCGCGCCTTCGGCGGACCGGGTTTCGATCACCAGTGCCAACAACATGAAAAACGCAATCACGCCCGCCGTCTGATAATCGCCACTGGCCATGGCGGCCAGCACCGCCATAGCGACCAGCTCGTTCATGAACAGCTTGCCGCGCCAAAGATCGATGACCGCCGTACGCAAAATGGGAAAGCCGAGGATCAAAGCCCCCAGAAACGCGCTGATATCCGCCGCCAACGGGTTGGCGGGATAGAACACGCGCGCCAGAAACGAATTCAAAACCAACGCCGCGCCCAGCAGCATTGCGCATAACAACGGCAACGAATGTGGTTGCCCTTCTGCTTTCGACCCTACTTGCATGATGTAAGCCGTTTGGAATTGGATGGTGGAACAGTCATCATTATATCTTTCTTCATTCGCGCGGTGGTCCCATTTGGAGGCGCAGCTCGCGTTGGCCGTCGGTACGTTCATGCAAGATGTGTTTGCGATCGACCTGGGCCAGCACCTCGCGGATCCGGTCCTGCCAGAGCGTGTGCGCAATAACGGTGGGCTGCGCTTGATACGCTTCCTGCACCGACCGGAAAAAGTCCGCGTCGGCTTCGGCTTCGCTAACCACCCGTTGTCGTTCGGCCTGGGCCTCGGCGCGCACCCGGGATGCCGCCCCACGCGCTTCATTGGCCACGCGCGCGGCATACGCGCGGGCCGCACTGATGGAGCGGCTGCGGTCCTGCTCCGCTTCAATGACTTGCTCGAACGCAGCGGCCACCTGCAGCGGCGGTGTCACCGCCAACAGGTCCAGCCGATGCAGTTCCAAGCCGATGGGATGGGCATGTAACCGCGTGCGCAGCTCCTGGTCCACGTCCCCGCGAAACTGTTCAATATCGGTACGCAACGCCCGGTCCACCGGCCAGCGCTGGGCCACGCGCACGGCGGCGCGGTCCAATTCCTTGTGCAACAGGCGTTCGGCTTCCGCTACGCCAAAGAGATAGGTTTCCGGATCACGTATGGCATAGCGTACACCCCAGCGGGCGTGGATAATGTTGGCGTCGCCGGTCATTAAATAACCGTCACGCAGCGGGCGGAGCGATGGCGAAGCCGCTTGGCGTGGGCCGGGGGCGAGTTCTGCCGTGGGTAGGGCCTCGTACCATTGGGTATCCACTTCCATCGACTGAATGCGTGCAGCCGGAACCCGTACCACTTCCGCTATCGGCTTGGGCCAGGTCCAATGCAAGCCCGGTTCCTTGATTCGTTCCGCGCCCATCCCGGTGATGCGGCCAAACACCAGCACATAGGCCCGTTCATGTTCCTGCACGATGAATAGGCCCGACCCCAGATAGGCCAGGGTAATCAGCACCATCACCCCGATCAACAGCCGGAAACTGACCTGCAACGCATCGGCCAGCGCTTGCCGCCCGGGATCGAGCGGTTCTTGTTGTTCACGATTCATTACCAAAATCTAGTCCTAACTATTGTTCCGACTCATCTGGATCATTTCCAATCGCGCCCGGTCCTTTCAATAGGTCGAATGGTTCGGCGTCCGAGCTCAGCACCACAGTGGTCTGATTGGTCATGATTTGTTCGAGGGCGTCCAGTTTGCGCAGGAATATGGCGAGCTCGGCGTTCTCGGCGAACACGCTGTAGGAAACGGCTGCTTCCGCTTCCCCTTCGGCCCGGATACGCTTGGCTTCCGCCGCGGCTCGCGCCAGCAACTGTTCGCGTTCGCTATCGGCCTCGGCCCGAATCCGTAACGCCTCGCTTTCCCCTTCCGACCGGTAGCGTTCCGCCAGCTCGCTCCGTTCCGCGCGCATACGATCAAACACCCGCTCGGTAATCGCTTCCGGCAAGCCCAGCCGCCGAATACCCAGGAACGTGACTTCGATTCCGTAACGATCGCGGGCCTCGGCTTGTAGCGCGTCCAGGATTTCCGACTCAATGGCATCGAACCGGATGGCGTCGGGATTGACGTTGACCAAGTGCGAAAAATGGTAGCGGCCCAGGGTGGCGCTGGTGTAGTTGCGCAGCAGCCCTTCCAGGTTGCGCTCGGCTTGCTCCTGGGTGCCCACCCGTTCCAGAAACGGGATCGGCTCCAGAATGCGCCAGCCGGCAAACAAGGATAGCAGGAGATTCTTGCCGTCGTTGGTCAGCACCTGTTCAAGGGGGCCTTCAAAACTCTGTACCCGCCGGTCAAACCGGTAGACCCGCTGGATCGGCCACGGCCAGCGCCCGTAAAGTCCGGGTTCGGCCAGATCGCGCACGGGCCGACCAAAAGTGGTCACCACCACCGCGTCGCCTTCCCGCACGATAAAGACCACTTGCAACATAATCAACAGCGCCGCCACCAACATGCCGCCGATAAAAAGGAATCGTTGTCTACTCATAAAAACCGGTCCTCCATGCGGCCCGGCGTGAAGTCAAACAGGTCCGGTCGCAGTTGCTCTTCCCAATTCAGAATAATGACCTCGAGATCGGGCGAGGTCGCAATCACATATTTATCAATCGAGCCCAGTGCGCGGTTAAGCGTTTCCAGATACAGGCGCGACGTGTAGATTCGAGGCAAGTCCTGGTGAATAGCCAGTCGGGTGGCGAAGCGATCCGCCTCCGCCGCCGCGCGTTCCACGCGCTGGGCACGGGCACTGCGGGCTTGCCACAGCACTTCATCGCCCTCCGCGCCCGCCAACGGTAAGACCCGGTTCTGGTAGGCGTTCGCTTCCAGGATGGCGGTCTCGCGTTCCTCCAGCGCGCCGACCACGTCCTCGAACGCGTCCGCTACCGGGATCGGCGGATGCGCGCCGTGCAGGCCGACAAACAAAATCTCCACGCCCAGGCCCAGCACCTCGGCCTCGCGTTGCAATTCGCTGAACAAGCGGCGTCCGGCCGCTAAGCGTTCAATGCCCAGCACTTCGATAAAATCACGACTGGCCAGCTCGCGCGTGACAAGACGGTGCGCGGCCAATCGCAGTAATTCGTCGGGATTGCCGTGGTTGTAAATATAGTCGTACAGGTTGGTAATGCGGTATTCGATCGGCACATTGACCGTCATGAAATTGACGGGTACGGCCGCATCGGCTTCATCGGTGGCCGCCATCAATTCGCGATTAGCAACAATGAACTGGTCTTCGTGCGGGAAGTGAGGCTGGGTCCACAGGATCATCGGGGGGATCGGCTCGTCCGGGTCCTTCTCGTAGCCGATGTGGGCGGTCAAGATACGGCGTGCCGGGTGGCGTCGCACCGTATCAAACGGCCACGGCCACTTGAAATGCACGCCGCTGGAAAGAATGCGCGGTTCGCCGTCAGGCGTCAGCGGATTGCCCAGCCGCTCCAGCAAGGCGGCTTCTTCCGGTCCCAGCACCACGATGCAGGACAAGGCATACAGCAACAGGATTTGCACCAGCACCAACGGGAGCAGCGCGCGGCGCATGAAACGGTAGAAACCGGTTTCCGATACTTGAAAGCCGAACTGGTAATCCAGCGTCTGTGCGAGGTTCGACGTCCAGGATTGCGGGTCGGTCAGCAGGGCCGTGATGCGGCTTTCATACGTGACCACCTGGGCGTCCTGACGTTTGGGCCGGTATAGGAAACCGATGGTATTGATTACGTACTCGGTGGCGAGCACCCACAGGTAGACCGCCAAGCCTTGGCGCACCCAGCGGTCGGCGACGGGATAGCCGAGCTCCGCCACGATCGCAGCCGCACCGGTCAGGGCCGACGCCAGCGCCGCGCCCAGCAGCAGGTTGCCCGGGCCGCGCAACCAGCGGTCGGCCGGTGCCCGGCTGAGGCCCAGAAAGTAACGGCCAAACAGGAATAGGGCGAAGGCCTGCCCGATTAATACCGCCGCCGCGAACAAGCGTTGCGTCGGTTCGTCAAAAGGCTGTGCGCCGACCGCATAGAGGCGGTATCCCCAAAAGCCGACCAACAGCGCGCTAATCGGTGCCAGCAAGGGAATAAACCATTTTTCGAATTGACGCCGGGCGTGGATATAAGAAATGGGATCGATTTCGGGATCGTCCGTAGAGGCGAACAATGCCCCGCGGGTCGATTCCGGCTGCAAGGCAGCCCGGTCCCGCTCTTCATCCTGCGCAAGTCGGTGGAACCGGAAACGTGCCCACAACGACGTGCACACCAGCGCCGCCAGGGTAAGGTAGGGGTAGAGCGCCGGAATACCGGGCAGACGGGTGCGCATCCATAGCAGATGACTGATCAGGATTGCGACCACGTTGAGGGCCGCAGCCGTTAACAAGATTTTTTCGTTACGCTTATCCGTCACGCTTCCACTTCCATATGTTGAAAGGCCCGTACCCCCAGCAGGAGCACGCCCGTTAGATACAACAGTGCGTACATAGCTACGCGCGCAATATATACGCCCGGCACCACGCCATCGCCAGCCAAGGCGTCGACTACCCAGAAATGCTGCCAGTTAGGAATCAGATAGTAAAGCACGCTCGCCCAGGTAGCCGTGGCGGCAAAGCGGCCGAACAAATAGTCGGACAACAGGCCCAATAAAAATAGGGCGGCACATATCGACAACGTTGGAATAGTGGTCAGCCGGGTGGCCAGCGACACGCTGATGCTCGCCAACACGCTGACCGCCAGTGCGATTAACAGGCCGGCGTGTACAATCCGCCAGTCGAACAGCGCGCCAAAAGGTGCTGGCCGACCCTGCCCATCAATGAAGCCGACATACAGAAACGCAGCGGTCAACAAAAGGAATAGCGCCACGAAAGCGTTCGAAATGAAGGGCCGTCGCAGGAAGAAATTGATCAATCCCCCGATCACAAACGTGCTGCCCAGTGCCAGCCATAGCGGAATAGAGGCCCACCAGTCTACGATGTACGCTTCGCGGGCGGTACGGGCCGACAGCAGCACCGCCATCAGCAAGCCGGTCGCAAAGAGCCACATCACCGCCAGAATGCCGGCATACTTCGCGAAAAAGAAAACGGATCGCGACATCGGTTTGCTAAGCACGGCTGATACCGTGCCCCGCCGGATTTCGCCTGCCAGCGAGGCACACGCCAAGTGCGCGGCCAGGATCAAGCCCGTCACCCACGTGAACGCCAATGAACCGTCCCGTACGAACTTGGCGGATTCGCCTAATGTGTGCGAGAGGACCAACGGCAGCAGCGCCACCAAAAAAAGTGCCGAGGCAAAAAGCAGAAAGGCCAGCGGTTGTCGGATCGCCTCCAACGCCGTTAGCCGGGCCACCGCCCAAAATTGTTTAGTTGCCAGTAGCATACCCTGTCTCACACCTGTCGGGGCGCACTATACACGCCATGGCCCTGTTATTTCAAACTCGAATGGTGTGGCCGGGTGGGCTGGCTATCAGGGCAGACGCACCTAAATTATGGTGAAAAATGACGAACTACCCAAACACCCAAGTCCGAAAGAAGCCCGAAGTTCGGATTTCCTTGGGTATTTGGGTGTTTCGTCATTCGGTCTTTCGGGCAAACGCATAAGCTCCTTAATCGGAAATTGTTTGAGTAAATGAGTCGGTAATATAGCCTGATGTTTTGCCCATTCCAAGCGTTGTAAGTGTTCAGTGTTCAGTGTCCAGGAGTCCTCGGAGCCAGCGCCCCTATTGGGGACAGATGACGAGGGTATTTTTG
>PWVE01000139.1 GCA_003562335.1 PVC group bacterium
GAAAACGCAGAACAAGCCCTTGAACCCGAAGGTAGCGGTGACGAATGAGTGAAAATACAGGCAAGATTACAGGCATCAACGGAAACCTGATCAACGTGCGGTTTTCGCAACCGGTGGTGCAAAACGAAGTAGGCTACGCCGTAACCGGCGAGACCCGGTTGAAGGCGGAAATCATCCGGATTCGCGGTGACATTGCGGAATTGCAGGTCTTCGAGGATACCACCGGACTGGCTGTGGGCGATCCCGTTGAATTCTCCGGTGAAATGTTGTCGGTCGAACTCGGTCCGGGCCTGCTGACCCAAATCTACGACGGCCTGCAAAACCCGTTGCCCGCCCTGGCTGAACAGTGCGGTTTCTTCCTGCAACGCGGCACCTATCTCGCACCGCTCGATGAAGAACGCACGTGGGCCTTCACGCCCACCGCCAAAACCGGCGACCAAGTGATGGCCGGCGACACCTTAGGGACGGTTCCGGAAGGCATTTTCGAGCATCGCATCATGGTCCCGTTCCGTTTGGCCGGGCGCTGGACCGTGGAAACGATCAAAGAGGCGGGCGAATATCCCATAACCACCACCATCGCCACGCTTAAGAACGAGCGCGGCGACACGCGCGATGTCACCATGCGTCAGACCTGGCCCGTCAAGGTGCCGATACAAGCCTACGCCGAACGACTGAGCCCGTCCGAGCCGTTGGTGACGAAGGTGCGCATCGTGGACACCCTTTTCCCCATCGCGCGGGGCGGTACCTACTGCGTGCCCGGTCCGTTCGGCGCCGGCAAGACCGTCTTGCAGCAGATCACCAGCCGCCATGCTGATGTGGACGTGGTCATCATCGCCGCCTGCGGCGAACGCGCGGGCGAAGTGGTGGAAACCCTGCGCGAATTCCCGGAACTGACCGATCCGCGCACGGGCAAGAGCCTGATGGAACGAACCTTGATCATCTGCAACACCAGCTCCATGCCCGTCGCCGCGCGCGAAGCCTCGGTCTACACGGCCGTGACGATTGCGGAATACTACCGGCAAATGGGCTTGAACGTTCTGTTGCTGGCGGATTCCACCTCCCGCTGGGCCCAGGCCTTGCGCGAAGTGTCGGGCCGGCTGGAAGAGATTCCGGGCGAGGAAGCGTTCCCCGCCTATCTGGAATCGGTCATTGCTTCGTTTTATGAGCGCGGCGGCGTGGTCAGGCTGCGGGACGGCACGATCGGATCGGTCACCATCGGCGGCACGGTCAGTCCGGCTGGCGGTAATTTCGACGAACCGGTGACCCAAAGCACCTTGAAAGTGGTGGGGGCCTTTCACGGCTTGTCGCGCGAACGGTCCGACGCCCGTCGCTATCCTGCCATTGCCCCGCTCGATAGCTGGAGCAAATACGACAGTGTGGTCGACGCCGACGCCGTGGCCTTTGCACGCACCTCCTTGCGCGACGGCAATGAAATCAATCAGATGATGAAAGTGGTCGGCGAGGAAGGCACCTCGATCGACGATTTCGTGGTGTATTTGAAATCCGAGTATCTGGACAGCGTCTACCTGCAACAGGACGCCTTCAACGAGGTCGATGCCGCCACCGACGCCGAGCGGCAAAAGTATGTGTTCGGCCATATCGTCAAGATTTTGCGCACCAAGATGAAGTTCGACGACAAAGACGCCGCGCGCCGGTTCTTCCAGACCCTGACCCAGCTCACGCGGGATTGGAACCGGATACGCATGGACGACGACGAATTCAAGTCAACCGAGGAACGGATAGCCCACATGATTACGGAGGTTGCAGACTATGCATAAGGTATACACCAAACTCGATAGCATTGCCGGCAATGTGATCAGCCTGGAAGCGGAGGACGTGACCTACCGTGAACTGGCGTGGGTAGACTCGGAAAACGGGTCCTCGCTGGCCCAGGTCATTCGCATCGAAGGCAACCGCGTGTTCCTGCAGGTGTTCGCCGGTGGACGCGGCATTTCCACGGCGGCGCAAGTGCGCTTTCTCGGCCGCGTCATGCAGGTGCCGTTTTCCGATGCCCTGTTGGGGCGCATCTTTAATGGTAGCGGGGCGCCGCGCGATAGCGGGCCGGAAATCAAGCAGGACATGATCCCGATCGGCGGGCCCTCAGTCAATCCGGCCAAGCGCATCATCCCGCGCAACATGGTCCGTACGGGTATCCCGATGATCGACGTGTTCAACTCGCTGGTTGAATCGCAGAAGCTGCCGATCTTTTCCATGGCCGGCGAACCGTATAACCCGTTGCTGGCACGGATCGCGCTGCAAGCGGAAGTGGACATCATCATCCTGGGCGGCATGGGATTGAAGCACGACGATTACCTGACCTTCCGCGATACGTTGGAGGAACAAGGCGCCCTGTCGCGTACCGTCATGTTTATTCATACCGCTGCCGATCCGACGGTGGAATGTCTGCTCGTGCCGGACGTGTCGCTGGCCGTGGCCGAGCAATTCGCGCTGAAAGGCAAGCGGGTACTGGTGTTGCTGACCGACATGACCAATTACGCCGACGCGCTCAAGGAAATTGCGATCACCATGGAACAAATCCCCGCCACCCGCGGGTATCCCGGCGATCTCTACAGCCAATTGGCCGCGCGCTATGAAAAGGCGGTCGATTTTGACGATGCCGGTTCCATCACTGTGCTGGCCGTTACCACCATGCCCGGCGACGACGTGACCCATCCGGTGCCCGATAACACCGGATACATTACCGAAGGTCAGTTCTATTTGCGCAATGGGCGTATCGAGCCGTTCGGTTCGCTGAGCCGCTTGAAGCAGCAGGTCAACGACCGGACCCGCGAGGATCATCGCGCCATCAGCTCGGTCATGATCCAGCTCTTCGCCGCCTACCGCGAGACGCTCGAAAAGCAGTCCATGGGATTCCGCATGAGCGCGTGGGACCGCAAGCTGCTGAAATACGGGCAGCGGTTCGAGGCCGAAATGATGGATTTGAGTGTGAATATCCCGCTGGAGAAGGCGTTGGATTTGGGCTGGGCCATCCTGGCCGATTGTTTTGACCCGGCGGAAACCGGCGCACCCACCAAACTGGTTGATAAGTTCTGGCCGCAGCAAAATGGCAAAGATTAAATATACCAAGACCGAACTGAAACAGCAGCGCGACGCGCTGCGCCGTTTCGAGCGGTATCTGCCGACCCTGCAACTGAAAAAGCAGCAGTTGCAGCTTGAGGTGCGTCAACTGGAAGCGGAAATCGAGGCCAAAGCGAAAGAAGAAAGCGACGCTCGCGAAGACCTGCGTAGTTGGGTGGACCTGTTCGCCGAGCCGATTACGTTCGAGGATTACTTGCAGGTGGTCGCGGTCGAGCAAACCGTCAACAATATTGCCGGTGTAAATATCCCGGTACTGGAAGACATCACCTTCGAACGCTCGCTCCCCGATCTGTTCCACAGCCGCCCGTGGCTGGACGATGGACTCGACCTATTGGAACAGTTGTCACGCTTGCGCTGTGAACGGTTGCTGTTGGAGGAGGGGCATCGACGCTTGGTACAAGAGCTGCGCACCACCACCCAGCGGGTCAACTTGTTCGAGAAGGTCAAGATACCCGAAACACGCGAAAACATCCGCGTGATTCGTATCTTTCTGGGCGATCAACAAACGGCCGAGGTGGCCCGGGCCAAGCTGGCCAAGGACCGCGCCGTTAAAGCCGAGGCGGCGGTGTCATGATCGGGCGCATGAAAAAGATCACGGTGATCTGCATCCGCGAGCACCAGGAAGCGTTGCTGCTGGCCTTGCAACAGTTGGGGGTCTTGCATTTGGAACACGTGGTGGAACCCGGCGGCAACCTGCTGGAAGAAACGCGGGAACATCACCAGGACGCCTGCCGCGCCTGCGAGGTGCTGGAAAATTATGCGCAGCTCCAGCCGGCCGGGACCGCGTCCCGGAGCGAGACCCCGCGCCCGGCGGATGAGGTGGTGGATGAGATATGGAAATGGCTGAACCTGCGTAAGGACCGGGAAGACGAGCGGGACCACTGGCAACGCGAGCTTGCCCGCCTGGCCCCGTACGGTGCGTTCGATCCCGCCGCGATTGAGCAACTGGCGGCCAAAGGAATCTATGTGGGTTGCTTTAAAGCCGGTCCCAAGGCCGCCATCAAAGTACCGGACGACATGGTCCTGACCGTCCATCAACAGGACCGGAACGGTATCTATTTCAGTGTCATCGCCCGTGAACCCATTGAGCTGCCGTACGACGCCGTACGCCTGCCCGACCGGTCACTGGCAGCGATCCAGCAACAGTTGGCCCAAACAGAGGAGACGCTGGCCAACATTGAGCGGGAGCTGGAGGCCTTGGCCCCGTATTTGCCCAAAGTCCGCGAAATTATCGCCGAAACAGAGGACAAGCTGCGTTTTCTGGAAGCGCGCACCGGCATGGCCACCGTTGAGCCACTGGCCTATCTGCGCGGTTACACTCCGGAACGGGAGGTCGCGCATATTCAAGCGGCGGCGGCCAAGCTGGGCTGGGGCCTGTTGATCGAGGACGTCAAGGAGGAGGACCGCGTACCCACCAAGATCGAAAATCCGCGCTGGGTACAACCCATCCGCGCCGTCTTCGATTTCATCGGCGTCGTGCCCGGCTACAACGAGGTCGATATCAGCGGGGTGTTTCTGCTCTTCTTCAGTCTCTTCTTTGCCATGATTGTGGGCGACGCCGGTTACGGGGCATTGTTCATCGCGGCCACGGTGGCCGCCCAATTCAAGTGGCGACAGCTACCGGCCTCTGTTTTCCATTTGCTCTACATTACGGGTATCGCCACCTTGGTTTGGGGCGTGCTGACCGGCAACTATTTCGGGATTGAGGCCATTCCGGGCGTGTTGGGGGCCGTGCGCGTGGACTGGTTGCTCACCACCGAGAACGTGATGTTGCTGTGCTTCGTGATCGGGGCCGTCCACTTGACCATCGCGCACGGCTGGAACGTGGTGCGATTATGGCCGCGCACCCAGGCTTGGGCCCAGATCGGCTGGATCGGGATTGTCTGGACCATGTTCTTTCTTGCCCGGTTTTTGGTGTTGAACGCCGATTTTCCCGTCATCATGTGGCCCGTATTTGCCGTGGGCCTGGTGTTGCTGGTTTTGTTTATGACGCCGTTTGCGCGCCTGAAAACGGACTGGATCGATCACGTCATGTTGCCGCTCAATCTGGTCAGTAACTTCGTAGACGTGGTTTCGTACGTGCGCTTGTTTGCCGTGGGCACCGCGACCTTGGCGGTGGCATCGGCCTTCAATGACATGGGGCTGGAAATCGGAGCCGGCGGCGGTATCGGCACCGTGTTTGCCGTGCTCATCATTTTTCTCGGGCACACGCTGAATATTTTGTTGGCGGCCATGGGCGTGTTGGTGCATGGCATTCGTCTTAATACGTTGGAATTTGCAGGTCACGTCGGTTTGCAGTGGACGGGTGAAAAGTACAACCCGTTCCGAATCCGGTCGCGGCGTGGCCCTTTAGTGGAAACGCAACCGGAAGAAACGGCTTCATAATAACCACCACCTAGGTAAAGGAGAACATCATGGATATCGAATTAATGGCAGCATTGGGCCGCGCGGGTGCGGCGGCGGTATTGGGCTTGGCCGCAGTTGGATCAGCCATCGGCACGGGCACCGCCGGTATGGCGGCGGTCGGCGCCTGGAAAAAGTGCTACGCACAAAGCAAGGCCGCCCCGTTCATTCTGATCACCTTCATCGGCGCGCCGTTGTCGCAGACCATTTACGGCATGATCCTCATGCTGCAAATCAACGGGGGCATTGATGCGTTGCTGGCGGACGGCGGCACGTTTATCGCGTGGCCGATGATGCTCAGCATGGGCTTGTTCGGCGGGCTGGGCATGGCCGCCTCGGCCGCCTACCAAGGCAAGGCAGGGGCCGCTGGCGCCGACGCGCTGGCGGAAACGGGACAAGGCTTCGGTAACTACCTGATGACCATCGGTATCGTCGAAACCGTCGCCCTGTTCGTCCTCGTCTTCCTGCTGATCCTGCTCTAAATAAGACTGTTTATGGGCGACGATCGCCAATCGTGACATCTCGACCCGCCCTGGTCGAACGCGAAAGCTGGCTGCTATATGCAACAGAAGACGACTAAGGTTGACAGATTGCCGGGAAATCCGTGGCGGCTCTATCTCGACACGTCCGTTATCGGGGGCTGCTTTGACGACGAGTTCGCTGGGGACTCGAGGCGCGTTATTACCGCCATGCTTGACGGCAAGGCACGCCTGCTGTTCACAGAGGTGCTGGAAGCAGAGTTGATCGGAGCGCCGGATCCTGTCCGACGTCTTTTCGAAGAATTGCCTGACGCATGTCGGGAACGTGTTGCCTTCACTCCTGAAGTTGAGTCACTGGCACGGGAGTATGTCACCAGGGGCGTAGTGCCGGAAGCCTGGCTGGAGGATTGCCGCCATGTAGCGGCGGCCACTGTGGCAAGGGCCGACGCCATTGTTTCTTGGAATTTCAGGCATATCGTCAAGTTGGATAAGATAAAGGGATACAATCAGGTGAACCTGCTCAACGGCTACGGCGTCCTAACAATTGTCAGCCCGAAGGAGGTGAGTTTCGATGAATGATTCATTCTGGGATCGGTTTCCGAAAACGGCGAAAGTGAATTGCATTGAGCTGAAGGACAAGGCGCAGGAGCGAATCGCGCGGGAGACGCGGGGGATGTCCCCCGACCAGTTGTACGCCTATTTCCTTGCATCGTCGCATCGTTTCCGGCACCAGATTGGCCGAGCCTATCCGGAAGTGGCCCCCTCATCGATGGCGGTCCGGGAATCGAGCAAGCAGGGCAAGCGGACGTAGTTATCACACCAGAACCGATGCACATATATGCCTGCCCGTTCCTCCTTAAAGGTGGCGTTCACGTCGGCCAACGGGCGCTGAACCGACTACATGATCAGGCTGCGGCGAACGAAGTCTATGTTGAATTCACGCGGTTTCTGTTTTCAAGGGGCGCTTGCAAAACACCTTGGTCAGCCAAAACTTCGCTTCCAAGGCTTGGAAACCACCCCTCATTTTGTTTCCAAGGCCTGGGAAAAATCGCCCCAAAACTTCCAACGTTTGGAAAAATCATGGCCAAGAGTTCCAAGGCCTGGAACGCGAAACGCGGCGCGCCTGGGTTCGAGAACTGTGGCGGGTGGCAAGTGGCAAGTGACGAGTGACAAATAGCGCTCCAACCAACCCGCCGGGAGGGCGAGCGTCCCCGCGAGCCGCCGAGCGTGGTAGGTCCATGATCCGAGCAAGCGCGGAACACTGTTCCACGCTTGCCCCCGGCTGGCCAACGTAATAAAGCCACACCCGGA
>PWVE01000123.1 GCA_003562335.1 PVC group bacterium
AATCCGTGCGATCCGTGGTTTCTTTCTTCGGTGGCAACAACGCTGCGTGGTTTTCGAATCCGTTCCCAACGCGACGGTGGCTGGCGCGATTCGGAGATCGGCAAGCTCGACATGACAAAGTCCCCTCATACTCAATAACAGCCTCCACACACGCTCCCCCGAAGACATACTCCATCATTTTCGTTACAGCGCAACCGGCCCCCCCATATTGACCGAACGACAGAAATCAGGCGGCGGTTGATGAGCGGCCCTCGCCACTCGCCACGGGTCTCGAACCCAGGTGCGCGGCGTTTCGCGTTCCAGGCCTTGGAAGTCAAAACAACGCCGCGTTCCAGGCCTTGGAACTTTTGGCCGTAATTTTTCCAAAGGTTGGAACGCGTTTGGGGGGTGTTTTCCAAACGTTGGAACTCCCCTTGCTTGTGTTCCGACGGCTTTTTGGGTAGGGTTTGGTGGTGGCGTTGATGGTTGGCGCACACGTATGTATGGACTAGCAAGGAGTGTTATACGATGGTTCCGCGATATACCCGCCCGGAAATGGGGGCAATTTGGTCTGACGAAAACAAGTACCGCACGTGGTTGCAGGTGGAGGTGCTGGCCTGCGAGGCCATGCACCAGCAGGGACAAATCCCGGCGGCTGACCTGAAACGGATTCAGCAACGCGCTAACTTTACGGTCGAGCGCATTGCCGAAATCGAGGCGGAGGTGGACCATGATGTGATTGCGTTTCTGACAAACGTGGCCGAGTACGTGGGCCCGTCGGCGCGCTACATTCATAAGGGATTGACCAGCTCGGATGTGCTGGATACGGCGCTGGCGGTGCAGATGATGCAGGCGATGGATATCCTGATCAAGGACGTGAAGCAGGTCCGCAAGGCCGCGGCGGCGAAGGCCCGCAAATATAAGTTCACCCCGATGATCGGCCGGACCCACGGTATCCATGCCGAACCGGTGACGTTCGGCCTGAAAATGGCGCTGATGTACGATGAGTTCGGGCGTGCGCTGGACCGGCTGGAACAGGCGCGCGCCTGCGCGCGGGTGGGCCAGTTGTCGGGTGCGGTGGGTACGCATGCGCACCTGTCGCCGGCGGTGGAAACGTATGTGTGCCGTAAACTGAAACTGACACCGGCGGCGCTATCCACCCAGGTGGTACAGCGCGATCGCCACGCCGAGTATGTGACGGCCTTGGCGCTGGTCGGCAGTTCGGTGGACCGCTGGGCACAGGAATTCCGGCATTTGCAACGGACCGAGGTGCGGGAGACGGAGGAGTTTTTCGGGAAGGGCCAAAAGGGGTCGTCGGCCATGCCGCATAAGCGGAACCCGATCATCGGCGAGCGCCTGTGCGGGATGGCGCGCTTGCTGCGCGGTTACGCGTTGACCGCCATGGAGAACGTGCCGCTCTGGCACGAGCGCGATATTTCCCATTCCTCCGCCGAGCGGGTGATTTTGCCCGACGCCACGATTGCGCTCGATTATATGCTGGCTAAACTGGAGCGGCTGGTGAAGACGTTGCGGGTCAATACCGGGCGTATGCAGGCGAATCTGGAGCTGACGCACGGCCTGATTCATTCGCAACAGGTGTTGCTGCTGCTGACCGAACACGGGATTAGCCGGGAGGATGCCTATCGCTGGGTGCAGCGCAACGCTATGCAGGCCTGGGAAAAAGGGCAGGATTTCAAGGGCCTGTTATTGAAAGATGCCGATGTCATGCGAGCGGTCAAACCGACGGACCTCGAGCGCGTGTTTGATTTGGCGGTTCACTTCCGGCATGTCAACCGGGCATTTAAGAAGTTGGGGCTGTAGCTGTAGTACGGCGGGGTAGTAGTTTCACGACAACGATTGAAAAGGGGAAGAGGTTGACGATAGCGGGCGACGATAGCGGATTACGAGTAGAGAGCATCCCAATCGTCCACCGCTCTCGTCGCCCGCTCTCGTTAGCCGAAAAAGGCACTATGATGTTTAACAGATTGACCGGGTAAAGAAAGGCGCGTTGTGAACACACGAAACCATGAATCGAATGGCTTGTATCTCACCTTAATCAGCGTGCATGGGCTTATCCGGGGCCACGAGCTGGAGTTGGGGCGCGACGCCGATACCGGCGGGCAGGTGCTTTATGTGGTTGAGCTGGCCGAAGCGCTGGCCCGCCAACCGGGCGTGCGGCAAGTCGATCTGGTGACCCGCCGGATTGTGGACGACGCGGTGTCGACGGATTACGCCGAGCCGGTTGAGGTGATGAGCGAAAACTGCCGGATTGTCCGGATTACCGCCGGTCCCGACGAGTACCTGCCGAAGGAACAGTTGTGGGATCATCTCGATACCTTTGCCGATCAGGTACACGCGTTCTACCGTGATACGGACGAATGGCCGGACTTGTGGCATAGCCATTATGCGGATGCCGGCTGGGTCGGTGCCCGTTTGGCGCAACTGACCGGTATTCCGCTGATTCATACCGGCCACTCGCTGGGGCGGGTCAAGCGCCACCGTCTGCTGGCCGGCGGCTTGACGCATGACGAGGTGGAAACCCGCTATAACATGACGCGCCGGATCAATGCCGAGGAGGAAGCGCTGGCGGCTGCGGAACGCGTGATCACCAGTACACACCAGGAAATTGAACAGCAATACGAACTGTACGACTATTACCAACCCAAACAAATGCGCGTGGTCCCGCCGGGCACCAATTTGCAGACGTTTACCAAGCCGGAAGGCGGTGAAAATGACACCCCGCAGTTCCGTGCGCTCACCCGGCATCTGCGCGAACCCCATAAACGGCTGATCCTGGCCTTGTCCCGTCCGGACAAACGCAAGAATATCGAGAAATTGATCGAGGCGTTCGGTCAGTCGGAGGTTCTGCAAGAACGCGCCAATCTCGTGATTGTGGCCGGGAACCGCACCGATATTGACGATTTGGACGAGGGCGCGCGCGATGTGTTCTACTCGTTGCTGAACGCGGTGGACCATTTTGATTTGTACGGTCAGGTGGCATTGCCGAAACAGCATCGGCGGGAGGATGTGCCTGTCTTTTATCGTATCGCGGCGGCGTTGGGCGGTGTGTTTGTGAATCCGGCTTTGACTGAACCGTTCGGGCTGACCTTGATCGAAGCGGCGGCTTCCGGCTTGCCGATCGTGGTCACGGAGGATGGCGGACCGCGGGATATCATACGGAATTGCGACAACGGTTTTCTGGTGGATCCGCTGGATGCCGACGCCATGGCCAAGGCCATTGAAAAGCTGGTGACGGACCCGGCCTTGTGGAAACGCTGCGCCCATAACGGACTGGAAGGCGTGCGCAAGCACTACTCGTGGGACGCCCACGCGCAGCATTACCTGAAATTAGTCCGGCCGGTGGCCGGGCGGTCCGATCCGTTGGTGCGCGAACCGGTTGAACGGCGCCCGACCATTTACCGCGAACGCGCTTTCGTCAGCGGGTTGGACCAGAACCTGATTGGAGACGAAGAGGCCCTCGCGCAGCTGACCGACGTGCTGCGCAGCGAGCGCAAGAGCACCACGTTCATCGTGGCCACGGGTCGCCGCCTCGACTCGGCCCTGCGCGTGATGAAGCGACACAACATTCCCGACCCGGACGTGCTGATTACCAGTGGCGGCACGGAAATCTATTATGCCCCGGAACTGACGGCCGACGAAACGTGGCGCAAATACATCGATTACCAGTGGTCACCCGACAAGGTCCGCCAGGTGCTGGCCGAGTTTGAGGGCTTGGAGCTGCAACCCAAGATCGAGCAAAGCCGCTTCAAGGTGAGCTACTATATTGACCCCGCGATTGCCGACGTGGAGGAAATCCAGCGCTTGCTGCATCAAGCCGGGCAGTCCGCCCATATATTGCCGTCCTACGGACAGTATCTCGACATCCTCCCGGCCCGTGCCTCGAAGGGGCTGGCCTTGCGTTATGTGGCCGATCGACGCAGCCTGCCGCTGGAACGGGTGTTGGTGGCGGGTGGTTCGGGTGCCGACGAGGACATGATGCGCGGCGATACCTTGGCGGTGGTGGTGGCCAACCGGCATCACGAGGAACTGTCGAGCCTGGTGGACATGGACCGTATTTACTTTGCCGAGAAACCCTTGGCGGCCGGCATTCTGGAAGCGTTTGATTTTTATGACTTCTTCAATAGCTGCCGCGATCCGCGCGAAGAGCAAGCCGGTGACGCGGCGGCGGCTGCCACGACCGGGGAGACCGTTGGCGATGACGAGTGAGTCCAGACGCTTGCTGCTTTGCAGCGACATGGACGGGACCGTGATCCCGTATGCCGCGCCTGAAGACGCCGACGCCCGCCCGCGGCTGCGCGCCCTTTGCCGCCATCCGGCGGTGGCGCTGGCCTACGTAACGGGCCGCGACGCAGAATTGGTTCGGGAGGCCATTGCCCAATTTGACCTGCCCACTCCCGCGTATGCTGTCACCGACGTGGGGGCCTGTATATGGCGGGTCGATGCCGCGGGCGACTGGACGCGCTGGGACGAGTGGCAAACGGAGATCGCCCAGGACTGGCGCGGACAAACCCAGGAACAAGCGCGCCCGTTGCTGGCGGATTGGGCCGGGTTGACCTTGCAGGCGGAGGAACGACAGCAACCCTACAAGCTGAGTTACTATTGGGATATGGATCAATGCGCACCGGACGATGTGCTGACCGAGGTGCAGACGCGGCTGCAGCCGTTGGGGTGGAACACGGAATTGACCCTCAGCATAGACGCCCACCAGCGGGTGGGTTTACTGGACGTGTTGCCGCGGCGCGCGACCAAACGGCATGCCGTTGAATTTTTACAGGCGCAACTGAATTATACCCCGGACCAAGTCGTTTTTGCCGGTGATAGCGGCAACGATTTGTCCGTGATGGAAAGCCACGTGCATTCCGTGCTGGTGGCCAATACCCCGCCGGAAGTGAAAGCCGAAGGCCGCCGGTTGGCCGCCGATACGGGACAGGCCGATACGTTGTATATTGCCACTGGCGGCGTGGGCTATGGTAACGGGAACTATGCCGCCGGTGTGCTGGAAGGCGTGGCCCATTTCTGTCCGCGCTGGGCCGACGATCTGCGGCAGACCACGGCCTCTGCATGATGTGACCGAAT
The DNA here is from genome assembly GCA_003562335.1 of PVC group bacterium. GTDB lineage: Bacteria > Verrucomicrobiota > Kiritimatiellia > SLAD01 > SLAD01 > SLLF01. The sequence goes on from PWVE01000123.1 coordinate 5,077, forward strand.
GGAAATAAGAACCGGGAATCGAGAATGACCGTCGAATTGCTAAAGGAACTAATCGCCATTCCCAGCGTGAATCCAGAACATACGGACGACGCCGCGATTGCCAACGAATACCGGCTGGCCGTTTTCTTGTCGGCCTGGCTCAGTGAGCGGGGCTTTGCGGTGGAGTATGATGCCGTGGGCGATTTGCGCGGTAACGTGATTGGCCGTTACGGCCCGGCCCAAGCCGACTACACCATCTTGTTCGCCGCGCATCTGGACACGGTGGGGATCGACGGGATGACCATCGACCCGTTCAAACCCGTGATTAAGGACGGTCGTTGTTACGGTCGTGGCGCGTGCGACATGAAAGGCGCGTTGGCGGCTGCGCTGACCGCACTGGATCAGCCCGGTTTACTCGCATCGCTGGCGGACAGCGGTATCGCCGTGTGGGTGGTGGGGGCTTACGGCGAAGAAACCGGCAACATCGGGGCCCAACGCTTAGCGGAACAGGGTTTGGCGGCGGATGCTGCGGTGGTTTTGGAACCGACGCGCGGCGCCATTGTGCACGCCACCAAAGGCGCTTTGTGGGTGGCCGTCACGCTGTACGGCCAAGGCGGGCACGGCTCGAATCCGGCGCAAGGATGCAATGCCATTCTTGCCGCCCTGCGCTTGATTCCCTGGCTGCAAACCGCATGGTTGGAATCGGGCGGCGAAACCGATGCCCCGCCGGACATCACCACCATGGGACCCGGCACGGTCAATATCGGCCGCATCCAAGGCGGCAACGCCATCAACATCATCGCGCCTCAGTGCCGACTGGAGATTGACCGGCGCCTGGTTCCGGGCGAATCACCCGACCAAATACTGGCCGCGCTGGACCAGCAGCTACAGGCCCTATGTGCAGAAGGCCACGCCACCGGTTACGACGTGGAGGTGTTGAAGCTCGGTCCCGCCTTTGCCACGCCGATCCATGCCCAGTTGGTGGCCGATTTGCAGCAGGCCCTGCAAACAGTAACGGGCGAGGCCGTCCTTGATACGGCCGCCTGGCATAGCGATGCCGGGGCCCTGTCCCGTACGTGCCGGGAAGTGGTCGTGTTCGGGCCCGGCGACATTGCGCAAGCCCACACGCCGGACGAGTTTATCGACCTGCACGCACTGGAACAAGGGACCGCCATATTGCGGGCCTATCTGGAAACAGTGTGTGCCCGGCGCGGCCCAGGAGCGGGAGGAGCAATACCATGAACCGCGCCCGGATCGGTATCTATTGCGGCATGGCCGTAGTGGCCGGTCTCTTGGTGGGTGGGATCAACCTCTTTTGGGGCGAGCTGAATCAGGATGAGGGTTGGTACCTTTATGCGGCGGCCCGCACGGCGGAAGGGGCACGCCCCTACGCGGATTATGCTTTTACCCAGGGCCCTGTCTTCACCGCCGTTTATGCGCAAGTTTTCCGCTTATGGCCGGAGGCCGGACTGCAAGCCGGTCGCGTGTTCACGGCGTTGCTTGGTTGGGTGTCCCTGGCCTTGGCCGTGGCCTTGGCTTGGCGCCTGACGCCGTCGCCTTGGCGGTCGGCGGTGGCGGTGGGTGTGGTGGCGTTGCTTGGCTGCAACGTGTATCACAATTATTTCACTTTAATCGTCAAGACCTATGCGTTAACGGCCGTGCTGCTAACCGGCGGCGCGTACGCGCTGACCTTCTTGAAACCGGGCCGCAGTCGCGGACCGGCTCTGATTGCGGGGGGTCTGTTGGCCTTAGCCGCCGGGGTCCGTCTGTCGGCGGGCGTCTGGTTGCCGTGGGTGGCGTTGATGCTGGCACTGGGGCCGGATCGCCGGGCACGAAGTGGGTGTTGGTTCACGGGCGGCGCGCTGCTGGGATTGGCGTGGGCGTTCGGTCCTTCGTTGTGGCGGGCCCCGGCTGAAACCTGGTTCTGGCTGGGCCCGTTTCATGCTGCGCGCGATGCCGGCGGCTCAACGGCAGGCTGGTTATTCAAAGCTGGTTTCGGGGCGCGCTGGCTGCAAGCCTACTATCCGCTGGCTCTGCTGGGCATCATCTGGGTATGCGGTGCCAGCACCGGCGGACCGCGCTGGTGGAAGGTACCGCGCCCAACCGGGATCCTGTGGTGCGGTATCGCGTTGATGACGCTCGTGCATCTGGCGGCTCCTTTCCCGTACGACGATTATCAAGTGCCGTTGATGCCCGTGTTCGCGGCGCTGTTGCTGTCGGGCGTGTGCCGCTG
>PWVE01000097.1 GCA_003562335.1 PVC group bacterium
AATATCGGGGATGAACCCCGCCATTATTTCGCTCCAGTAAAGCCCGCTACCCTCGGTAAAGGTGACCTTCAAGATGACGCCGAAGAAACAGATAACGATCAGGCCGATGATGACTTTGATGGTGGTCTCGAACAATTTGACGCCGGAACCACCCCTGTTGTACATGGTCACGTTAAACAACGCGATGCCCAGAACGATCGCCGAGGCGGCGATGGTGCCCCCTTGAATCGAGCCGAACAATCCGGGATGTTCCCCCCAACCGAAAACCGCCGGGAAAAGGTTTTGCTGCAGCGCGCCGGCCGAGAGCGCGTACTGTGGCAGCGACCAGACCATATTGGCCATCATCGAGGCAATCAACCACCCCCAACCCAGCACAGGACTGACGTGACGGTTGATCGCGCGCAGCGGTGGTTCGCCGGTCGACAGTGCCACATAGGCAATGGCGCTGAGCATCACAACCCCTAACAACATCGCCAGCGGCTGTACCCACATGCACCAGAAGCCGACCAGCACGCCCAGATAAAGCGAATTGGAAAGCGATCCGCCGCCGATCGTGATGGCACTTTGCAGCCAGCCCGGACCGGACAACCGCACATAGGCACCAAACGTAGCCCACCGCCCCTTTTGATGGGCGGCTGTAATCATATCCCTAGCTCTTTGTATCGAATCCTCTTTCATAATCACGTCTCCTGGGTCTGGCGACCTATTTTGGGTGAAAAGTGGTCAATTGGCGCGGTTAATAACAAAGTGGTCCCGATTGGGCAAGGATTAATTTATCAAAAAATTAACAGTTGAGGCTCTTGCAAAACCTCCCGTGGCATGGGCGTCCCGCCCATGATTCACGGGCAGGATGCCCGTGCCACTTGGTGTGGCTGGAGGTTTTGCAAAAGCCAAAGATGCGTGAATAGAGGCTGAAAAGAGGGTGGTGATTTTTAATCCCCCAGATTGAATTCGAAAACCCCAATGTTTTTGAATGGAGGAAAGGGGAAACGCGGATTTTTCGACCACAACGCGCGTGACGCGGGGATTCTTTACGATGAGAGCGCTGGCGAACACCCGGCCGCCCTGGACACCGTGATAAACCGCACGCTCGCCTGCTGTCATTTTGATGTCGAAGATATCTGTGCTGGCTGTTGTGCTGGCGGTTTTCTGTTCAGCCTGTTCTGCTTTTCGGGTTCAGGGCGAGGAAGTCCCACAGGACCGTCATCAGCCGGTGCAAGACCTTGAGCCGGTCGGCTGGTGGCCGGTTGACGAGGGCAGTGGCGAAGTGGCCCACGACCGCTCGGCCAACGAAAATCATGGCCAAATATTGTCGGTGCCGTGGCGGGACGGTTTGCTCGATTTTGAAAACGATGTCTATCAGTGGATTCAGATTCCCCATCACGATGCCTACGCCTCGCCGGTCTTTTCGATGGGCGGCTGGGTCTTTAGTCGGCGGGAATACGAAGAAAAGCGTTACGGGGTTCTGATCATGGGCCAGCCGTTCACTCCACGCCCTCATCGTGACGGTGCTCTGGCTTGGGCCATCTGGGGCCAGCGGGTCGACAACGACGGCGCCATGCTGCGGTTTGGACGCAGAACCGGGGAATCGTCGGGTCCCTCGCTGATCGAGGTGGCCAGTGGCAGAGAGAATGATGCCATCGGTTCGATTGATCGGCAAATTGAACTGGCGACCGGCGAGTGGCAGCACGTGGTCTACACCTATGACGAGGCGGGAACCGGCCGACTCTACCTGAACGGCAAACTGGCCCACTCCGCCGAAGATGTTCCGTACGCAGTCTGTGCGGAGACTCCGTTCGCGATCGGCGGCGGCAGGTGGGGCACTTCCAACCTCGGCGGAATCCTTTCCCTGGATGGCTCGGCCCGGCACATGGTGCTCTTTGACCGGACACTGGATGGGGAGGAAGTAGCGATCCTTTACAAAGCGACCCGGCCGGAGCAAGTGCCGTCGCCGCCCGAACCTCCTGCCGAGGCCCCGGCCCCCGACCTGGACGACCTTGACGAGATCGTCGCCCAGTTGCGAAACGAGGAACTGGCCGAGGCGGACCGCGCCGAAGCTGCCTTGGCCCTGGCCGGCTTCGGCGCAGAGGCGGCTGGAACCGTCCCAGCCTTGCGGGCGGTGCTGGAGTCGATTACGGAGCGGAACGGGGTGTATTTGCCCAAGGTCGAGGATCTGCTGCGCAACGCCGTGATGCGAGCGTTGTTAGACATCGCCCCTGAAGACGAACAGGTCCGCGCACTGCTTGGTGAAACGTTAGCCAAACCTTTTTTCGATGCGCTTGATATATCGAGATCATATCTTGATGAAATCCGGCCACTGGTCGAAGCGGGCCGCTACCTGGACGCGCTGGAGGCGCACCGCGACCATTTGAAAACCGTTCCTAAGCTTCCCCCGGTGTCGCCCGGATGGGGCTCCGTTCACACGGAAGAAAGCTTGCAGGCATTGCGTGACAACCTGCCCCTGCGCGCCGAATACTTTGATGCCTATCTCAGCAGGGGGTTCCCCTTCAGTGACGCCCACTACAACGCCTACAGTCAAATTGATATCCACGATGGAACCACTTACATCCCCGTGGTCGAGCGGGTATCGTGGGACGAGGTCCAACGCGTGTTTGAAGACACCCTCAAGGATCTGACCGACAAGGAACCGGATCCGGAAGGGAAATGGTCGCGCTTGAAAATTCTCGAAATCGCTCCCGACGGCCGTGAACGGGAATCGTATCTCGGAGGCCCCTGGCTGATGTTCGACGCCAGTAACGCAAAGTATGATGGCTGGGGTATCCTGGTTGACTCGGAAGGATACATTCACCTGACCGGCGGGCAGCATAACCGCCCGAACCGTCGTCGCTGGATTCCCGGCAGCTGGGAAAAGCTCGGTGTCGCTGCGGGGGAAGAAGACTCGGTGGAGGTCATGTATTGGGTTTCGGAGGAGCCCGGCGGTATCGACACCTTCGAATTCGTCGGGGAAAGAGGGAATCCGCGCACCTTTGGCGGGTGGATAAACTACATGAACTTTGTCCGCGCCCCGGATGGCACTCCTTTTCTTTTTGGACGGGGAAGGACGTGGTCCTGGGCCATTCAGCGCTATGACGCCGACGAGCGGCGGTGGACGGAACTTAGGGGCAATGCCGATCAAATGCTTTGGCAACACGCGCCGCAGGCGAATCCGGACTGGTTCGAATCACTGGGCGGAAAGGTTCAATATCACGGACCGGGCGACGGCGTGGTGGCCGCCTTCCAACCCACCGGCTACAACTTCAATCGCACATGGACGCGTCTGGTCCGAGGGATTCGGGGCGTTGTTTTTGACCGGACCGGCCGGATGCATGTGCAGATGCCCATTCTCGGTGTCGGCAGGGAAAGCAGGATGACCCAGGGCCCGGTTTACGCCTACTCGGACGATCTGGGCGAAACCTTTCACCGGGCCGACGGCACTCCACTGCGATTGCCGCTGACCGTCAATCCAATCCCCGGCCATGACGCGCACATCGAACATCACTCCAGTGAGCAGTGGTTCGATGTGTGGATGTCATTGATCCAGGAAGCGGGATGGAATAGAGAGGGGGGCTTTGACCGTTAAGTCGTTTTCACCACCGAACATCATGACGGTATTGTCAGCAAAAGCGGTGATTGCGAGGCACTCACGGAAGGGGGGTAAACTCCCTCGTCAGCTCAAGTAATTCCTGTGTTATGGCTCTTGTAATCATTTGCCGACAATACTCTTATGTTTAACTGGATTACAAGTCCTTATTTGCATAATTTAAGACCGCTTTTGGGCGATCATCTGGCACTTATCTGTATTATACATCGTGTTGCCAGCCGGGTTTATGGTCATAGACCCAGCGGTAATAGGGGGCGTGTGTCAGCTTGGTGGCGGCGGCTTCGTCGAGAAAGAATTTGGCTACGGGATGATGTTGCAGGACGGATGCGGGCATCATCGCCGCCACCGGACCTTCGACGGACGCAGCCACGGCGTCGGCCTTTCCGGACCCGAACGCCAGCATGATCACGCACCGCGCGGCCATGATGGTTCCGATCCCCATGGTGATGCAATGATGCGGCACCTTGGCCTCGTCGCCTTCAAAAAAACGGGCATTGTCCGCCACCGTTTGCGGAGTCAACGTCTTGATGCGCGTTCGCGAGGCCAGGGAAGACGTGGGCTCGTTGAACCCGATATGCCCGTCGGAACCAATCCCCAATACTTGCACATCCATGCCGCCGGCCGCCACGATCTTGTCTTCATAGGCCGCACAGGCCGCCTGAATATCCGCCGCCAAGCCGTCGGGAATATGAATTTGGGCCGGATTGACGTTTAGGTGATCAAACAGGTTGGACCACATAAAATGATGGTACGATTGCGGATGATCCGGCCCAAGTCCGACATATTCATCGAGATTGAAGGTGGTAACCCGGCTGAAATCCAGTCCTTCTTCACGATGCAACCGGATCAATTCCTGGTACAAGCGGAGGGGGGTGCTGCCGGTAGCCAAACCCAACACGGCGTCCGGTTTCTCGCGCAGCAAGCGGGCCACCACCCGGGCGGCGGCCCGACTGGCCGATTCGGCATCGGGCTGGATGATAATTTCCATTAGCAAAGCTCGTTTACGCTGCGGTCCAGCGACCACATCTCTCCGGCATCCCACACCGGTGCCAGCGCGCCGTTCTGCCATTTCCGCAAGCGGTACAAGGTCGCAAACTGGTAATCCGGAGCCGCCTCGCCCTGTCCGCCCACCAACTCGCCGCCGCGCCGCACGTTGTCCATCATCCACGCAGGTAACAAGCGATGGTACGGATTGCGTTCGACCTCTTTCACATGAAAGGAGGTGGCGGCCACCAAGTCCGCCACCAGCTCGACATCGCCTTCCACCATCAGATTCGGATCCGCCATCGCCGCCCAAAACTCGGTTTCAATCACCGTGCACGTAAAATCCGGGGGCATGGCGCGGAAGGCGTCCATCACCAAGTGGTTCGTCGAAATGTGGCGGGCGTTCCAGTCGGCTGCGTGCGGCACAAACAGGGCCGCTGGCTGGACGTGTTTCAGTAGCGTGATCACATCCGGTTTTTCCAACGTTTGGAAAACCGGGTCGTTTCCGCTTCCAACGTTTGGAAAATTTCCGCCTAAGTTTTCCAATGATTGGAAACGGAATCCGCCGTCCGGCGCGGGCTCCACCCATTCCCAATCCAAAAAGGCGCAGGCCCGGCTCAACTCATCGTGCCGCTCGGCCCGTCGTTCCACCCGGCTCCCGTGGGTCACCGGCACATTGACGATGCGCCAACCGGCTTCCCGCATCAATCGCAGCGGGAGCAGACCGGTAATACATTCATCATCCGGGTGCGGCGAAAAGAGCAGGGCCACCGGTGCGTCGGCCGACGGCGGCACGGGCGTTTTGCGGTCGAATCCGCCCAGCGGCAAACGGGTCGCGGCCTGCACCTGATCGGCAAGGGCCTGCACATAGGGTTGGTAGGGATTGGTCATGGTGACTCCTTGGAGATAGCGGGCAGGCTGGCGGCGGCCACGGCCTGGCCGTGTCGTTTCATTTTTTCGTCGGGGATATGCAACGCCATCTGTTCCGCAAGCGACGGATACTGTTCCTGCAGCGTGGTGCGGGCGCAATCCAGAATCAGGTCGCCGCCCGCCCCGCTGGTGACGCGACCCAGAATCAGTAGATGCTGAATCGTGTAGAGCGAGGTCCAGTGCGCGATGGTGTGTCCGAAACAGACGCCGATGGTGGAGAAGATCGCGCGCGCCCGTGGGTCGTCCTGCTTCATGGCGTCCTGAACGGCAACCAACCGCTCGGCCAAAGGCATTTGCGCATCGAAATCCCAGCCGGCCTCTTTCGCCAGCCGGGCCACGCCTTGCTGGGAGAAGAATTGTACCGCGCAGCCGACGTCGCCCGACCACTCGTCCACGGGCCCGTCAGGCCGGTAGTCCACGGGCACGAAGGCCAGCTCATTGAGCCAGGTGGTGAGCGTGCCTGCGGGTGTGACGTAACCGGCGGCGGTGCTGGTACCCAGCGAGACCCCGAGCAGCGCGGATACATTCAAGGACATCGCCCCGGCGAGGGCGGTGACTTCGCCGTCGTTGATGACCACAAAGGGGATACCGTCCCACGCCTCGCGGACGCGATGAAAGATGGGGCGGACTCGGGTATTGAAGTCGTCGGGCCCCACCCCGCGAAAGAGCGAGGCCACGCGGACTTCATTATCCACATAGACCCCGGCGGCGCTGCCGCCGATGGCGTCCACGCGCGGGAGATGAGCGGCCGCGCGGCGCAGGGAATCCATGATGCCGTCAAAGTGATATTCGGGATCCGTCTGGAAATAAGGATCCCACTTGATTTCCTCCGAGAACACCCCCTCGCCATCGATAAGTGCGGCGCATTTGCGGTCGCTGCCCCCCAGGTCAAAACCGATCCGGCAGCCGTCCAGATGACGGCCAATGGCCTGGTGATCGGTGACGGCCTCGGGAATCTCCTCCGCGCGCGCCGCTTCGACGGAAATAGGGGCTCCATAAATCTTTTCGCCGATAAGCTCGGAATCTAACTGGCCCGTGGGCGATTGCGCATAGTGCTGTTGCAGGGCCTTTACCAAGTCAGAGGGACCGTCGATCAGGATGCGATGCCCGCCGTAGGCCCAGCACAGCGCTTTCAGGCGACGCTCGACATAGGTGAAGTTGCGCGGGTCGTTACCGGGCAGGATATGCAGCGTCTGCCGCACCACTGCTTGGTTGTGGCGCAGTAAGCCGATAACCACCTGTGTTGCGGTGTCGCCACTGGCCCGTACGTCACGCTCAAAAGCGGCATTCCACTGGGTGGCCGCTACGAAATGGGGATCTAGTGGTAATTTCATAAGGGTTCATTCTTTACACCGTCCGCATCGGCTTGCAAGGTCTCTTTTCTCCTGAATTCTTAGTGAACCCGGGAAATCGACACCCGGCATATCCCCGTAATCGTCCACCAGACGCAAAGGAGAAAAAATAACTCAGCCGAATCGAAGATTCCTGTACCCTTCCCCACTGCCTGAATCGCAGGAAACTCGGAGCCGGTTGCGCTGTAAGAAGTTGATGGAGTATGTGCTTCGAGGGAGCGTGTGTGGAGGCTGTTGTTGAGCATGAAGGGACTTTGTCATGTCGAGCGTAGCGTAGCGACGTCGAGACATCTCAGAATCGTGCCAACGACCGTCGCGTTGGGAACGGATTCAAAGGCGACGCGGCTC
>PWVE01000142.1 GCA_003562335.1 PVC group bacterium
GGGCGCTGGCTCCGAGGACTCCTGAACACTGAACACTGAACACTTACAACGCTTGGAATGGGCAAAACATCAGGCTATATTACCGACTCATTTACTCAAACAATTTCCGATTAAGGAGCTATCCCCCAAAAATCACCTACCCCTGACAAAAACTTCCACCGTTGTCTTAGCTGTGGATGGCCATGTAAATTGACCGGCGCGCTGGCGGGCACGCTGAATGACCAGATCGCGGTCTTCGGCTCGCCAGGCCAGTATCGACTTCATTTTCCCTGCCAAATCAGCACTATCCCGCCCGTCGGCATACACAACGTCGTCACCACCGATCTCCGGTATAGACCCTTCCCGGGCGGTTAGTACAGGAACCCCGGCCATCATCGCTTCAAGCACCGGCAATCCAAAACCTTCGTATAACGATGGAAACACAAACAGGTCTGCAGCCCGGTAGAGTGTAATCAATTCTTCGCGCGAAAGCCCGGCCATACGCTGAATACGGTCGCCAGGAACCTGCTCGATGGCCCGCGCAAGCTGTGGCTCGCCCAGGCGCGGACGTCCAACCAAGACCAATTGATGGGGAATTTGGTCCACCAGCTGTCCAAAGGCCTCCACCAGCCGATGTAGATTTTTGTGAGGATACGAATTAGCGACAGAGAGAATGTACGGTTGCAGTTCGGCGGTTGCAGGTTGCAGGGCCTCGCCAAATCCGGGATCCACTCCCAAGGGGGTGACTACGATTCGATCCTCAGGACAACCCGTATGCTTGACGATTTCGCGCTTGGAGAATTCAGAAATTGCGATGATACGGTCAGCGCGGCGCGCGGCCATCTTGACCAGCGCATGCGTGGTCCAGCGTGCCAGCGGGGTCAGATCATCCGGATGCGAGCGGTACTGCATGTCCAGAATCGACACCACTTGGCGGCAGGGCACCCAATAGGGCATCGTGTACCCCGGTGACCAAAGCCAATCCGGCTTAATGCGGCTGATGATTTTTGGCAGCCAAATCTGTTCGGCAATAATCCGGGCATAACGGTTGACGGCACGGACAGGCAAGCGATGCAGAGTGCATTGCGGGAAGCCGCCGAACAACTTGCGTAACAGAGCATCATTCTCCCTATTTGTCACCAAAGCCAACTCGATTTCGGGATGCTGGCGGGTCATCGCACCCAGCGTCTCGCACAGATAGGTTTCCGACCCGCCCACTTCGCCCGGGATCAGGAACAAGGTATTAACGGCAATTTTCATGTCAGGCGACACTCCCGCTGCCGGGCCATAAGCGAATAGGCTCCCACAATACCCCAGCGCACGCCCCAATGCAGCAGCGCCTGGGGCGACCACCACCCTGCATCAGCTACGGCAACCTCGAATTCCTCTTTGAATTGTTGGCGGAAATGCCGACCACTGATGGACCCTTCGTGCCAACGGAAAGCCGCCAACGGTCCCCCTTTAATGACGAAGCCCCCACCCTGTCGCCACAGTCGCAGCGTTAAATCATAGTCCCAGGCCGCCTTCAGATCAGATCGCAAAAGGCCCGCGCTTTCCAGAGCCGACCGCCGAAAGAACATGGCGGGTTGAGAAATATAGTTGATCGATTGGATCGTGAAACGCGCAGATAAGGGAAAGAACGCCTCTTTGAACCGCGTAATGCCGCGACGAATTTCCTGATCGGCTTCATCTACGATCACACACCGCCCGAATCCCAGCGCCCTTTGGGGATGCGCAGCAAAGGCGTCCACCACGCGTCGCAGGGCTCCGGGAAAATACCAGTCGTCGGCGTTCAGCCAAGCCACGATATCGCCGGTGGCCCGGCGCAGTCCTTTGTTGATCGCATCAGCCGGTCCGCTATCCGGTTCGCTTACCAAGACGTCGAATTCGTCGGCATAGCGCTCCAGTAGTTTCAAGGAATCGTCCGTACTGCCTCCGTCGATGACCAAGTATTCGAGCCGAACCCCGCCAGCACGCTGGTTCACTACACTGCGCACACACCGCTCCAAGAACCGGGCACCATTCCAGTTGGGCGTAATCACAGTGATATCGGGCCGTGCAGTCATGTTCAAGAGCATAGGCAGGCTTTAAGGGCCTGGCAATTCACAATGTTTGCACCCAATCCGGGGGGGGTGTGTTGCGGTCCCGCTCCGCCATGCGCCCCGCGCTCTCATTGGCGACGGATCAGCAGACCGTGGGTCGGCGAGCTTGCTCGTCGACCGAGGTTCTGCTGCATCCGTATTGTTGCGAAGGCGCCCCGCGCCGAGAAACAATGCGGATGGTCCATCCGTCGCCATTGCCCCGGCGCGGGTGCCGGGGCAATAAGAAGTTGGTGAAGAATATGGGCAACCGCCAGTAGCAGGGCTGGCATGAAGGTATCCTCTTGGCCGGGTGGGTGGTCTACGCGGATGGTACTGCGACGGGCTTGGGTAATATGCTGGTCAACCGACAGCCTATTGACTCACCCGCCTAGCCACCCCACTATAGAGTGGAACGCAACGGAGGGAAATGGCGATGATGATCTTGAGATATATGATGGGGGGCTTGATGCTGATGGGTGTTGGAGCGCACGCGGAACAACATTTTCCGGCGCAAGACGATCACGACACCCCCAACCCGCTGGCAGACGAATTGGCCGAGCCGGGTGGCACGTTCCGGGTTTATGCAGGGCAATACCCCAAAAGCTTCAACTATTACCTGGAAAACAGCACCACCGCGGCCGGTATTTTCGGGCTGCTCTATGAGCCGCTGCTGGGTCGCGACCCGCTTTCGGTCGACTCGGCCCCGGGTCTGGCTAAGGCCTGGACGATATCGGACGATAAAAAAACATTCACGTTCACCCTCGATCCCGCCGCGCGCTGGAGCGACGGTCAGCCCATCACGGCCGAAGATGTGGCGTGGACCTACGATGTGGTCATGGATCCCGCGCACCTGACCGGTCCGCATAAAGTCGGCTTGGAACGTCTGCATCCACCGGAGATCATCGACACCCACACCATCCGCTTCATGGCCCGCGAGGCGCATTGGGCGAATCTGCTGTATGCCGGCGGGTTCTCGATACTCCCCAAACACGCGCTGGAAGACGCCGACTTCAACCGGCTTAATTTCGATTTTCCCGTGGTCTCGGGTCCTTACGAGCTGGATCGCGTCGATGAAGGGTCGCGCGTACGATTGCGACGGCGCGACGATTGGTGGGCACGCGATTACGCGCGTAACGAAGGAACGCTCAACTTTGACTTTGTCGAAATGCGGTTCTATCCCGACCGGGAACACGCATTCGATGTGTTTCGGCGCGGCGAGTTCGATTTGTTTGCGGTATACACCGCCCATATCTGGGCCACGCGCACTTCCGGCGAACGTTTCGATCGCAACTGGATTGTGCGGCAGGAAGTGCACAATCGTGTGCCGCGCGGATTTCAGGGCTGGGCCATGAATATGCGTCGGCCCCCCTTTGACGATCGCCGTGTGCGGCACGCGCTGGCCTATCTGCTGAACCGCGAGAAGATGAACCGCACGTTGATGCACAGCGCCTATGCCATGCACCGCTCCTACTACGAATCCCTGTACGGCCCGGAACACCCGCTGGATAACCCGTACTTCGAGTACAACCCCGACAAAGCCCGCGAATTGTTGGCGGAAGCGGGGTGGGAAGCCAATCCGCGCACGGGTCTGCTGGAGAAAGATGGTCGTCCGTTCCGAATCACCTTCCTAACCAATAGCGGAACGGCCGAGAAGTTCCTGAACGTCTACCGCGAAGACTTACGCAATGTCGGCATTGCCCTTGAGATTGACCGCAAGGACTGGGCTGCCTGGGCGCGCGACATGGACGAGTTCAATTATGACATGACCTGGGCCGCCTGGGGGGCTGGTCTGCAGCCGGACCCGGAATCTCAATGGCATTCACGGGAAGCGGAACGCGCGGGCGGCAACAATATCACCGGCCTGCAAAGCGATACCGTCGACCGGCTGATCGAAAAGCAACGCACAATATTCGATGCGGACGAACGGGCTAAAATTGTGCGGCGCATTGACCGCATACTCACGGAAGAGGTCCCGTACATCCTGTTGTGGAACCTGGACCATACCCGGATTCTCTACTGGAACCAGTTCGGCACGCCCGACCATGTGCTGGGCAAATTCGGGCGCGAGGATAGCGCCCGCTACTTGTGGTGGGCCGACCGCTTTGCCGCCGCCGACCTGGAGGCCGCCCAAGCCGCCGGCGAGTCCCTGCCTTCCCGCCCGCGCGTGGTGCACTTCGACGAAGTGTTCGACGCTGAACGTATACAACCCGCCTTGCAATAGCCTCCAGTAATTTCCCATGTCCCAATCTGAGCACACTGATTATGATGCCGTGCTGCTGGTCAGTTTTGGCGGCCCGGACGGTCCGGACGATGTGCTGCCTTTTCTGGAGAACGTGGTGCGCGGCAAACGCGTGCCGCGCGAGCGGCTGCTGGAGGTGGCGGAACACTATTACGAGCTGGGCGGACGCAGCCCGATCAATGAACAGAACGTCGCCCTGCAGGCTGCACTGACCGACTACCTGCGCGCACAAGGCCATCCCTTGCCGGTCTATGTCGGGAATCGTAACTGGCACCCCTTGCTGGAGGACACGGTGCGCCGCATGCAAGCCGACGGGGTACAGCGTGCCTTGGCCTGGGTGGCCTCGGCGTATAGCTGCTATTCCGGCTGTCGCCAGTATCGGGAAGACCTCGTGCGCGCACGTAACGCAGTTTCCCCGTCGGCACCGATCATCGACAAGGTCCGCGCGTTCTTCAATCACCCGTTGTTTTTGCAGATCAATGCCGAACAAATTGCGGCGGCGCTAACCACATGGCCTGCGGAAGAGCGGGATCAGGTAACGCTACTTTGCACCGCGCACAGCTTGCCACAGGCCATGGCCAACGGTTGCGCTTATGTGGACCAACTCACCGCCACCGCGCAGTGGGTGGCCGACGCCAACGGGCTCACGGACTGGGCTCTCGTGTATCAAAGCCGTAGCGGTCCCCCGCATCAACCGTGGTTGGAGCCGGATATTGGCGATGCCCTGCGCGCGTGCGCAGCCAACGGCCAGTCACGGATTGTGGTGGCCCCAATCGGATTCTTATCCGACCATGTGGAAGTGCTGCACGACCTGGACACGGAAGCGCGCGCATGCAGCGAGGAATTGGGTTTGACCATGGTCCGGGCCCGGGCCGCCTTTCACCATCGCGATTTCGTCAAATTGGTGGGCGACCTGCTGCTCGAAAGGATCAGGCAACGTCCGGATCGTGCGGCGGTTGGGCCGTTCCCGGCGCTGCCGGATGTGTGTCCGCCGGATTGCTGTCCGGCGGCGGCCACGGCGGCTCGTGGGTAAAGACGCCGTGCGAGTAAGTATGGCGGTCCAAGTCGTTGGTGGCCTGGGCTTGCAGGAGCCAAGCGTTCCAATAGGCATGAAGTTCTTCCTCAGAACAATGCTTGAGATCCAAATCTTCTTCGCTCAAGAACTCATCGCGTAGCGGCTTGCTCATACCCGCTCCTCCGGGGCGAAAGGCAATACGCCTTCTGCTTCGGCAACAACAATCCGATGCGCCTCCGCCAGCGGCAGGTTTGCAATTTGTGCCCGGATGCGCGGCCAGGCGGTGGCCCAATCCGTGGCGGCGTTTGAGTACCGTTCCAAGCGCTCTTCATTGGCTCGGATGGCTTCTCTGCGCTCTGCATCCAGTGCCGCCTCCAGCGCGTCCCGCCCTTCCGGCGCGGCTTTTAGCGCGGGTCTTTTATCCCAGAAATCATGCATGAACTCCAAGTGCGCACTCCAGCCACCACGCAACCAGCGCTCATCAAGCGGTGCGCCAAAACGGTAGTTTGCATGGTACGCACTTAAAACATCCCGTACATGGACCAACGCCTGCTCATCTTCTCGCAGTATCCAATCCCCGTCCTTGCTCATGATCGCCAGCCGATGCCATACCACGGCCTGACCACCGGCCAAAATGGCGCGCAACTGGCCCGCATTGAATTCGCGGGTTAACTTGATATAGATAGTCTCAGTCACGGTCTCATTGAATCACCCGGGAGCACAGATTGCAATGCTCTCAAGGTAGTTTCCATGGCCCCACTCTTACGGGCCACGTGCTGACCCGCGCGGGTGGCCAAGGCTTCCCGCTTGCCGGGTTGTGCCAGCAGATCGGTGAGGGCCGCTTCCAGTTCTGCTGGTGAGGTCACCTGCACAATCGCGTCATGGACTTTAAAGTCCTCCATGGACGCAGCAAAATTCTCCATATGGGGACCGACGACCACGGCCTTGCCCAGCGCCGCCGGTTCAATCATGTTCTGCCCCCCGTGCGCGGTCAGGCTCTTGCCCACAAACACGATAGCGGCGTGGGCGTAGAAGTGGCGGAGCTCGCCGGTCGTATCGATCAATACCACATCGGCATCGGGTTCAGGTGTTTGCTCGATCGTACTGCGCCGGGCCACGCGCAGTCCCAAACGCGCCAGCAGGGCCAGCACTTCGTTCGCCCGTTCCGCATGGCGCGGGGCCAGTGCCAGACGTAGTGCCGGGAATTGGTCGCGCTGCGCTTGATACCACCGCGCCAGGATTTCCTCCTCGCCGGGCCAGGTCGAGCCGCCCAACACCAGAACGTGGTCGTTCGTGATCCCGGCGGCTTGCAACACGCGCGCGGCGGCGGCTTCCTGTTCCGGATCGCGCGGGTCCAACTCGTATTTGGCACTGCCCACGGCGTGCGTTCGGTCCGGCCGCGCACCTAAGTGGACGACACGTTGCCGGTCACTCTCACTTTGCATACACAACACGTTAAATTCCGGTAGTAGCCGCCGGGTAAACACCCGTAGCCAGCGATAGCCGGCAAATGATTTGTGCGAGATGCGTCCGTTTACCAAAGCCAAGGGACAGGCCTTTTCCGCGCAGCACCGGATCAAATTGGGCCATAACTCGCATTCCACCAGACACACCAGTGACGGGCGGATATGGCGAAACGCCCGCCGCATGATGAACGGCAGATCAACCGGGAAATAGAGTAATACGTCCGGGGCCTGGATCCGCTGCCGGGCCAGCGCATGCCCGGTGGAGGTGGTGGTGGTCAGCACGAAGCGTTGGGGCTGGGCGTTGGACGCGCGCAGGGCCTCCATCAGCCGGAACGCCACGAACAATTCGCCGACGCTGACGGCGTGCATCCAGATACACGGCGTGTCCGCACGCAAGGCTGCGCGGGTGTCGGCGTCGTAACTTGCCCACCGGTGCCCGAAATGGCGCCGGTACCCGCCGCGCCGCAGCATACGCCACAAGAACCGCGGCAGTAGCAGGCAAAAGCCGATGATGAATAAAATATTGTAGCCAATCCAAATCATGGAGCGGCTTACTTATCCCGCCCGGTGGCCGCGATGTGCTCCAGGATACGTGGCCCGTCCAGCACACCGATAAACGGCGTGGGATCGTCCTGCGTGGCCAATACGAACTCGGTCAGTTGATCGCGCACGGTGGCTTGCAGCTCTTCGGCGGTCCACGGCTTGGCAATGTAGTGGTGGAGCCGGGCTTCGTTCACGGCACGCACAGTGTCTTCCAAGCCGGCCTGCCCAGTAATCAGCACCTTGCGCGTCTGGGCATAGGCGGGATCCTGCTGGAGTCCCACCAGGAACTCCACACCGCTGATCCCCGGCATCAAGTGATCACACAAAATCAGTCCTATCGGCTCCCCGGCCGCTGCACTGGCGGCCAGTACTTCCTTGGCGTCCTCAACGTGGTCGGCGGCTTCCAGCCGCGCGACCGGTTTGAACGGCGCCAAATCCCGCAGGATGGCATCGCGCACCTCGGGCTCGTCTTCCAAACACAATATTACAGGTTTATTTTTCATGGGTTCCTCACTTTGGGTTGCGGGTTGGGATGCTATGCTGATGCGCCACGGGAAGACAAACGGAAAATACCGTGCAGCCGGGTTCCGAGCCGACCGTAATACGGCCGCCATGGCGTGAAACAATATTGCGGACGATGGAGAGCCCCAGCCCCAGGCCAAACTCCATTCGTCCCTGACGCGTACTGAAACGCACATCAAAAATACGGGACTGATGCGCGGGCGGGATGCCCGGCCCATTATCCTGCACTTGAACCACCACCTCTCCGTCGCGCTCGGCGGTCACCAGCGTAAGTTGCCCGCTGTCCTGCATCGCGTCCAGCGCGTTGGCGATTAAGTTGGTCCATACCTGGTTCAATTCCCCCGCGTGCCCGTGGACAGGGGGAATGGCGGCAAATTGTTTTTCCACCTTCACCGCCCGCAAGCGGTTGGTAAACAGGCACAGGGTATCTTCCAAGCCTTCGTGGATGTCCACCGGAGCGGCGTCCGCCTGGTCGGCGCGGCTATAGCCCCGCAAGCTCTTGACCAATCCCGCAATCCGCTGTGAACACCCCTTGATATTCCGCAACGCACTACCCAACTGGTAATAGCGCCCGAGCTGTGCCACCCGTTCAGCGCGCGACCCGGTCAGCCCTGTAACCAAGCGCTCATAATCGGCCACATCTTCCAGGCCGGCTTCCACCAAGGTCTCCGCCCAAGTGTCATCGTCCAGCACCTCCGCCAAGGCGGTGCGTCGCGCGCGTTGTTCGCGACTGGACAGCGGTTTGTGTGTCAGTGCCCGTTGCAGCATTTCGCCGAATACGCCCCCCTCCGGCAATTCCGCCGTGAGCGCCTGCAGATCAGCTTGCAGGAAGTCCGCTGAGCGATTGATGGCCGCAATGGGATTGTTCAGCTCGTGGGCCACACCGGCTGCCAGATGGCCAAGGGTGGCCATTTTTTCGGATTCGACCAGTAACGATTGTGCCTGCTGCAACTCCCGCAGGGTCTGGGCCAGCGCATCGCGTTCCCGCGCCAAGTTCTTGTTCAGGGCCAGCACTTCGGCTTGCAGCTCCACCAAACGCGTGCTGCGCCGGGCCATAGAGCGCATAATCACAGTCAGAAAAACCTGCTGCAAATCTTCGCTGTGTTGCAACGCCCGGTCCAACGATTCAACCGAAATGCGCAAATAGGTCACCGGCGTAATGGTCCGACAATTAAAGAACGCGTGCGCCAACCCCGACAAAGCCAGCAAGCCCAACAGGCGGCCAACCGTTTGTGAATGGAAAACAACTTCTTGCTCATTGATCATCTTGTAGAGCTTGACTTGGCCTTCCAACAAAATGATCACGCCACCCAGCTCTTCGCCCTGCTGGAAGAGGATCTCATCAGCTGCCGCCTGCTGGCGGGCAGGTTGTCCCAGCAACCGATCAAGCTCGGCGACTAGATGGGCCTCAACCGTCTCGTCCGGTTCATGAAGCCTTTCCAGCAACGTACGGGTGGTCACCATTGGCGTCCTAACGGCTTGGAGGCGGGACGCCTTGGCCCTCACTGGGGTTATGGATGGGTGCCCGCATTACGGCATCAATCCGAACAGGTCCCAGACGCGCGGAGCCACCAGAATAAACACCAGCAGGCCCACCGTCCCGACCAGTGCCCCCGAGAGGGCCATCTGCTTGGTCTTGACCTGGCCGCTGCTGTAGGCAATCGCGTTAGGCGGGGTACTGATCGGCAGCATCATCGCCAGCGACGCGCCAATCGCCACAAACATCGCGGCGGCCACACGGCTCATCTCGTCGCCGAGCGACACCGACAAGCTCATGGCAATCGGCACCACCAAGTTGGCGGTGGCACTGTTGGAGATGATCGTGCTGAACGCCAACGCCGTCAGCGCCAGCATCCCGGCCACAGCCGCCACCGGCACGTTATCCCACGGCACCAGGCCAATCAGCCACTCGTCCAGCCCGGTAGCCCCGACGCCCGATCCCAGTGCAATACCGCCCGCCACCAGCCACAAGACGCTCCATTGCATGGAATGAAATTCCTTTTCGCTGATCAGGCGCGTGGACAGCATCACCACCACCGGCACAAAGCCGACAATGGCGGAGGAAATGCCGTGCAGGGGTTCCGTGAACCACAACAATAGCGTCAAGCCGGCCGTAAAGTAGAATAGGATGGCCTGTGGACTGCGGTCGTAGGTGGAATTAATTTCAATCTTGATTTCCTTGACCGAAGGGGGAAACACGCGGACCAGAAACTGCCAGGCGGCCAACAGCACGATCAGCATGAACGGGAAGACCATAGCCATCCAGTGTACGAAGCTGATATTGATGCCTTGCGCGTTCAGCGCCCCCAAGGCAATGGCGTTCGGCGGCGTGCCGACAGGGGTGCCCATACCGCCCACATTGGCGGCCACCGGGATACATAGCGCCAAGGCCGCCCGCCCGCGATCACCTTCCGGCAGCTTGGCAATCACCGGCAGGACCACCGCCATGAACGCCGCCGTGGCGGCGGTGTTGCTCATGAACATGGAAAAAACCGCCACAATCAGCATCATCCCGAGGATGATGTTGGCAGGTTTGGATCCAAACGGCTTCAACAGGGTTTTGGCTAAATTGCGGTCCAGCTTGAACTTAGCCGCACCGTCCGCCAGAAAGAAGCCGCCCAGAAAGAGCATGAGAATAGGGCTGGCCAAAGTGGCGAAAAAAGAGGCGAACGGGGGGGCTGAAAAGTCGTCCGGCAACGAAAAAAGGGCCCGATTGCTGATCAACAGGATGTTCAGCATAATAATTAACGCCGCCGTGGCATGCAGCGGGATGGCTTCCGTAATCCATAACGCCACCGCCATCAGAAAGATCGATAGCATCCGGTTACCGGCCACGCTTAACCCTTCGGCCGGGAAAAAGAACGGGATGAAAAAGAAAATGATGGCTAGTATGCCACCTACGGACTTAACGGTGAGCCACTTATTTTGTTTTGCTGCGTTCATATAGTACACCTTTCGGTTGGAAAACGTGGAAAAGGAAGCGCATTGATAAAAGGAATGACGGGTAATGTAAATCTAAAATTGCCATGAGGGCTATTTTGCGAGCAAGATACACGCTCCCCACCGTCAATATAGGAGACCAGTTTTATGGATACTGCCGCGATAACCGATGAATTTGCCGCTAGCCAAGCCTTGCGCGAGGGCCATTTTGAGCTGCGCTCCGGCTTGCATAGCAATCAATTTTTCCAGTGCGCCCTGGTCCTGCAACATCCGGCGCGGACCACGCGGCTGTGCCAGGCGCTGATTGCCAAAGCCGGTACCGTGCAGCCCGACGTAGTCATTGCCCCGGCCTTGGGCGGGGTCACGGTGGGGTATGAAATTGGACGGCAATACGGGGCCCGCGCCATTTTTGCCGAAAAGCAGGAAGGCCGCTTGGTCCTGAGGCGGGGGTTCACCATCACCCCCGGCGAGCGGGTAGTGATTGCCGAAGACGTAATTACCCGCGGCGGGCGGGTACAGGAGGTGGTGGACATCGTCACCGCCCACGGCGGACAGATCGAGGCCATTTTGGTGCTGGTCAACCGCAGTGGCGGCCAAGCCCGGTTCGACCATCCGCTGTACAGCCTGCTCGAAATCACCCCGCAAACCTGGGAACCCGCCGAGTGCCCCCTCTGTCGCCAAGGCCTGCCACTGGAACATCCGGGCAGTTAGCCCGGCAATTCGCATTTGCATATCAGCCTGTTGACGTTATGCTGTTGGCAGCATGGGCCGATGCGCACGGCATCGACCGCCCGACAAAACAAACACTTCCCACAGGAGGCTAAATATGAAACCGTGGCTACAAATGAGTTTGGTATGCGCGTGGCTGGTCGGCCAGACGGTCGGCGCTATCGCCGACGAAGGGCAAGACCCAGTTGAACCTCACAATAAGGAGAATCCGATGGTCAAAATCAAGACAAGTATGGGCGACATCACCGTGGAACTGTTTGCAGAAGAGGCTCCGATCACCGTTGAAAACTTTCTGCGTTACGCCGATGAAGGCCATTATGCCGACACCATTTTCCATCGGGTCATTCCGGGTTTCATGGTGCAAGGGGGCGGGTTCGACGCCGAAATGAATCAAAAGCAGACGCATGCCCCCATCCGTAATGAGGCCCAGAACGGTCTGCAAAATGAACGGGGTACCTTGGCCATGGCGCGGACCCAGGTGGTGGATAGCGCTACCAGTCAATTCTTTATCAACTTGGTGGACAACGCGTTCCTGAACCATACCCGACCGGACACACGCGGTTTTGGCTATTGTGTGTTCGGGCGCGTCATGGACGGCATGGACGTGGTGGACCAGATGGCGACCGTCGCCACCGGACGACATGGCCCGCACGAAAACGTGCCGACCGAACCGATCAAGATTTTGAGCGTTGAACGCCGCTGATCCCATGCCGGGCGCGGCCAGCGACAGTGCGGTAACGCCAGACCAGCAGGCCAAGCTGGACGCCTTGCGCCAGCGCTTGGCGGACATGGGCTCGGCCATTGTTGCCTTTAGTGCCGGGGTGGACAGCACGTTTTTGGCGGCGGTGGCGGCGGAGGTGCTGGGTGACCGCGCCTTGGCGGTGACGGCAACTTCGCCCTCCTTCCCCGAGCGGGAATTGGAAGAGGCGTGCGCGCTGGCGGAACAGCTCGGCCTGGCGCATCGCGTCATCCGTTCCAACGAATTGGCCAATCCCGATTACGCCAACAACCCCACCCAGCGCTGTTATCATTGTAAGACCGAACTATACGGCTTGCTGCGGCAACTCGCGGACCAGGAAGGTTACGCCTACATTCTGGACGGCACCAACCTCGACGACGTCGGGGACTTCCGACCGGGCCGTCAGGCGGCGCAGGAAAAACGTGTGACGTCGGTGCTGCAGGAACTGGGCTTCACCAAGGCCGATATCCGGGCATTGTCGGCAGCCCGCGGCCTGTCCACCGCCGACAAACCAGCCTTTGCCTGCCTGGCCTCGCGTTTCCCGTACGGCCTCAAGATCACCCGGGAAAAATTGCGCGCGGTGGAGCGGGCCGAGGACGTACTACACGACTTGGGGTTTAAACAGGTGCGCGTCCGCGCGCACGAGGAGATTGCACGCATCGAGTGTGCACCCGACCAATTGGCCCGCTTGTGTGAGCCGGCCATCCGCGAAACCGTGGTCCGGGAACTGCAGGCGCACGGTTTCCGGTACGTCACCTGCGACCTGCAAGGCTACCGGTCCGGCAGCCTGAATACCCCATAACCCAGGCCATTGCGCAATCCGATATGACGCGCTATCCGCGCTCGGAGTAGATGGCTGGTGAGAAATGCGGGTTAGCACGTCCGATGGATTTAACAGGCGAAGTGGCCCGAGACACCACCCTCTGCCAGTCTCTATTCGCGCAGGTTCCCAGCGGCGCAATCGGCTCCGTAGCCAGCCATCACCGCTGACGCGCTTTGGCATTGCCAGCTGGGCACCATTTATTGCATCTTGATCCGTGTTGACGGCTATTTGGCCACAGACAGGGAATTCAGAGTAAGGAGTTCAATGAAGATATTGATTCGCGTGATTGTCGTGCTGGCGGTGCTGGTGGGGCTGGCCCTGACACTGATCATCTTCCGTGGCGGACAGGTGGTCAAGGAGAGCGTGAACCGGTTGGGGCCGCGCATATTGGGTGTGGAGGTGACGTTGGACAATGCCCAATTCCATCCCCTGCGCGGTTATATCAGTTTGCACGGATTAACTGTGGGGAATCCGGAAGGGTTTCACACCGAGAATTTGCTTGCGGTGCGTCAACTGGAGGTTGACCTGAATCTGCGTTCGCTGCTGACGGATACGATTGTGATCGAGCGCGTTCTGATTGATGCCCCGCAAATTACCTATGAAGTCGGGTTGCGCCGCACCAATCTAGGCACCCTCGTGGCTCAACTGGAAGCGCGCTACAATGGAAACTCGGAGGAGATAGCGGAAGAAGACCTGCCGCCGCCCGCTGAACTGGTACTCGCAGAAGCCGGTAAAACGGTGGTGATCAAAGAGCTCATACTGGCGGATGCCCGAGCGCAGGTCAGTGCCACGGCTGCGCGCGGGCGGGTGGTTCCGATACAGCTTTCGACGATCACCCTGAATGATCTGGGTGGCGAGGACCAGAGCCTGGCTCAAATTGTTACCGAAGTCTTAAAGGCCGTGCTGGGGGCGGTGACCAATGCGGTGGGCGGCGCAGGCGATGTCTTGGGGGATGGGATTACGTCGGCGTTGGAAGGCATCGGCGGATTGGGCGGCCGGGCTGCAGACGGTGCCCGGACCGTGACCGATACCGTTGGCGAGGGGGCCCGTGGATTACGCGACCGGCTGCGGCGCGGAGCAGAAGAGGCCGGTGAGGAAGACCCCGCCATCGTGGACGAGATTGAGAACGTCGTGCCCGGAGCTGAGTGAGCCATGGCGGGAGACACACACGAATCGGGTCAGCGCAAGCCCAACCAACCGTCGGCGCCCCCTGTCATCCTGGATCGCCTGTTGGCGGATCTGGCCACCGATCCGCCCGCCGCCGAACCGGCGACTCCGCCGGATACCGCATTGGAGGATTCCGCTACCGAGGCTGTGACGTCCGATGCCACACCGCCGCGGATCGGGACGAACTTGCCCCGAATGGGCCTCACTCAACCGGCCAAGGACGACCCCGCTGAATCCCCGGAGAAAATCACACCGCCGCCCATTCCATCCCCGGTCAGCGCGGCACCTACAGCACGGAAAGCGGATACCCCTGGCGATGAGGAGTCCTCCCCGTCCGCTATCCGGCCGTGGGTCTACCTGCTACTCGGAACGCTCAATCTGTTGTTGCTGATCATGGTCTTGATGCTGTGGCAGGACCGGACGCGCCTCACCACACATTTGATCGACCCCACAACACCGGGGCCCACCGTGCCAGCGCCGGAAGCGGTACCACCGGGCCCGGTCATGGACATCGCCCCAGCGCCTGTGGTGGCACCGGAACCGGAAAGGGAGGCCCCTCCGGCGACCGAAACGGTAGCGATAAACAAGCTGGTGCTGTGCCGGAACGTCGGGGGGTTCGGGCAATACGAACCCATTCCGGATATCCCTTTAACCGCACGTCACATCCCCTATATCCAAGCCTATGTGGAACTCATAGGCGCCCGCCCTGAGCCGCGCGAAGACCAGCGTTATATCTATTACCTGACCAAACATACCCGCCTGTACCGTACGGATATCGGCCCCGGGGAACCGTTGATGGACACCTCGGTTTCCCATGTAATCAGCGGCCTCAGCCCCCGCCGCGATTTTCATACCGTACAAGTGTTGGCGCCCACCCGTCGCGTTAATCCCGGCAAACACACGCTGGAAATCGTGATCACCGACCAGGTCAGCGGACAGCGTTCATCGCGCTCAACCACGTTCATGGTCCACCCGGCGGAATCCCGCTGAGCCGCCCCATGAAACGCATTGTATTGCTTTATCCCAAGGCGATCGGCGATTTCATGTTTGTGTTGCCGGCCCTGCACACCCTGCGCCGGGCCTGGCCCGAAGCCCATATCACACTGGTCGTCAAACAAAAGCAGGCTCCGCTGGCCGTGCCGCAAGCCGGGGGGCTGGTCGATACGGTGCAGGTCCTGGGGCGGGACAACTCGTGGCGAAACATCCGCCGATTGATTAAAGATACCGCGCCGGATTGCATCGCTGATTTGGCGGGTAACGACCAGACCGGACTCCTGTTGACAAGCCAGCCCGGACAGCGCCGCCGACCGCATCGGCGTGATTGCAAAGGATGGGCGGCGCTCTATACCCCGTGGGCTACCCCGTTTGACCGTTTGCCGCGTGGCCTGCACCGGGTAACGGAGCTGCTCACGTGGGTACAGCAGCTGGGCGGTGGTGAACCCGTCTACTCCTTCAAACTGGTCCTGCCGGACGAAGCCCGCGCGGCCGGCGAAGAAATGGTGGCGCGCTATGATTTGCGTTCGGGGCCGGTCATCGCCCTTAACATCGGGGCCAGCCGCAACACCAAACGCTGGCCCGCCACCTTTTTCCGCGAATTGGCGCGCCAACTGGTGGCCCACGGGTGCCGGGTGGTGTTTATGGGGGCGCGGACCTTCGCGGCCGACCAACATTATGACCGGCGCTGCATGGAACAATGGGTGGCGGAAGGACTGATCGACGGCCAACACTTCATCAACCTCGTGACCGACCATACGTGCGCCCCGGCGTTGCAGCTGCAGCGGGACGCTTGGTTCCTCCGCTATTCCGGTATTCCGCAGGTCACGGTTGGTAACGATACCGGCCCCCTACACATGGCCGGGTCCGTCGGCGAGGATGCCCGCAACAAAACCGTGTCGCTGTTTGGTCCGACCAACTGGCGCCGCTACGCGCCCTACGACCCCACGCGCACCTCGCCGGACCAACCCCACGGCCAATGGAACCGCGTCCTGCTGTTTAATCCGGACTGCGGGCCCGCGCCCACGCAAGAGGCGTGTACTTGCTATCGCCGGGGCGACAAACACAAAACCTGCGCCGTCACCCTTGATCCTGACACCGTCTGTCAACAGGTGCTGGCGAGCAGCCGAGCGTGATTGGTCTATGATCCGCGTACGCACGGAACGCAGTCCTGACCGCTTTCCCGGCTCAGCCAGAGGCTTCGCCCTACCAGTGTTGGGACCGACCAAAGCGGCAGGGCGAACCGTCCCGGTGAGCCTCCGAGCATGATTGATCTAGGATTTGCGCGCTTAGTTGCCCATCACCCCGAGCGCTTCAGGCAGCCAAAGCGACAAGGCTGGCCAGTAGGTGATCAATAGCAGGGCGATCAGCATGGCACAGAAGAAGGGGATCATGGCCGGGAGCACTCGTGCCATGCTCACCTTGCCGACACCACAACCGATGAACAGACAGGTACCCACCGGGGGCGTACACAATCCGATACACAGGTTCGCAATCATCATGATGCCGAAATGAACCGGATGCATGCCAAGGCTGGTGACTACCGGCAATAGAATGGGCGTGAAGATCAACACGGCGGGCGTCATATCCATGAAGATTCCAACCATCAATAACAAGATGTTGATCAGGATAAATATGACAATAGGATTGGTAGACAGCTCCAGCAACAGGGTGCTGACCGTTTGTGGTATATTCTCATAAGCCAACATCCAGCTCATCGCCTGGCTGCAACCGACCAGCAGCATCACGACCGATGTGGTGATGCCAGCTTTCAAGAGGATGCGGGGCAGGTCCTTGAGCTTTACTTCACCATAAAAGACTACGGCCAGCAGGAACGCGTAGGCCACCGCTACTGCGGCCGCTTCGGTGGGGGAAAAGACGCCGGACAGAATGCCGCCGATAATGATCAGTACGAGCAACATGCTGGGGAACGCTTCCCCAAAGGACTTTACCATGCGGCGCGCGCTGGTCTTCCGCGCGGTCCCGTAGCCGCGCGAGGCGCTAATGACACCGCAGACCATCATAATGGCCAGTCCGACCACGATACCCGGGAGGATGCCCGCCGTGAACAGCGCGGCTACCGATACGTTGCCCGCCACCACCGCATACACAATCATGACATTGCTGGGCGGAATCAGCAGACCGGTGGTCGCTGCCGTGGTGGTCACCGCTACGTTAAACGCGCGGTCGTACCCTTGCTTGTTCATTTCCGGGATCATGAACCCGCCCACCGACGATACCGCCGCAGCGGCGGACCCGGAAATGGAGCCGAACATCATACAGGTCAGCGTATTGACATATCCCAGTCCTCCGGTCGCCCAGCCAACCATTGCATCCGCAAAATCAATCAACCGGCGGGCCATCCCGCCTTCGCCCATCAGAATTCCTGACAGGATGAAAAAGGGAATCGCCAGCAGCGGAAAACTGGAGATACCGGTGGCGATCCGTTGGGCCACGATGTATGCAGCGGGGACCTCGCCCTGGGAAAGCAAGGCCACCGACGTGGACAGGCCAATGCAAATAGCAATGGGCACATTGAGCAAGAGCAGTCCCGCAAAGGAAATAAGCAATATGAGTAAAACACCATCCATTTTTCAGGCGGACTCCGGCGGTTGCTGTTTTCCCAATGCAATCTCGACAATGTGTTCCAGCGCGAACAAGGTGATGAACGCGCCACATACCGGTACGGCTAAATACAGGTAGCCCACCTTCATTTTTAAGGCGGGCGTAAGCTGGCCGGCCGCGAGGGTTTCCGTTACCAATACATAGCCGCCTCCCAGCAGCACGAATACCGCGAAGATACCCGACATCACATGGGCGATGATCCCGGCCAACGGCTGCGCTGCGGGATGCAATTTACCGACTACATAGTCCACACCGAGATGCGCCTTGAGTCCGTACGCCACCGCCGCCCCCAGCAGGGAAATCCACATCATAAGGTAAATCGCCACTTCCTCCGTCCAACGGGTTTGCCCGCGCGGTAAGAACGGCCAGGCCGCGATTTCGCGGGTGTCCAGCCAGGCCACCAGCCCGCCGCTGGCGCGCGATAGAACCCCCCACAAGACATCGAGTACCAGCGCGGCGAACAGCAGAATAACGGTCCATTCCAGCAAGGCGATCGCGCCGGCCCGGATTCTGGTTAATGCGGACACGATCATGGATGTTTCCGTATACGCTGGACCAATTCACCGATGGGCGTGCCTTCGTGTTGCGCGAGTAATGGCGCCACAATTTCCACGAACGGTGCGGTATCCGGGTGAAACACTTCCACGCCGAATTCCTGCACCGCAGCCAGCGCTTGTTCCTCGCTTGCGCGCCATAATTCGCGCTGGTACTGACTGGATTCATCGGCCGCCTGTTGGATCCAGTGTTGGACCTCGATCGGCAGCGTAAGCCAAAGGCGTTCACTGATGACCACAATGTCCGGCACCCGGGTGTGTTCGTTGAGCGAATAAAAGCGGCAGACTTCATAATGACGGCTGGTCAGAAAGCTGGGGGGATTATTTTCTGCGCCGTCCACGACCCGTTGTTGCAGCGACGTGTACAACTCGCCCCAGGAAATCGGGGTGGGTGCCGCCCCCATGATTTGGATCATATCCATCGCCGTGCGGCTTTGCATCACGCGAATTTTCAGGCCGCGCAGATCGTCCGGCGTCAAAATGGGCCGCGCAGTGGTATAAAAACTTCGGGCACCGGCATCGTAGTAACAGAGTCCGCGCAGGCCGCGGTTGGCACCGAGATCAAGCAGTTCCTGCCCAATCGAGCCGTTCAGGACATTCCAGAAGTGTGCCGCGTCGCGAAAAATATACGGCAGGCCGAAGACTGCATTTTCGGGCACAAAACTTTCCATAGCGGCGGCGGATACCTTGGTGATATCCAGCGCCCCGCGCTGAAGTTGCTCGATATTTTCCGTTTCGGACCCCAATACGCCGCCCGAAAATACGCGAACCTGCACTGTGCCAGCCGACAATTCATCCACACGTTCAGCCAGCCGCACCATCGCCCGGTGCACCGGGTGGGCGGTATCCAGTCCATGCGCCAAGCGCAGCACACGCACCTGATGTTCACCCTGGTCGCGTTGCCCCCAAAACAGGGATAAACCGCCCGTTGTGAGGAGCGCCCCCGTGATCAGTCCTAAAATAAAAAATGAAGACGATTTGGAATTCACAGGGTCAATCTAAAATCCCACGGCCCAGGGGACAAGTATAATGCGCCTGTATAATGTCTAGGTTGCGGATAAGCGGACCGGTAGTCGGCCCCTATACAAAAATAATTAGACGGGGACTGCTGAGCAGGGTAACGTCGGGACGACATAATAGTGGCCATTGCCCCCGTAGCTCAGCTGGACAGAGCGACGGATTCCTAATCCGTAGGTCGCGCGTTCGAACCGCGCCGGGGGTACCAGCCGTATCCGTCACTCTCTTGCCTGCCGGTTGATTGCAATCGCTATGGACGGCTACGGCTCCATTCACTATATTCCCGTCGCTGTAATTCAGGGTCTACGATG
This sequence comes from PVC group bacterium, assembly GCA_003562335.1. Classification (GTDB taxonomy): domain Bacteria; phylum Verrucomicrobiota; class Kiritimatiellia; order SLAD01; family SLAD01; genus SLLF01. Next base: position 19,744 of record PWVE01000142.1, read on the forward strand.
CACGCCGAATTGAAGGGAATAAATACCAAACCAAAATCACCTGCGGGCTAGAAAAAATGTTTGCAGAGGCGCAGGGCCCCTTGCGCCCAGGGCGTGCGATGCGTGAGTCCGCCGCTGGCGCGGAAGGTGTCCACATTTTCCAGATACCACTGGTAGTTCCGTAATAGCGCGTCCTTATTGGAGTATTGCGGTTGGTAGCCCAGCACGTCCTTGGCCTTGTCAATGGAGACAAACGATTCTTTGCCAACCGTTTCATAAATCCACTTGTAGAGCGGCGACAATTTCAAGGCTTCCAGCAAACGCAAGGTCCAAATGGCCGGGCGTTCGGGGATGCCGATGATCTTTTTGCCGTAACCGGCGGCATCGAGCACGGCTTGAAAGTCGGATCGCACGGTACCGTATTCTTCCGCCCCGATATTGAACGTGTCGTTTACTTGCGCATCCGGCAACGTAGCGCATAGCCAAAGTGCTTGGCATAGGTCCTCGACATCAAGATATTGATAAAGGTTATTACCCGAACCAAGAATGGGAAAGTTCCGGCCTTCGCTGGCCCATTCGTAGAGCATGGCGAACACGCCCAGCCGCTCGGGGCCGATAAACGATTTTGGCCGGACAATCGGTATGCAAAGCCCCTTATCCCGGTACTCCTCGCACACGCGTTCGGCGGCGACCTTGGCTTCTCCATACGGTCCCACACCGTGCATCTCGTCGGTTTCCAGCAAGGGATGATGGTCGGGCACCCCGTATACCGCAGTGGAAGAGACATGAATCACGCGTTTGACGCCCGCCTGTAACGCGCCGGCCAGCACGGTTTTGGTCCCGTCGATATCGGTGGAGAAGATGTCCTGCGGCGTATAGAGCGGCAGTGCCGCCGCCGCGTGGACGACGATATCGACATCGGTGAGTGCACGCTGTACATCCGCCGCATTCCGGATATCGCCGCGCACAGTCGTGATCCGGTCCTTTACGTCGGGATAATCAAAATCCGCCAAATCCAGCGACGTAACCTCCGCGTCCTTATCCAACAGATAACGCACCAGATTTATGCCTAGAAAGCCTGCGCCGCCGGTAATTAAAAATCGTGTAGCCATTAGAGGGTGTCTCCTTTTCAAGGAGACTACAAGAAGTGCGCGACGGAGTGAATATTTATTTACAGACCTGTCGGCGGCTCGGATTCGTTGTGAATTCGTTGTGGCTGTCAACCCGCCTGATATTTGCTATAACACCGACATGTGTGGAGATAAGGGAGAAATGATGCAAGAATCTGTAACAATCACAAATCCGGTCCCGGCCCCTGTGCGCCGGTTGCAGGACGCCATCACGTTGGCGGATCGTGCGGTGGCGGCCAATGCGCCTGCCGATCAATTTCTCAAGGCGCATTTTCGTGCCCACCGCAATTTTGGGTCGCGTACCCGCCGCACGCTGGCCGACACGGTATTTGCCTTCTTTCGCTGGCGTGGGGTGTTGTGCCCGCCTGAACATCCTCCGGATTACGCCCGTGCCACCGCGTTAGCGTATCTACTAGCGGTGGATACGGTAGACGACTGGAGCAAGCCGTGGCTCGAACAACAATGGCCCGGCGTGGCCGCGCTGACGGGATATGCCCGTGCCCCGCTGGCCGCAAAAGTGGCCGGTTTACAAGCGTTAGGTTGTGCAGTAGCCCCCCGCGCAAAGTGGGTGCCGGCCTGGGTTGCACAACTTGCGGTCCCGTGGCTCGATCCATTTATTGATTCCTTGCAAGAGCGGCCACCCACTTGGTTGCGGTTCAGGCAAGGCGAGCGGGAGGCCGGGTTGGCGATGTACGCCGCGCAAGCGGGGGGCTACCCGCATCCGTGTCTGAGCACGGCGGCCGCCATTGAGCGGGCGCTTAGTCGTGAGCAATACGACAAGGCCGGCACCTACCCGTTTGAGTTTCAGGATCTCGCCTCGCAGTGCGTCGGGGCCGTGGCGGCACCGCGCCCGGGTGAAACATGGTGGGACGCGTGCGCAGGGGCGGGTGGAAAATCGTTGCAGCTGGCCGACTACATGCACAATGAAGGGGCGATCTGGGCCACGGAACCGCGCCGCGATGTTTGGCGGTCCTTTGCCCGCCGTGCGCGCCGTGCCGGTTGTGAGCCAATGATCCGGCCTCAGCGCGGGAACGCGTTACATTTGACGCCGCCGGAACCGGTGGATGGCGTGTTGGTAGACGCTCCGTGCAGTGGATTGGGACGTTGGGCTCGCGAGCCGGATGCGCGCTGGCGCACGCCGCTCAAGAGCGTGCAACAATCGGCGCGGCGCCAAGCCCGGTTGTTGGCCCATGTGGCACCCCACATTAAATCCGGGGGGCATCTGGTCTACGCCGTCTGCACGATCACCCCCGAGGAAACTACCCGGCAAGCGGCGGACTGGACCGCGCAGCAGCCGGGATTCGAGCCGGTGGATCTGGTACATCCGTTAACGGGGGAAACCACCAAATCTCCGCTCTGGATTTATCCCTGGGACGGCCCGTGTGGAGCCATGTTCATCGCCAAGTGGCGTAAAAAATAAAAGTGCTCATGCCGGCCTGAATCCTATTCGGCCCTGTCCGGGCGAAGTTTTGTAGGAAATCTCCGCTTCCAAGGCTTCGATGACCTGCGGCTGGCCATTGGCCCTGGATACCGCATCTAGTATAGACGAGACGGCAAAACGTCCGCAGGTTGCGCCGGCTACCGACGAGCCCGTTGGTGATTGCTGCATGGAGCCTAAGAAATCCGTGGACATGCAGAATGCATGTGCTATGGTTGCACTATGAGCACGATAACCATTAAGGATGTTCCACCTGCGGTGCATCAGACGCTGAAATCTCGCGCGGAGGCTCACGGCAGGAGTCTCAATAAGGAGATTATCATTACGCTTGAGAGCACCCTCCATGGATCTCCGATTGACGCTACAGCGATCGGGAAGCATGCCCGAAGCGTGAGGGAGACGTTGGGCGTTTACCTCACGCAGCGGGACCTGACGGACTTCAAGAACACGGGCCGCCGATGATCGTGGTCGACGTCAACACGTTGGCCTACCTCTGGATTCCCGGCGAGATGACCGCGCTCGCCGAGAGCGCTTTAGCGCGGGATCCCCACTGGGTGTCTTCGATCCTTTGGCGATCCGAATTCCGCAACATTCTAGCCGGATACCTGCGGCGTGGTGACCTTGATGGCGCCGCCGTGGACCGCTGCATTCATGGTGCCGAATCGCAGCTCACAGGCCACGAGTATCTCATTCCTTCCGAGTTGGTTATGGAGAAGGTGGCTGCGTCAAAATGCTCCGCCTATGACTGCGAGTACGTCGCGCTGGCAGCGGATCTGGAAGTAACGCTGGTGACCTCTGACCAGCAGATCCTGACGGCGTTCCCGGCAATAGCGATGAGTCTGAAGTCATTCGCAGCAGGGGACACAATTTGAGAAATTCATGGAGTACTTTTTTATCAAGGTTGGTACAAGTTGTGGAGTCGAGCAAGATAGAGGACGATAGAAATAACGTACGCAAGTTAGCGCAATGGCCATTATTAATCCCCAAACCTTTTTTCGTTTCGCGGCGGATCACCATGCGCTGCTGGTCGCGCTCTATGAGCGCCGGGACGGTTTGACGGAAGCCGAGCTGCTGCTGATTATCCGGCGATTTGAAAGCGAGGGCAGTCCATCAGCCCACTACATGGTGGACCGGTTGCGGGATCTCGGCTTCATTGATTACGCCCCGCACGCTACGGCCCAATACGAGATGACGCGTCCTTTTGCGGAGCTGATGAGCAGTCTGTTGCGCGA
>PWVE01000130.1 GCA_003562335.1 PVC group bacterium
GACAATTCGGCTTCCAACCAAGCGCCCATGATGTAGCGGCAGCCTGTCGCCTTGCCATGGCGGACGTGCGGGTTCGACTCCCGCTGGGCGCTCTGATGATTCAGGACGTGGGAAAGTCTGGTATTCCGCCTGCTTTGGGCGCAGGAGACCGCTGGTTCGAATCCAGCCGTCCTGACTTAATCACACGATGCGGTGGGTTCCGTGTTGGTACGGATGTGCGGCTGTTAACCGCGCCGACGCAGGTTCGATTCCTGCCACCGCAGCCTTACGGAAGGGCAAGCCAATTGGCGATGGCACCCCGTTCGAAGCGGGACGAGCGTTACTGCCTTGCGGGTTCGACTCCCACCCGTGCCACTGGAACAAGATGCGTCGGCTGGGCATTGGCGAGCCCAAGTGGCTGTAACCCAGCCGCCTCCGGCACTGCAGGTTCAACTCCTGCCCGACGCACTGAAGAACAATGGATACGACGGCGCGGTGCGACGCTGATTTTGCAGCGAGGCTTTCAATCTCGCCCACGCGGGTTCGATTCCAGCCGGGATCACTGAAAACGATGGTCTGTAGGTGTTTTGGCTGCATACGTCCTTGGTAAGGACGAGGGTCGGGTTCAATTCCCGGACGGACCTCTGACAAGCGGGCCTGCACGCCGTTGGGGGCATTATCTAATTCCTTTAATTTTCGTTTCAGTAAACAAAATTAAACCGGCCGAATGGTGCTGTATCACCATGAAGGTAAAAATCCTCAATAGTTATCAGACCGGTATCCGATTGACTGACATTGTCCGCCCATTTGAATTCGATTACAAAAGACGTGTTCTCAATATCCAGCCATTCTCGGGGGACGGCCAGGTGTACTTCATTATCAGCCAGCCGGCAGGCAATACCACCAACATTGTTCCAGTTCCAGCCGCCCGTTGATTGTAAAAGTTCACCCTTGTTTTCACCATCAATCACAACATTGGCCAGATACTGGTAACCTTCCCAGTTATCTTTTGAACTTTCCCGAATATTTAAAAATAACTGTAAACTGTTATTGCTGCCAGTTAAATCAATTGGCCCTCTGCTCCGGACGTAAAAATAAATATGAGTATCATCATGAGTTACTTTTAGTACACCAAAATTATTGCGCTCTGTTTCATTCCTGTAAACGATACCACCAAATCCAATGCCATCCCGGTGGGCCTGGCCATCGGCCCGGACAAAATCCCGATATTCAGTCTCAACACCGGCCCATTGGGTGAAGCACCCTTCAATTTCAATAGTTGTTTTAACTCTTGACGGAGGTTCCGGCAATCCTTTAAACCTGCGCACATTTGCAATAAATTGCAGATAGTAATTATCAAAATGACCGCCCTGCATGGGCTCTATGTCACTACTGAACTCCTGGGTGGCCGAATCAAACATTATTACCGGACGTTCTTCGGAGCCTCTGATAATCATTGCAACCCACTCGTTCCAGCTTGTCACAAAAATAATTTGCGGATCATGTCTTAGAGCAAACTCCCACTGCTCCTGAAAATTATACCCGTAATTAACTGAACCTTCACTTAAATCATGACTGCCCAGATGAAAGCTGCGCCCCCGGTTTCTGCCGACACCATAAAAAGCTGTATCACTGAAAATTATTCCAGAATTTTGAGCAACAGAGACACTTATCACCTCCTTTTCACCCTGTTCATTATAATAAATCCGCTGGGGACGCTCAAAGCAAATCCAGGGAAATCCCCCCTCTTTCTTCGATTCAGTCGGCCACTGTGATTCCCGAAACGTAAAAAACTCTCTGATTTCTTCTGTAACCTCAGCCTCGTGACCAATAATCAGTGGCTTGTCTTCCCATCGAAACCATAGTTTCGGATAAAGGCCCGGTCTGTAAAACACCTCATAAATCGTTTCAATTCTCGGTCCTGAATAAATCAAAACATCTTCGTTTGTGTTCGTATAAAACGCTACTTGTGGAACTTTCCAGCCCAGCTGACGGTATTCTTCCAATATTTCTAACAAAAGTAGCACATTGTCTTTGTAAACTCGGTGATTCGTGGTATCTAGAACTAAAAAGTCAGCCCCGGCCAGAGTTAACATTTCAATATGCCGGCGAATGACCCACGCATCATTAAAAAAATAATAACCAAATAAGGGTTCTCCCCAGTGGTGATAATGGGCCACAGGTCCCCACAAGGGATGATCAATATCATACACAGCCGTCGGATCCTGTTCCAGAATGTTTGTGACATTATGAGGACCAGTTCTTGTATGCTCTCCGTGCCAGACAAAATAAAATACTCCAACATAACGATCATCCCTGAGTGGGCCAACCTCCTTATAGTCCGGTAATACCCGGCCCAAGTCATCAGTCCCGGCAATAGCACCAATGGTGTAATTATGAGTTTCGCCTTCTTTCGCCACCCACTCCCGGGCTGAAATCCCCCGGATACTGGAGAGGACTTTAGTTTGTCTTTCCCGTGATATTTCCAGGTGTACGTGCAACCAGTCCATGATTTCGACAATTTCTGGCTCATCACCGGTTATTACTACCGGCAGGCTAACCTCAACCACAGCCGCCAGTGCCCTTAAAGCTAATATCCGAGTCACCAGTAAATGATCGGGATTTTCAATCATTTCGATTATTTTGTAAATTGTTGGTTGATCATCAGCCAGCTCGGGACCTAGCTTAATTACTAAGTGAAGTCCGCCTCTTTGGATACCCTCTCTTTCTGATTGCAGGGTCTCCTCAACGCCGATTAAACCAGAATCAAACAGGGTGTCAATAATTGAATCAACATCCCGGCCTAAAATCGTGACTCCGGGAAACAGGGTGTCAATAATTGAATCAACATCCCAACCTAAAATCGTGACTCCGGGAATTCTGGTACTTCTGTAATGGAGATTCAAATGATAACTAAAATCAGCTACTGCCTCAAATTTTGTGGAATAACCAGCTCCTTCCCAATTACCCTCTCTCAGCAGTAACATCATTTTCGGGTCCAGAAATATATTATATCTAAGCGCCGGGTCATATGCCGCTTCAACTCTTTCAATTGCTTCATTGACTATGTCTATAATTTCGGCCATAACCGGTTCTTCGTCAAGTCTGGAAATCATTCTCAAACTCATCTCCACAGAATCACTTCCCGACACACCAGTGACAGAAACATATTTGGGCGGACTCCAGAAAATAATTAGCAAAGAGAGTGTTGTCAGAATTCTTGAATATTTTGTTTTCATTAAAAATAGAACCTCCTGTTGCTTCCCTGTTATTGACTAAAGAGACCATCAAGTTTTGCCTGAATCACAGGTGCTATCGAATCCATCGCGGCTGCTACAACCGTTGCTACATCAGCAGCTGTTACTGCTTCCTTTAAGCTGGGGGAGTGGAAAGCGTTCTAGCTGGAGGGCATCTACTGTTGATCCACCGCACTGCTTCCCCTGGTTAATCCGCTACTGTTTGGAAGGCGAGGCGATAGTCCAGCGACTCGGCCGCCGTCAGCGTCAGCCGCACAACGCGGAAAGGGCCATGTCGTACCTCGGTCCGTACCATTTCGACCTCGACATCCGGCGTCAATGCGATCACGAGCATTTGGTCCCCACGCTGCAGCCGCACACTGTCCGCCTCGATCACCAGCTCATCATCCGGCCGCATCAACAAAGGCAGATGTTCGGTGAAGACCCCCGGGTGAACCGCCTTGACGGCAATGTGATCGGGGCCAAAGGTCACGCTCTTCTGTCCGCTTTCGGCCAAGGGATACGTGAACACCACCTGATCGGCCCCCCCGCCGGGTAGATCGTTGGTACCCGGTTCAATCGTGATGGGTTGCCCTCCCACGTGTATCGCTGGTTGAAAGGCCGATGCCTCGAAAAGTCTGCCGCCGGCCGGGGCCGTTCCCCAAGGGCCTGCGTCGCGGGACTGTGTCTGAAGCACCGTGCCCATCTTCGGGCTCCATAACAAGCCGAGACCATAACGCTGCATGGCGGCGACCATGGCGCCAGCGTTGAACGCCGCATAGTAGTCCGGACGGCGCACGAAAGTGCTGCTCATCGGATGCCGGTCGTCCGCACGCTGATGCGCGAAGCGGTCGCGTGCCAGGTAGGGAAGCTGGGCCACGGCAGCAGCCCGCTCGGCGGCAGTCGGGTGCCACGGGTGGCGGTCCAGCCGGTCGGCAAAAGCGTGCGGGGAGTAGCTGGTCAGCGGCCCGACATCCGGCCAAGTCTCCAACAGACGTTGCCGTCTGGCCTGGAGCTGAGCCCGGTGCTCGTCGACGGTCGGCGCAAAAGCCCTGGCCGATGGAATCTGCTCGGCCAGCGGCAACTCCCTCGTGTCGAACCCGCCGGCGCCCGTACGGGTTTCGATAGCGCGGTTGAGCGTGAAATAGGAACCATCCGGCTCGCGGACTGCGTTGTAAGCCAACCATTCGACCCAAGGCCGCTCCATGGCGACGATCAGATCGCCCAACTCCGTTGCTCGCGCATAGTTCCACACGTGGCGTACGTTGTTGCGGTGCGTGCCCAGAACGTAAGCCCAATCACATCCATTGTTTTCGTAATGGTAACCAGCGGGACTGCTCAACGCCGGCAGGGCTTCGCGGACCCGTTCGGTCAGTCGGCTGCGTAGTGAATTGTCCTCATGTACGCTCAGAAATGCCAAGGCACCGCCCCAAAACCCGGTGTACTGGTTGCTGAACCGTTTCCCGTGAGCGATGAGACTCGGGTGGGTCAGCAACGCCTCAATGGCCCGGCGGGCCGCTGCGATCGTGCGCTGGTGTAACGCCGGGTCGATGGTCGGACCGCCGGCGCGCTGTGACTCGTCCAATAACCGTAGCGTTTCGCCCATCATCTTGATGCCGAAGCTGGTGGGGGCCAGCGACCAGTTCTCCGGCCCGTATTCCGCAAAACGGCCATCCGCGTGCTGGCTGCTGCACCAGAAATCCAGCACGGCTTCGAGCCGCGCGCGGAGCGCCGGATGTCCACGATAGGGGTTCCAGGATCGATCGGCCGTATAGAAGAAGGCCAGCGGAAGATGGTTCTCCAGCACACGAGCATTATACGGTTGGTTGTCCCGTTCGCGCCGCCACACCTGGATGTCGATGAAACCCCGATGCTCCCCCTCCATCACCACAGCGTTCGCCACCGCTGGTAGATGGACCAGCATGTAAGCCCAGACGGCTTCCTGCTCGCAGAACAGCGCCGGACTGACCGTCGCGGGATCGAGTGGCGGTACTGTCTTGGGGACCTCGGCCGCCCGCACCGGTGTCCCGCTACTGCCAACCAGGCAGAACGTCACTAGCAACACGTGTTGAGCGATCCTGCTTGTTCCCATCGCATCCCCAATCTCACAACAAGCCCCGCAGGAGGGCCAATGCATCCTACACGATCTGCGCCGCCAACAACACCGGCCTAAGCGCGAGTCGGCTGGAAACGGGCAACACACTGCCGTTCAACGTGCAGCGGTGATACACCACCTACTGGTGGACTGAATCGCCATGGTTGCATGTGCTTTTTCGGGGGGCCAGTCATGGTGATCAAGTTGGGCGTGGCGGATGCTCAGGAAGTGATCCGCACAGGACTGGCTGCGCTGTTGGCGGGCAAGGAGATTCAAATCGTGGCCGAAGCGGCGACCGTCGCTAAAGCGATCACGATGACGAGGCGTCACAAGCCGGACGTACTGCTGCTGGACGTGCGGATGCCGGACATGGATGGGCTGGACGCTTTGGAGCAGATCCGGGAGAACACGCCGGCGACCAAGGTGATCATGATTTCGGCCACGACAATCCCAGCTACGTGGCTCGTGCCGTGGTCCTGGGTGCCGTGGATTTTCTGCTGAAGGACGTACCGGGCGAAGCGTACGTTGCTGCGATCCACCGGGCTGTCGCGGGAGGCGAATCGGCAGCGGACACGCTATTCAGCCAGATCCGAGCCCTGTTGAAGGAGCGGGCTGATCCCCAGGAGGATGACGTACCGCTGACTCGCCGCGAGTACCAGGTCCTCGGGCACTTGGCCTACGGTCTGAGCAACCGAGAGATTGCCCGTTCGTTGACCATCAGCATCGAAACCGCCAAGGAGCACGTGCAAAAAGTGTTCCGAAAACTGGACATGTCCGGCCGCACAGCCGCTGCCATTTGGATCGTCAAGCGTGGTTTGGGGTGAAGGGGTATGGCAACGGAAGAAGCTGACCGATGGTTGCAGCGGGTGCAATGCCCAGGTAGACTGGTCGGCATGGACAGGCGGACTGTGGCCTGGGGAAATGCGCAACAGTTGCGCAAGTGGTAGAAAAGCCACCCGGGCGTTGACAACCGGGCGGGCAAGAAGTTGTTGGCGAAGATCGTGGGCTGATTTACGGCAGCATTGCTTCTGCTTTCGGGTGCTGAACCAGGGTAATCACGTTGGTGGTGACGAATGGTTAAGAGCCTTCTCAATACCTCATATGGGGAATGCAGTTCCGGGGAAACTGATCGCGTGCATCGTAATACAAAGCAGCGTGGTGCGGTAGAATTCGGTGTTTCGCGGAAGATATCCGCAGCAGGTCTAATCAGCCACAATCTGTTGATGGTCGGCCCGCCCGGGTCCGGCAAGACGATGCTGGCCAAGCGGGTGCCGACGATTCTTCCGACGCTGGGTGCTGCGGAATCCATCGAGACGACTCGGATCTACAGCGCCTTGGGCCGCTTGCAACCCAGGCAACCGCTGATGGCCATCCGGCCCTTTCGTTCGCCTCATCACACGATCAGCGACGCAGGGTTGGTCGGTGGCGGCAGCACGCCGACGCCGGGCGAGATCAGCCTGAGCCACAACGGAGTGCTGTTTTTGGACGAATTGCCTGAGTTCAATCGCCGGACGCTGGAGGTGCTGCGGCAGCCACTGGAAGACGGCGTGGTCACGATCTCCCGAGCCTTGAACAGCACGACGTTTCCAGCAGAGTTCATGTTGATTGCGGCGCTGAACCCGTGCCCCTGCGGTTACCGCAACGACCCTCGGCGGGATTGCCATTGCACGTTGCCGCAGATCGAGCGCTACATGGGCAAGATCAGCGGTCCGTTGCTGGATCGGATCGACTTGCACATCGAGGTGCCGGCCGTGGCCTTCAAGGATCTGTCGACCGCGCCGCCGGGCACCAGCAGCAGCGTGATGCGTC
>PWVE01000179.1 GCA_003562335.1 PVC group bacterium
GCGTTAGTGATTTTGGTGGTTACCCTCTTCTCAAATAAGTTGCTTTCCCCTTTGCCCCGCCGTGCCCGCTCTGGTCAGCGGATTTTTTTTGCTCACGGAGCCACGGAGCGCACAAAGAAAAACTCCGTGCGTCCCATTGTTGAAATTAGGCAAGGCGACAGCAGGCGAGCGTGCGGCTGGGGGATTAAAATTCACCAACCTCTTTCCAGCCTCTATTCACGCACCTTCCCAACAGCGCAATCGGCTCCTACACTTTTGACTTCCCGCATGTTGATAATAGCCCCTATGTGGTGTAGATATGATTTCACCTTTTGAAGGGAGGTAGACGGTATCGAAATTCTGACACGCTTCCGTTTGCATCTGGATGTGCACTTGATAGCGTAGTCAAGACTCCAACAGCCAACAAGAAGGAACGGATAGGAATGAAGATGATTAATTTGTCATTATGGATGGCCGGATTGACGCTGTCCACACTGGTGGTGTGGCAAGCGGCAACGGGCGCGCCCGTGCCGGAGCGGGGCAATTCTGCACCGGTCAGTCCGGAGGAAATCCGTTTCGAAGTGCCGCTTGTGAATCCGATTGAGACAGATGAAGAACCACTGCTTTATCCCATCTATCTGCGCGTGGATGAACGAGGGTTTCCGCAAGAATACCGGATGCCGCTGACGGCAAATATTTGTCCAGAAGGTGTCTGCAAGGTGCTGGAGATCGTGCTGTATTGGGATCCGCTGGGCCATCACACGCGACACGAATATCCGCCGGGAGTGTCGCCGCTTACCAAATATGACGATGATCCCTTTACGGCCGACGATTACCAAAAATTGAGTGCGACCCTAAAGGATAAATCGTCCGTCCTGGGCCACTATCCCTTGAACGCCGTGGTCCACCCAACGGATCCAGTGTATGGGGACGATGAGGTGGACGGAGTCAGCGGGGCTACCGCGATGACTTTTGTGGATGTGGTGGTTCCTGGTGCCGCCTATACCTTCTGGGCCCTGTGGCAATGGGTAAATGGTGATGTCGTGGAGGCGCTGGAGGAGAAGACCCGCTCCTTTCTCCATGGCGACTATCTCGTGTACAGCCTGGAATCTTCCGATACGCGCAAAGTGGAGTTCGCACTGCGACATCTGCAGGATCAACCGGGTGGCGGGCAACCCTATGCGGAGGTACTCGTCAATATGCTGGAAACAGGCGGCTGGGGCGTTAGCCAACTGGCGCTTGACGCGCTGACGGCCGACTTGAGCGATCCCGAACGGATCCACCAAAAGCTGATCAAAGCCATCGGGAAAAATCCGGGCTCCAGTGACTTGATCATCCGGTACTTTGAGCAGATGGATGATGCCCCGCCGTACGTGTGGGCACAGATGGCCGAACAACTGGCCCGGTTGAACGACTTTATGGACCTTCACCGGGTTCTTCGCTTGCTGGAACGCCGGATCGGCCGGTCCAAAACCATGGTGCGCAGCATGGAAGCATTGCAGGACCACCCGGATATTAGTATCGCGCAACGCGCCAAGATGTTTGTCGACGCCGCGCGGTAAACGCCCCCTTGTCAGCCGGAGTTATTCATTGTAGGCGCGCACTTCGAATACGCGGGCGGAGGGCGAACCGTGCGTGTCATGAATGGTCAGGCGCACTTTCCGGGAGGTAACGGGATCAAACCTATGTATGCGGTGTCGTAGAATGTTGTCCGTTTCTTCTGCCAGCGGCACCCATGCCCCATCCTTCCAGGCGGAAAGCGTGTAGGCTTTTACACATTCTTCAGGTAAATCCTTTGCACCGTGCCGGGCATGCAGGTCCGTATCGAACGTCAGGTGTACCGTGTTCAGTTCGATGGCATCACCGAAGTCAAGCTCCAGCCACTGCGGAAAACGCGCTGCCGGGTCGGAGGCCCATAAACTGGCGGGATTCTCAATTAGGCGGGTCCAACCATTAACCACGTTGTGCGGTTCGTACAGCATCCCGTCGCTGATAGGCGGGGTGGCGGCGATGGCATGGAATTCGCCAGCCTGATAAATCATAGTCTCGCCAGACCAATAACTTCGTCCACCGTCGAAATAACTTTCTGACACGAGCGGCCAGCCGACATTGGCGGTTGCCGGCAGGATGAAACGGAGATACGCCGTATCCGGGGGCAGGGCAAGGTCGACAGGCAGATGCACCCATTGATTGGTGCCTGCGGCAACTTCCATGGTCCATGTCCCCAGCCCATCGCCCTCCATTGCGCGCACCTCTTGCAACGCTTCAATCTGCACCGCAAGCTGACGCGCTACCGGGGCGGTGGATTCAAAGAAGAAGGCCACGCTATCCAGCCTGTCCAAGCCGGCGGCCGGCAGTATGGCTGAACGGGTCATGTTCAATGGAATCGCGCGTGAAATGTTAGACGGCTTGCTACTTGTGTCCAGCTTTATCACCTTACGCGGGAGTGTGCTTGAGGCCGTGACCGAAGCGTTTCTTGCCAGGTCATCAGGATCTTCGTTCCTCATGCCGGGGATGGTTTGGTCGTGCTTAAGCAGCGTTTGCTGCAGTTTCCTGATATGATGGTTGTAAATGTCGCGCGGCATAATGTCTTTTTCTATACACATAGCTGCCGCCGTGCCAGCCGCCTGGCCCATAGCCGCGAGCGTACCCATGATGCGCAGGCTACCAAGGGCAACCCGTGAAAAGCTGCCACAACGACCGGCCATCAGGAGATTGTTAATATTTCGAGAATAGGCGCTTCTGAAGGGGACCGACCCAATGGGAACCCGCTCGTAAAAATCGAAGCTGCCTTCTTCTCCCGAGTAAATACCCATCTCATGATGAATATCCAGATTCCACCCGGTATGGGCTATCCGGTCCGGGAACATACGGCCTGTTTCACAATCTTGCTGCGTGATTATGTAGTCGCCCTCCAGTCGACGGCTCTCCCGTTTGGCTTCCATGATCGGAATCGTCACCAGGTCGTAATTTTTGGCCTCTTCCCTTACCCGGCTCCTGTTCTTTATATAATCCCAAAAGCTGAAGGTTACCTTGATCAATTCATCCCGGGCTTCCTCCGCTTCCCAGATGCTGTCGAAATGGCCCGGACGTTCCATCCACCACAAGCCCACGTTGTAATTGGAGCCATAATCTCTGCCGGGACTTACCAGCGTGGTGATTTCCTTGGCCCAGGGGGGACGGGTAAACGACACGGGTTGGCCGGTATCTTTTGAGCGAAATGCCGTCTGGGTGCGCAAGCCGTCGCCCATAAGGCAGCCGGACATGGTGATATCGCCGGCCTCTTCGGGGGCTAGGCTCTCCCCGAATTCCGACCGCGCTTCCCGTCCGTGCCGATAGTGCGCCCCGGCAAAGTAGCCCAGCCAGCCATCGCCGGTACAGTCAATAAACATGGTTCCATGATACTCGGTAATTGCGCCCGTTAGCGTGCTTACCGCCTTGACCCCTTTGATGTGCGCTTCGTCTTCCATGATCGCGTCAAAGACATGCTGGTTGAAAAATACGGTTAGATTCTCCTCGGCCTCGGAGAGTTGCTGGAAGGCATAGGAATAATGATGTTCGCCCCGGGCCATCCGGATACGCTCTGCTTCCTCGACAATGCCGGTTTCACGCCAGCCAGCGTGCGGTCCTCCGGCCCCTGTCATACCCACGCCAAGTTCTATGCTCGCGTTGCCGCCCAGGGTCGGACGGTTCTGAATCAATGCGGTTTTGGCACCCATGCGCGCGGCGGCGATGGCCGCTGGCGATCCGGCGGGGCCTGCGCCCACAACGATCACATCAAACTCGCCCGCAAAAGCAGGCTCAAGGGGTAGCCCCAACAGACGAGCACGCTCTTCACACACCGCTTCCCTGCATTCCGGGGGCACGTAATCCTCGTCGGTGGTAAACAGAATGGCCGCACACCGGCCGTAGTAGCCGGTCAGGTCATGCAACGCCAACTCTACTGGGCCCTCATCCAGCTGGACCGTTCCACCACGTTCCCACGTCCACTCTCCCGTCTCCGCCGCACCAAATACATGACCAAGGGCCACTTGGTTTACCTTAACTTGAAAGCGGCCCGGCGCATAGTCGGGCACCCAGTTTCGCGCCCGCACCCACACATGATAGGTGCCTGCTTTGGGGTTGTTGAAGGTGGTGGTGGCGTCTTCCACCGGGGTGCCAATTCCCGTAGCTAGAAGATAGGGCGAGCCCATCAAGTGGACGAACTGCGTATCCATGCGCCAACCGCCGTAATCAGCAAAATCCGCCGTATCAATATACAGAAAGCCGTCCACGACCATCTGAACCTCACTGCGGTGCGGTTTCTCAAAAAACGTGCCATTCTGGGCATAGGCGGTAAAGGCACCGACGGCCAGATATGAAAACAGAAGACATTGGGTGAAGTAGTACGCGCGTTTGCTCATTTCTTGCTCCTGTTCTGTTTTCGTCCATTTCGGTGGACGACTACGGCGACGACTACGGTGGACGGATTCAAGGAGATCTCCCCGTACTCCGTAGTCGTCAACCCATTCACCTTTTTATAAAACTTTTGACAGTACCTGTTCTCCCGGGTCCGCCGGGTCGGGTAGGTCAACTATTGACAGTCGTGCTTATCTACACAGATGAGGTTGGAAAGGCAAGGTGGCGGGCTTGAGCCGATTGCGCTGCGGGGAAGGTGCGTGAATAGAGGCTGAAAAGAAACGTGGTGAAATTCAATCCCCCGGATTGGCTTGTGGACAGGAACGGAATCATTGTAAGATGTTGTCATGTCGAGCGTAGCGAAGCGAAGTCGAGACATCTGCGTCTTCGCCAGTCACCGACAGTTCTTTAGGAGCGGAGCGGTCTGTCGCGCCGTTGCCCGTCTTCGGCGAAGGCGGAAGCGTAGTTGAAAAATCTCGTTTCCCGCCAGGCCGCGTCGCCTTTGAATCCGTTCCCAACGCGACGGTGGCTGGCGCGATTCTGAGATGTCTTCGCTGAAATCGCCGGACGGCACGTGCGTCCAGCCCATTAACGAATTCGTCTGAGTGCGTCGAATTGGGAATTGGGGAATACCAAGGGATCGGGCAGGTCCGCCATCCATTCGGCAAAGGCCGCCGATAGCGCACGGGTGACCTCGGGATGTTGTTCGGAAACATCGTGTAGCTCACTGATGTCATCCTGAATATTAACCAATACAGGACGCGTATCCCCCCAACCCATTAATTTCCAATCCACGGTCCTCACATAAAAGGTCGCCGGAAAATTTCCTGACCGGACGGGATGAGGGTTGTGCTGCCTTTTTTTGATGAAGTCCTGACGTAGCTGCTGATGCTCTTCATGAAAATCACCATAAGGCTCCAAAGCATCTGCCGCCCAAAAAATGATACGGTCTTCATTGCTTTGAGAGGGGTCATTCAAGGTTGC
This sequence comes from PVC group bacterium, assembly GCA_003562335.1. Classification (GTDB taxonomy): domain Bacteria; phylum Verrucomicrobiota; class Kiritimatiellia; order SLAD01; family SLAD01; genus SLLF01. The sequence continues at coordinate 5,362 of PWVE01000179.1, forward strand.
CAGGAAGCTTTCGCCATCCCAATGAGACGTCTCTTCCACCTCAATTCCAGCGAACTCGAATGCAGTTGGCAGTACATCCATAATGGATTGCAACGCATTTGAAGTCGCCCCCTGGGCTCCGCCTGGCAACCTTGCGATAAACGGAACTCTGACCCCTCCATCCCAGATCGTCCACTTGCATCCGCGCAAGGGACCATTCCCCGGAATGGGGACCAGATGACTTTGCGTTTCAGTAATCCGGAAACCATGGTGATAAGGGCCTTGGGCTTTTCCGTTATCTGTCGCAAAGAAAATAAGGGTATTCTCAAATTGTCCTGACGCCTTCAATTGATCCAGAATCCTACCAATTCCTGTGTCCATTCCGTAGATGGTCCCAAAATGAACATCAATGATCTCTGAACCGCTTTGGATGGCCTCAACATAATGCTCGGGCGGGCGCAAAGTGGAGTCCCGTGGAACACTGTAGGCGACATAGAGGAAAAAGGGGCGCGGATCATTTTCAATTTCCTTTAAAAAATTCACCGCTTCATCGGAAATCTGGTCCTCCACCCAGCCTTTCGCTGGCACATTGGTGCGGTTGCGGTAGAGGATCTCGGAGCCGTAGGGATCGGTAAAAGCGCGATCAAACCCAAAGAAATACTCGAAGCCCACATCGTTGGGGTGTTGCCCTTCGTCCGATCCCAGATGCCACTTTCCAGACATACCGGTGCGATAGCCATTTTCCTGGAAGTGCCTGACCAGGATATCCGCCTTAACGGGGAGACCATACCCCAGGGGCTCCTCCACATCATCATTGGAATAGACTCCGTAGCGTTGCGGGTAGCGCGCGGTCATCAGCGCGGCCCGGGAGGGCGAACAAGTCGGCGCCGCATAAAAGGAGGTAAAACGAACCCCTTCGGCGGCCAAACTGTCAATATTCGGCGTGCTCCGTCTTGCGGCGGCCACCGCCACTTCAACCGGGGCCTCTGTGCGGGAAACTTCCGTGATCTTTCGCAATTGTTCGATATGCTTGGCCTGCAAAATATCCGGGTCGGCAAAATCCCCGTAGGCCCCCAGTTCGGCAAAGCCCTGATCATCGGAAAGAATAAAGAGGATGTTTGGACGTTCCGCATAAAGGGTCGTTGACAGGCAGAGTCCCCCAAGCAAGAGGCTGGTATTTGTGATTTGGTTATTCATTTTTTACTCAGGTTTCAGTTTTTCTTGTTCGGTTTGAACTTGCTCAAGCCATTTATCCAATTTTTCAGATAGCATTGCTCTTTTCTCGGCAGATTCCAGTGCTTTGGAGGGAAGCTCACGCGGATTGACGGCCAGATCGGCAAAAATATGCGCTGGAACAACGGTTCCGTCGGTGGCCTGCACATCAGCGTGGCTGCGGGTCTCCTTGAGCGTCCCAATCCGGATGGCCGAAAGGCACCGCCAGGACCAGTAAAGAGTGTCATTCGGGTTTTCTTCCCGGCCTTTGAGCCAGGGAAGAAGATTGGCACCATCATGGATGGGGGAAACCTCCACTCCCGCAGCCGCCAGGGATGTCGGTAGAATGTCCAGTGAGATTACGGGATCGTCCAGCACCTGTCCTGCACGCACAGCGGCAGGCTGGTCATGAAAAAGAGAAACGGAACACGGATGCCCCCCTCATGCATATCACCCTTTTTGCCGCTGAA
>PWVE01000212.1 GCA_003562335.1 PVC group bacterium
ATCCCGCATTCACGCATAGTGCGGCTTGCCTATTCGAACTTCGGGCTTCTTTCGGACTTCCTCCTTCGCCGAAGCGGCTACGGCGGACACGTGGGTGTTTGGGTATTTCGTCATTTATCACCATAATTTAGATGCGTTTGCCCTGGGCGGAAGGGGGATGATACTTGACGGCCACCTGCGACTTTGCCACCCTTTTACTTTGAAGGAACTAAGATCATTCATCCTGGATCAGCGCATGCGACCCCGTACGAGCAGCCGCCCCCGAAACCATTTTTGCCCCTTGTATATGCGATCCATTTCCCGGCGTTTGGGTTGCGCTCTAGTGGTGACGGCTTTGGCCTGGCTCCACCTGGCAGGCGTGGCCCAGGGTGTCGCGTCGGCGGGGGACGAGGATAGCGCGGCTATCCGCCAGCAGTTTGACACCGTCAATATCGCGGCGCTCCAAAGAGCCGTGCGCGGTTTTATGAACCGTTACCCGGACGACTATGCGCACGGTGAGGCGTACCTTGAGGAGCTGCGGTCTTTCGCGCATGATATCGAATCGATCGGGGACGGACTTGACGCCGGGAGCGCGGAGGCGCGCGGTCAGGCCGCCGCGTTGCTGGATTTGCAGCGCCGCATTTTGATGGACAACCCGTACATCGATTTTGACGATCTAATCATTGTCAGGCGCGGGGTCCGCAGCAACCTTGGCCTGCCCCAGAATTGGGAGGGTAATTCTTCGCTGGACCGTTACGGATGGGACAATGAGATCGCGCTCATGTCCATCCGGGAGCCGGGCGCGCCTTTGCGGCGAATATACCGCCCTGAAAACGGTGCGTTTGTCGGCGACCTCGAACTGCATTTTGAGGCCGATAAACTTATGTTCTCCATGCCGGGCGATAACCGGCGCTGGCAGATTCACGAGATCGCTATCGACGGCTCCAACCTGAGTGAGATGGCGCTCATCCCCGACGACGACGTCGACAACTATGAGGGCTGCTATCTGCCCAGTGGCGACGTTATCTTCAGCTCGACCGCGCCCTTCATCGGTGTCCCCTGTGTTCGCGGCGCCTCGCATGTGGCCAACCTCTTCCTCTACGAACGCGCGCGCGGAAATATCAGGCGGCTGACTTTTGATCAGGATCATAACTGGAATCCGGCGGTGATGAATTTCGGACACATTCTGTATCAGCGCTGGGAATACTCGGACATTCCTCATTTTGCATCACGCCTGCTCTTCACCATGAACCCCGACGGCACCAATCAGCGCGAATATTACGGTAGCAACTCCTATTGGCCCAATTCGATTTTCTATGCGCGCCCTATACCGGGCCATCCCACCAAAGTCGTGGGCATCGTCGGCGGCCACCACGGCGTTCCGCGTATGGGCGAGCTGGTGGTGTTTGACCCGGCGCGCGGACGCTTTGAAGCCGACGGCGTCGTGCAGCGCATCCCTGGCTATGGCGAAAAGGTTGAACCCGTGTTCGAAGATTATCTGGTCGACCACTCGTGGCCCAAATTCCTGCACCCCTACCCGCTGAGCGAAAAGCACTTCATTGTTTCCGCCAAACCGACGCCGGACGCGGAATGGGGCATCTATCTGGTGGACATCTACGACAACATGCTTTTGCTGCGGGCGGAGCCGGATTATGTGCTGTTCGAACCAACCCCGCTCAAGGCCCGGCCGCGTCCCCCGGTCATCCCCTCCAGGGTTGATGAGGACGCGCAGACCGCGACGATGTTCATAGCGGACATCTATGCCGGCGACGGCCTGCAGGGCGTTCCGCGTGGCGAGGTGAAGCAGGTTCGACTTTTTACGTACCAGTTCGCCTACCACGGAATGGGCGGACAGGTGAACCGGGTTGGCATGGACGGGCCCTGGGACATTAAACGCGTGCTGGGAACGGTCGATGTCGAGCCGGACGGCTCGGCGATGTTCACGGTCCCCGCAAACACGCCGATTTCGATTCAGCCGCTGGACGCGGACGGGCGCGCGATGGCGTTGATGCGCAGCTGGGCGACGGCCATGCCGGGCGAGGTCCTATCCTGCATCGGTTGCCATGATTCGCAAAATACGGCACCGCCACCGCCTGCGGGGCGCATGGCCAGTCTGCGCCCGCCGCAGGCCATCAAGCCCTGGTTCGGTCCCACACGGGGATTCTGCTTTGAACGCGAGGTCCAGCCGGTGCTTGACCGGTACTGCATATCCTGTCACGACGGCGGCCCGGACGCGCCTAAGCCCGACCTGCGCGCCAGGGCACCGGTTCAGGCTGATATAGGCGCACGCGGCTACCGCGAGGGCTCGCTTTTCTCGCCCGCTTATCTTGCCCTCCGGCGGTTTGTGCGGAGCCCGACGATTGAGAGCGATATGCATCTGCTGCCGCCTTATGAGTTTCACGCCGGAACCACTGAGCTTATACAAATGCTGGACAAGGGACATCACCAGGTGGTGCTTTCCGCGGAGGCCAAAAGCCGACTCAACACCTGGATCGATCTGGGGACCCCCTATCACGGGAGCTGGACCGGCATGTTGGGGGATGCCAAGGTATCGCATCAGCGTCAGCGCCGCTTGGAGATGCTCAAGCGCTATGCCGGGCGGAGCGACGACGAGGAGTTTGTGGGCGAACTTCAGCGCCAGTTGATTGAGTCCTTTTTGCCGGAGCCGCTGGCGACCGGCGCGGACCCGAAGGCGGATGTGGAGTGGGGATTCGACGCCGACCAAGCGCGACGCATGCAGGCGGAGAGCGGGCTGGAGCGCAAGGTCATCGAGCTGGCTGATGGAGTGGAGATGGAATACGTCGCCATCCCCGCCGGCCGCTTCGTAATGGGTGATCTCAATGGATACGCCAATGAGAGCCCCCTCAGCCAACAAACCATTGAGGCCCCTTTTTGGATGGGCAAGTATGAGGTCTCGAATGAGCAGTTTGCCGTCTTCGATCCCACGCACGACAGCCGGCTCGAACACGGCGATTTTCTTCAGTTTTGCGAGCCATCACGCGGTTGGGCCCTGAATGAGCCGCGGCAACCGGTCGCTCGCGTATCCTACGATCAGGCGCTTGCGTTCTGCGCATGGCTTTCGGAGAAAACGGGACTGAAGGTGTCGCTGCCGACCGAGGTGCAGTGGGAGTGGGCTTGCCGCGCAGGAACGCAGACGCCCCATTGGTATGGGGCTGATAGCGACCGTTTCGCTCAATACGCCAATCTCGCCGATGCCAATCTGGAAGAGGTGTTGACGATCGACTTTGGATTGCCTTCCGGGGCCGTCCCCGTCTGGCGGCCGGCGATTTCAGCCCAGGACGACGGGTTCAGGGTCTCGGCGCCCGTCGGCAGCTATAAGCCAAATCCATGGGGGTTGCACGATATGCACGGCAACGTGTCCGAATGGACCCGCACGATCTACTCGGAATCCCCTGGCCCTCACGCGGCTGGCCATGACCGGGCTTCCATGGAGCGCCGCGTGGTGCGCGGCGGGTCGTGGTATAACAGACCTCAACGGGCAACCTCTTCATGGCGGTGGGGCTATCAACCGTGGCAACGCGTCTACGATGTCGGGTTTCGCGTAATCATCGAGCCTTCCGGGACCAATTGATAAAATCACGCAATAAGCGGTTGACATACCGCCAGATATTTAATAGTTTAGTAGTCCGATAGAGATTATGTAGTTAATAAAGGAGCATGTCATGGCACGCATTTATAAAGATAATTCGCAGTCGATTGGAAACACACCGTTGGTTCAGTTAAATCATGTGCTGGACGGGGCCAAGGCACGGGTGCTGGCTAAAATCGAGGGCCGTAACCCCGCCTTTTCGGTGAAGTGCCGTATCGGGGCCAATATGATTTGGGACGCTGAAGAGCGCGGTGCGCTGAAGGCGGGCATGGAAATTCTGGAACCGACCAGTGGCAATACCGGCATTGCCTTGGCGTTTGTGGCGGCGGCGCGCGGGTATAAGTTGACGCTGACGATGCCGGAGACGATGAGTTTGGAGCGGCGCCGCGTGCTGGCAGCGTTGGGTGCGAACTTGGTGCTGACGCCCGGCCCGCAGGGCATGAAAGGTGCCATCGCCAAAGCGCAGGAATTGCAGGAGTCGGATCCGAAACGATGGTTTATGCCGCAGCAATTTAATAATCCGGCCAACCCGGCCATCCACGAGAAGACCACGGGACCGGAAATATGGGACGATACCGACGGGGAAATCGATGTGCTGGTCGCGGGCGTGGGTACGGGCGGAACGATTACCGGCGTATCGCGCTACATCAAGGAAACGAAAGGGAAATCAATCCTGTCAGTAGCGGTGGAACCGGAAGAGAGTCCTGTAATTAGCCAGACGTTAGCGGGTGAGGAAGTGAAACCCGGCCCCCACAAGATCCAAGGGATCGGGGCCGGGTTCATCCCCAACACGCTCGATTTGTCTTTGGTCGACCGCGTGGAAACGGTTTCCAGCGAGGAAGCAATTGCCTTTGCACGGCGCTTGGTAGAGGAAGAGGGTTTGCTGGTCGGTATTTCCTGTGGGGCGGCTGGTGCCGTCGCCGCCCGGTTGGCGCGCGAGGATGAGTTTGCCGACAAGACGATCGTAGTCGTGCTGCCGGACCTGGCCGAACGCTATCTCTCAACCATTTTGTTCGAGCAGCCCTAATCCATCGCAACGGATACGACTCGTAATCACTGTTAGGGGTAACACGTGAAACGTCTGCAATCAATCGCTACCACTTTGGCCCAGGCGGGCAGTCGGGGGGATCCTCGTACCGGTGCGGTGTCGATGCCGATCTACCAGACGGCCACCTTCGCGCATCCGGCCTTGGGCCAATCGACGGGTTTTGATTACTCCCGCACCGCCAATCCCACGCGCCAAGCACTGGAAACCACCCTGGCACAAGTGGAAGGCGGCGATGCGGCCTTTGCGTTTGCCTCGGGGCTGGCAGCGGTGGATGCGGTCACCCACCTGCTGGCCGCAGGCGAACGGATGGTGGTGACAGAGGATTTGTACGGCGGGACGTATCGCTTGTTCGACCAGATCACGCGACGGCGTGGCGTGGAATCTATAGCGGTCGACACCTCCGATACCGACGCGGTACGCCGCGCGCTGGAAGACCCGCAAGTGCGATTGCTTTTCGTCGAATCGCCCACCAACCCGTTATTGAAAGTGGCGGATATCGCGGCCTTGGCGGAATGTGCACGGGCGCGCGACGTGTGGTTGGTGGTGGACAACACCTTTCTCACCCCGTGCAGCCAGCGACCACTGGAATGGGGGGCGGACTTGGTGGTTTATAGCGCCAGTAAATACTTAGCGGGGCACAACGATGTGGTGGCCGGCGCGGTGGTTACCAGCACGCCGGCTTTAAGCGAACGCATCGGGTTTTTCCAGAATGCTATTGGGGCCATTGTGGGGCCGATGGATGCCTGGCTCATTTTGCGCGGCTTGAAAACCTTGCCGCTACGCCTTGAGCGTCAGCAGCAGAATGCGCGGAGGTTGGCTGAATGGTTAGCGGCCCATCCGCGCGTGGACCGTGTCTATTATCCCGGTTTACCCGATCATCCCGGTTATGCCGTGCTGCAAAAGACGGGCTCCGGTACGGGCGCCATGTGCGCCTTTGCGGTGCAGGACCCGGAGCGCGTCCCCGCCATCCTGGAAGGGGTTGAAACGTTTCTGTTTGCAGAAAGCCTGGGCGGGGTGGAATCGCTGATTACCTACCCACTGGTGCAGACCCACGCTGATATGGCCCCCGCGCTATTGCAAAAGCTCGGCATCGACAACCGGTTGCTACGGCTTTCGGTCGGGACGGAAGAGGTGGATGATTTGATTGCTGATTTGGAACGGGTCCTATGAAGCCGCGCACCCTTTTACTGCATGGCGGCCCTGACCGCGATCCCTATACCGGCGGGTCCAGCATCCCCGTGCACCAGGCCTCGACGTATCATCAGGAGGACCCGCTACACAGCGGGGCGTACGAATATGCGCGTAGCGCGAATCCAACGCGATCGGCGCTGGAGGAAACCATGGCCGCCTTGGAAGGCGGCGCGGTGGGACTGGCCTTCGCCTCCGGCATGGCCGCCACCTCGTCCGTGCTGCTGCTGTTGCAGCCGGGCGATCATATCGTGGTGAGCGACGATATTTACGGCGGTACCTACCGCGCCTTGACCACGCTGTTCAAGCGTTGGCAAGTGCGGACGACCTTTGTGGACATGACACAGCCCGACGGCGTGCGGGCGGCCGTGCGCCCCAACACCCGCGCCTTGTTCGTGGAAACACCGGCCAACCCGTTGCAGCAAATCACCGACCTGCAAGCAATGATGGACATTGCCCGCGAACACGAATTGCTGTCCATCATCGACAATACGTTTATGTCGCCCTACCTGCAGCGGCCCATCGATTTCGGTTTTGACGTGGTTATTCACAGTGCCACCAAATTTCTGGGCGGGCACAGCGATGTCTTGGCCGGATTGGTGGTGACGCGTGACGCGACCATCGGCCGCCGGTTGAAAGCCATTCAGAACACGTTCGGCGCCGTGCTGGGACCACAGGACGCGTGGCTGACGTTGCGCGGGATCAAGACGCTGGCTGCACGCATGGACGCGCAGCAAGACAGCGCGCTGGCCATCGCGCAATACTTGCACGCACACCCCGCCGTGCGCCAAGTGTTTTATCCGGGTTTACCGGAACATCCGGGGTATGACTTGCATCGCCAACAAGCCAGCGGCCCCGGGGCGGTGGTTTCCTTTGAATGCGCGGATCAACCCACGGCCGTGGAGCTGCTCAAGCGGGTGAAATTACCATTGGTTGCAGTAAGTCTGGGCGGCGTCGAATCGATTCTGTCATACCCGGCCACCATGTCGCACGCCGCCATGCCGCCCGCGGAACGGCACCGCCGCGGCATCACCGACGGCTTGGTTCGCCTGTCGGTAGGGCTCGAGGCCGCCGCCGATCTCATCGCCGATTTACAACAAGCCTTGCCAGGTATGAGCAGGAGTTGATTATGACCACCTATTATCAAGTTGATCATTTTGTCGGGAACAC